>NZ_JBNNPK010000015.1:0-164538 GCF_050275675.1 Allobosea sp. NPDC003192
TCCTCGGTCGTCGCCGCGGTCTCCTCCAGCGAGGAGGCCTGCTCCTCGGTGCGCTTCGACAGATCGTCCGCGCCCATGTTGATCTCCCGCGCCGCTATCCCGACATCCGATGCCGTCATCTGGATCGTCGACACCGTCGCCGAAAGGCGATCGACGGCTTCGTTGAAATCGGCCCGGAGCTGCTCGTATTCGGCAGGGAAGGCGTCTTCGAGCCGGCAGGTCAGATCGGCCTGGGCGAGTCGCTCCAGCCCGGTAGCAAGGGCACGAACGATCGCTTCCTGCTGGCGTGCGTGCTCACGCTGCTGCTCTGCGGTACGCTCGCGCTCGGCCTGGTTGCTGCGGCGCTCGGCATCGCTGCGCTCCGACTGCTCCGTCGCTTCGGTCTCCAGCCGCGTCTTCTCGATCGCCGCTTCGCGCAGGACTGCGACCGCGTCCGCCATGGCTGCGACCTCGTCGCCGCTGCGCAGCTTGGGCGGCTCGCTGGCGAGGTCGCCCGCCGCGATCTTCAGCGTCGCGTCCTTGAGCTGGCCGAGTGGCCGCAGCGTCCGGCGCGTCAGCCAGAACAGCAGCGTCCCGCCGATCACGGCGATCACGAGGCCAGCTATGACGTTGTTGCGGATCATCTCGTCGATGACGGTGAGGAAGTCCGCCTGCTTGATGCCGACATAGAGGATGCCGATCACGGCATTGTTCGATGTCTGGACGATCGGCTCGTAGATCGTGAAATAAGGCACGCCGAGGATGTCGGCGGCGCCGGAATAGGTCCGCCGCTCCTTGAAGACGGCATCATTGGCCGGGCCTTGCGCGAGCTTGGTGCCGATCGCCCGCGAGCCATCCGGCTTCTGGACGTTGGTCGAGACGCGCGTGTCGCCCATGAACACGGTCGCGGTGCCCCCGGAGAGCGTCTTGACCTTGTCGACCGCGGCAAAGTTGCCGTTGACCAGCTCCGAGCCGAAATAGAGCTTGTCGCCGTCCAGCCGCGGCTCACCCTTGGCAGCGAGAATATCCCGCAGCAAGTTGATGTTGACGGTCAGGCTCGCCTGGGCCCGTTCGCGCATCGCGCTGTCGGCGGCGCGGATCGAGACGATCACCGATGCTGCGATCGCGGCGGCGAAGATGGCAACGCCGACGATCGCGAGCCGGTTGGAGATCGGTAGCCAGAGGGAGGCGAGCTTCTTCACGGGCGGCTCCTTGAGGCGGCCGAGATCGGCCAGCACTCAAGAACCGGTCCAAACTGGTAAATTTCGCTTTAAACGGGGACGAATTGGACCCGAAAATGCCTGTTTAGAGTATGGTTCGTTCCATTCGGTACGAAATGCATCACGTCGAGCGTGTGCCGCGCAGGCCGTACTTCTAGAGGTTGAAGACCCGGTGCGGAACGAATTCGCCCTGCGTGATCGAGCCGGTGGCGATCAGGACGCCGCCGCTGACCGCATAGACCGCCTCCGCCTCCAGGGGCGCGTCACGGCCGCGCAGCAGCACGCTCTGGCCGCGCTTCAGCCGGAGTGCAGCGTCGCGATGGATCACGATCTCCGGGATCAGGGCAAGGGCCGCAGAGACCGGTCGCAGCGCCGCCGTGGCGCTCTCGCCGTCGCGCAGAGCCTCGACCGTGGCGGCATCCACCACTGCGAACGGGCCGACGCGGGTACGCCTGAGATGCGCGACATGGCCGAGGCAGCCCAGCGCCAGGCCGAGATCCCTGGCAATGGCGCGGACATAGGTGCCCTTGCCGCATTCGGCCTCGAAGGTCGTGGTCGGGCCGTCATGCCGGACGATGCGCAGGGCGGTGATCTCGACCGGGCGAGCCTCCAGCGTCACCTCCTCGCCATCGCGGGCGAGGTCGTAGGCGCGCTCGCCGGCGATCTTGATCGCCGAGAATTTCGGCGGCACCTGCTGGATCGTCCCGGTGAAGCGCGGCAGCAAGGCCGCGATCGCGGCCTCGTCCGGTCGCAGCTCGGAGGTCGCGACGACCTTGCCCTCGGTGTCGTCGGTATCGGTCTGCGAGCCCCAGGCGACGGTGAACTCATAGGCCTTGCGGCCGTCCATCACGAAGGGGACGGTCTTGGTGGCTTCGCCGAGCGCGATCGGCAGCAGTCCCGAGGCGAGCGGGTCGAGCGTGCCGGCATGGCCGGCCTTCTTGGCGGCATAGGCGCGCTTCACCACGCTGACCGCGTGGGTCGAAGTCATGCCGACGGGCTTGTCGAGCACGACCCAGCCATGCACGTCGCGCTTCTTCGGCCGCGGCGGCCGGCCGCCATCCGCCTCTGCCGGGCGGTTCTCGTCAGTCGTCGTCATCGTGCTTGTCTTGCTGGTCAAAGTCTTGGTCGATGCGCAGCGGCTTGCGGTCAGTGTCACGGCGCACGGCCTCGGAATCGAGCAGGGCGTCGATCCGGGCGGCCTCGTCGAAGCTCTCATCCTGACGGAAGCGCAGGTCCGGCGCGTATTTCAGGTTCACCCGGTGGGCGATCTCGCCGCGGATATGGCGCTTGTTGGCGTCGAGCGCCTTCAGCACCGGAGCCACGTCCTGGCCGCCGAGCGGCATGATGTAGCAGGTCGCGAGCTTGAGATCGGGCGAGAGCCGGACCTCCGGCACGGTGATCACGTGCTTGGCCAGGACATCGTCATGGATGTCGCCGCGCGCCAGCATCTCCGCCAGGGCATGTCGGATCAGTTCGCCGACGCGCAATTGCCGCTGCGAGGGCCCGGAGCCCTGGGTATTGGGTTTCTTTGCCATGGTTCTCGTTCTCCGGGATCGGACCGGACGGACGGGTTTGAAACGTCATGGCCGGGCGAAAGCCCGGCCATCAGAATGTATCCGGGGAGCAAGCGGGCCGGTCAGAGGCTGCGCTTGATCTCCTCGACGCGGAAGCACTCGATCACGTCGCCCTGGCGCATGTCCTGGTAGCTCTCGAAGGACATGCCGCACTCCTGGCCGGCGACCACTTCCTTGGCGTCGTCCTTGAAGCGCTTGAGCTGGGCGAGCTTGCCCTCGTGAACCACGACGCCGTCGCGGATCAGGCGGACATTGGCGCCGCGCTCGATCGTGCCGTCGGTGACGCGGCAGCCGGCAATCTTGCCGACCTTCGAGACGTTGAAGATCTCGAGGATCTGCGCGTTGCCGAGCATGGTCTCGCGCAGGGTCGGTGCCAGCAGGCCCGACATCGCATCCTTCACATCATCCATCAGGTTGTAGATGATGCTGTAGTAGCGGATCTCGACGCCGGCCCGTTCGGCCGCCTCACGCGCTTCCTTGTGGGCGCGGACGTTGAAGCCGATCACCACCGCGCCCGAAGCCTGGGCCAGGGTGACGTCGGATTCGGTGATCGCGCCGACGCCGGACGAGAGCACGCGGGCGCGGACCTCGTCATTGCCGACCTTCTCGAGCGAGCCGACGATGGCCTCGACCGAGCCCTGCACGTCGCCCTTGACGACGAGCGGGAACTCCTTGCGGCCAGCGCCTTCCTTGAGCTCGCGCATCATCTCGGCGAGCGAGCGGCCGGCGCCGGAGCCAGCGCCGCGGGCAGCGAGACGATCGCGCTTCTGGCGCTCGCGGTAATCGGTGATCTCGCGGGCCCGCGCTTCCGACTCGACGACCGCGACGCGATCGCCGGCTTCTGGCGTTCCGTTGAAGCCGAGCACCTCGACCGGCAGCGACGGCGCCGCTTCCTTGATCTGAGCACCGGTATCGGAGATCAGCGCCCGGACACGGCCCCATTCGGCGCCGGCGACGATGATGTCACCGGTGCGCAGCGTGCCGCGCTGGACCAGCACGGTGGCGACCGGGCCGCGGCCGCGGTCGAGCTTGGCCTCGATGACCGTGCCTTCGGCGGCGCGCTCGGGGTTGGCCTTGAGGTCGAGCACTTCGGCCTGCAGCGCGATCGCGTCGAGCAACGTGTCGAGCCCCTGGCCGGTCTTGGCCGAAACCTCGATCTCCAGCGTCTCGCCGCCGAGCGACTCGACCTGGATCTCGTATTGCAGCAGCTCGGAACGAACCCGATCCGGGTTGGCGTCGGACTTGTCGATCTTGTTGATCGCCACGATCAGCGGCACCTTGGCCGCCTTGGCGTGATTGATGGCCTCGACCGTCTGCGGCATCACGCCGTCATCGGCCGCCACGACCAGAACCACGATGTCGGTCACCTTGGCGCCGCGAGCGCGCATCGCCGTGAAGGCGGCGTGGCCGGGCGTGTCGATGAAGGTCACCCGGGCACCGGCCGGCGTCGTCACCTGATAGGCGCCGATATGCTGGGTGATGCCGCCGGCCTCGCCGGAGACGACATGGGTCTTGCGGATCGCGTCGAGCAGCGAAGTCTTGCCGTGGTCGACATGGCCCATGATGGTCACGACCGGCGGCCGCGGCTCCAGCGTATCGTCGGTATCGGGCGTGTCGAACAAGCCTTCCTCGACGTCGGACTCGGCGACGCGCTTGACACTATGGCCCATTTCCTCGGCCACGAGCTGAGCGGTGTCGGCGTCGATCACGTCGGTGATCTTGTGCATCGCACCCTGCTTCATCAGCAGACGGATGACGTCGACGCCGCGCTCCGACATGCGGTTCGCGAGTTCCTGGATGGTGATCGTCTCGGGGATGATCACCTCGCGCATCACGCGCTCTTTCTGCACATCCGAGGCGCGATGGCCGGTCATGCGCTGCACGCGCCGGCGGAAGGAGGCGAGCGAACGGGTCCGCTCGTCATCCCCGCCCGTGGCGGTCGACAGCGTCAGGCGGCCGCGCGGCTTGTCGCCGACCTTCGGGGTCTTCGGCGCCGGAGCAGGCGCGCCGCGGTTGGCAGCGCCGGGGGCTCCACCGGGGCGGCGGAAAGCGGGACGCGCCTCACCATCTTCGGGGCGGCTGCGCGGTGCGCCAGCGGACGGAGCCTGCCGGGTCGGCCGGGCGACGACCGGCTCGGCGGTCGCATTCGGATCGGGGCGCGGCGGACGCGGCGAGTCCGAGCGCGGCGGACGGAAATCGAGCCGCGGCGGACGGGCGCCGACATCACGCGCCGGCGGCCGCGGGCCACCGAAATCGCGCTGTTCACGCGGCTCGCGATGCTCGCGCGGGCCGGATGGAGCCGGGCGCGGCGCCTGGCTGTAGGTCTGGGGCGGCGGAGCGGAAGGAGGCGTGGGCTCGCGCACCGGCGCGGGCCGCTGCGCCGCCGCTTCCTCACCCATGCGCTGGCGTGCCGCGCTTTCGGCGCGGCGCTTGTGCTCGTCCTCCTGCCGGCGGCGATCCTCTTCCTCGCGCTGGCGGGCCTGGGCTGCCTCGCGCTCTGAACGCTCGCGGGCTTCGCGGGCGGCGCGCTGACGCGCCTCTTCCTCGGCGCGGGAGCGGGCCTCGGCCTCGACGGCACGAGCATCGGTCAGGGCTCGCTGGCGGGCGTCCTTCTCCTCGTCAGAGAGGGTGCGCAGCAGCATGCCGCCGGCCGGCCGGCTAGCCGCCGGAGCGGGTTGCGGCGGCTGCGGTCGCGGAGCCTGCGGCGCTGCCGGGGCTTGCGGTGCCTGGGGCGGGCGAGGCGCAACGGGTGCCGCGGCGGGTTCGTGAGCGACGCGGCGCTTGACCTCGACGACAACCTGCTTCGAACGCCCATGCGAGAAGCTCTGCCGAACCGTGCTCTGTTCGACAGGGCGCTTCAGCGACAACGTCTTGGGAGGCGTCACGCTCAAGGTCTTGTCGCCGGGGGTCTTGGTATCACTCATTCCGCTTTCGGTCCTGCCGGTTCGGTCTTCGTCTGATCTCGCGCGTCGGATTCCACCGGGTCGATAAACGCCGTTTCGCCAGCATCGTTCGTCCGATAGCGGACGAGCCGACGCCAGCGCGCGAGGAAACCCTCAGTCGCCGGACCCGGAGCAAGCGCTGCATGTATCACATGCTCACGCCCCAGCGCCAGTTCCAGTTCGGCCGCGGCGAAATTCGCCACCACCGGTATCTCTTTCAGCGTCGGCGCCCGCCGCAGCGCCTGGCTGATCTTGCGTTTTCCGTCCTCGGCGCCGTCGCTGGCGGCGATCACCGCAGCGGCACGTCCGGCCTGCGCCAGCGCCTCGACCTTGGCGAAGCCGCTGACGACCAGGCCAGCCTTGTTAGCCATCGCCAGCGCCTGGACCGCGTCCCTCGCCAGCAGCGTGTCGACCTCGGCCGCAAGTTCCGGCGACACCGTGACCTTCGCCTTCAGCGAGCGCTCGAAAGCGCGCCGCTTCACCGCCTCGCCGACCGCAGCCGTGCTGAGCGAGACCCAGACACCACGCCCCGGCAACTTGCGCCGGATGTCCGGCACCAGCACCTCGCCGGGACCGACCACGAAGCGGATCAGATCCTCCGGCGCCCGGCCCTGGCGCGTCACCACGCAGGTCCGCTCAGGACCCTCGCCTTCGGCGCGCCGGCTCATCTTGCGCGGCTCCGGCTCAGGCCTGCGACTCCTCGGCCTCAACCTCGGCCTCGGCCTCGGCTTCCGGCTCCGGCGCCTCGATCCAGCCCGCCTTGATGCGGGCCGCCATCACGATCGCCTCGGCGTCCTGCCGCGACAGGTCGAAGCCGTCGAGATAGCCGGAATGGCGGGTGGTCTCGCCATCCTTGCGCTCGGTCCAGCCGACCAGATCGTCGGTGGCGCAACCGGCGAGGTCCTCGACGCTCTTCACGTCGTTCTCGCCGAGCGCGACCATCATCGCGGTGGTGACGCCCTCGACCTCGCGCAGCTCGTCCTCGACGCCCAGCGCCTTGCGCTTGTCGTCGAGCTCGGCCTCGACCGCGGCCAGGTGCTCCTGGGCGCGGCTCTGGATCTCGGCAGCGGTGTCCTCGTCGAAGCCTTCGATCGAGGACAGTTCGCTCGGTTCGACATAGGCGACTTCCTCGACCGAGCGGAAGCCTTCCGAGGCGAGGAGCTGGCCGACCGTCTCGTCGACGTTGAGCGCGTTCATGAACAGCTCGGTGCGCTGCAAGAACTCCTTCTGGCGACGCTCCGACTCCTCCTGCTCGGTCAGGATGTCGATGTCCCAGCCGGTCAGCTGCGACGCCAGGCGGACATTCTGGCCGCGCCGGCCGATGGCGAGCGAGAGCTGCTCGTCCGGCACCACGACCTCGATCTTGTCCGCTTCCTCGTCCAGCACCACCTTCGCGACTTCCGCCGGCTGCAGCGCGTTGACGACGAAGGTCGCGACATCGGGCGACCACGGGATGATGTCGATCTTCTCGCCCTGCAGCTCGCCGACAACGGCCTGCACGCGCGAGCCGCGCATGCCGACGCAGGCGCCGACCGGATCGATCGAGGAATCGCGCGAGATCACCGCGATCTTGGCGCGCGAGCCCGGATCGCGGGCGACAGCCTTGACCTCGACGATACCGTCATAGATCTCCGGCACTTCCTGGCCGAACAGCTTGGCCATGAACTGCGGATGGGTGCGCGACAGGAAGATCTGCGGGCCGCGCGGCTCACGGCGCACGTCGTAGACATAGGCGCGGGCGCGGTCGCCGACCTTGAAGGTCTCGCGCGGGATCATCTCGTCGCGGCGGATGATCGCCTCGCCGCGGCCGAGATCGACGAAGACGTTGCCGTACTCGACGCGCTTGACCGCGCCGTTGACGATCTCGCCGATGCGGTCCTTGTACTCGTCGTACTGCCGGTCGCGCTCGGCCTCGCGCACCTTCTGCACGATGACCTGCTTGGCCGACTGCGCCGCGATGCGGCCGAAATCGAAGGGCGGCAGCGGATCGGCGATCACGTCGCCGACCTGGGCGGCCGGATTGTGGCGCTTGGCCTCGTCGACGGTGATCTCGACGGCGCCGTTCTCGACGAGGTCGACGACCTGGAGATGACGCGCCAGCCGAAGCTCACCCGATTTCGGGTTGATCTCGGCATGGACGTCGGTCTCGGCGCCGTAGCGCGAGCGCGCCGCCTTGGCGATCGCGTCCTGCATCGCGTCGATCACGATCTGCCGGTCGATCGACTTCTCGCGGGCGACTGCGTCGGCGATCTGCAACAGCTCGAGCCGGTTGGCGCTGACGGCCATGGCGCTCACTCCTCTTCCTGTGTGTTCTGCACCGGCCCCTTGCGGCCCTTGCCCGGCGTGCGGGCCTTGGGATCGCGGGGACCGAGCGACTTGCCGCGCCCGGGTACGGGCTGGGCGATCTCGTCGGCGGGCGGCATCTGCGGCGCGAGGCCCGACTTGCCGCGCCGGAGCGATTCGGTGACCAGCGCGTCGGTCAGCACCAGCCGCGCCTCGGCGATGAGCCGCATCGGAATCGCGACGTCGCGATCCTCGTCGGCCTTGGCGTCATCGCGGGTCAGCAGCGCGTCGGTTCCGCTTGCGCCGCGCAGGATGCCGCGGAAACGCTTGCGCCCGGCGAAGGGCTCGCTGGTATCGATCTTGGCCAGGTGACCAGCCCAGCGCTCGAAATCGCCCGGCCTGACCAGCGGCCGGTCGATGCCCGGCGAAGACACCTCCAGATGATAGGCCGTCTGGACGGGATCGTCGACGTCGAGCGCCGGTGACACCGCCTGGCTCACCGCCTCGCAGCCCTCGACGGTCATGGTGCCATCAGGGAGTTCGGCCATGATCTGGACGGTACAGCCGTTCTGGCCGGTGACGCGCACCCGCACCAGCCGATAGCCGAGATCCATGATCGCCGGCTCGACGATCGCCGCGACGCGCGCGGCCACGCCGCTCTCCACGACGATCCGCTCTTCCTGATCCTGGCTGTTCTGCTCGACCATCCGTATGGCTCGTCCGACTCCCGGCGATTGCAGGGGCTCTGGTCCGGCCAACAAAAAAGAGCGGGCCGGTGGGCCCGCTCTTGATCGCCGGCTTACACCGAAACCAGAGCTGTTGGGCGCTATCTAGTCCCGTTTCCGCGATCTTGCAAGCCTCTCCGCGATTGCGGCGATCCCGCTAACCGGCTGGTCATTCTTCGTTGCTAGGACGGGGAGATGGTTGTGTGGTGAGGTTGCGTGATGAGTCCTGTCGGTGCGCTGCTGCGCGATCTCGAGACGACGATGGCGCGCGGCTCGACCGACGAGCGTGCCGTCATCCTGTCGCGCCTGACCGACCTCTTCCTCGCCACGGCTACTGATATGGGCGAAGACCAGGTCGGCGTTTTCGACGTCGTCATCGGCCGCCTCGCCCGTGCGATCGAGATGCGGGCCCGCATCGAGCTCGCCGAGCGGCTGGCGCCCGTTCCCAATGCGCCCAGCGGCGTCGTCCGCCAGCTCGCCCTCGATGAGATCGCGGTCGCGCGGCCGGTCCTCGTCGCCTCGCCCCGCCTCAGCGACCATGATCTCGTCGCCATCGCCGCCGCCAAGGGGCGCGATCACATGCTCGCCATCACCGAGCGCCCCGATCTCGGCGAGCCGGTCACCGATTTCCTGATCCTGCGCGGCGGGCGCGTCGTGACCCATGCCGTCGCCGCCAACCAGACTGCCCGCTTCTCCCGCCATGGCATGGGCGTGCTCGTCATGCGCGCCGCCCAGGACGACGCCCTGCAGGCGACGCTGGGCTCGCGCGCCGACATCCCGGCCGATCTCGCCGAGCAGTTGATGGCAGCCGCCAAGAGTTCGGCCCGCCGCCGGCTCGAAGCCTCGCTCGAACCATCCCTCGCCGGTGCCGTCGCCGGCGCGGTCGAACGTGGCGCCGAGGCCGTCTCGGTCCAGGCGGCCGTCGGCGACGAATTGGGTCGGTTCGGCAAGGCGCTGGCCGACGTCAAGGCCCTGGACGACGCCGGCAAGCTCGATGAATCCGTCGTCGCGCAATATGCGACCTCCGGCGCGGTGGAGCATGCCGTCTGCGGTGTCGCGACGCTCGCACGCCTGACCTTGCCGGCGACCGAGCAGATCGTCTTCGGCCCCGATCGCGACGCGGTCCTGCTGGTGGCGCGCGGCATGGGCTGGTCCTGGGAGACGACCAAGGCGCTGATCGGCCTGCGCAAGGGCGACGGCAAGTCGGCTCCGGTGCTGGAGCGGGCGAGGCAGAGCTTCCGCAACCTGACGCCGATGACGGCGCAGCGCGTGCTCGGCTTCCTCAGGATGCGCGACGGCGCGCAGTCAGATAGCTCGGCACCCGCCCGGCCTTGATCGCCTTGGCCTCGTAGCGGGTACGCACCCAGCCCGGATAGGGCTGGCGCCAGTCCTCGGCATTTTCGTCGACCCAGTCGAAATCGGGCGAGGCCATGAGCCGTGCCAGCGTCCAGCCGACATAGTCGTCGATGTCGCTGGCGAAGCGGAAGCGTCCGCCCGGCCGCAATACCCTGGCGAGCAGCGTGAGCGTCCGCTCCGAGACGAAGCGGCGCTTGCGCTGGCGGCGCTTCGGCCATGGGTCCGGATAGAGCAGGTCGGCCGCGTCGATGCTCCCTTCCGGGAATTGCGGCAGCAGCAGCGCCGCATCGCCATCCCAGAGCCGGATGTTGCGCAGGCCTTCCTGCTCGATCACGGCAAGGAACTTGGCCATTCCGTTGATGAAGGGCTCGACGCCGATGAAGCCGATCTGCGGGCTCTCGCGCATGCGCGAGAGCAGGTGCTCGCCGCCGCCGAAGCCGATCTCGAGCCTGACCGTTTCGACCGGGATCGGAAAGAGCGCCTTCAGGTCCGCGATCGGCCCCTCCGGCAGGCGAAGCGCCGGCAGGGTTTCGGCAATGCGCTCGGCCTGGCCCTGGCGCAGTCCCTTGCCCTTGCGCCGGCCGAAAAAGGCGCGTTCGGAATCGTGCTGATCGGTCATGGAGTGCCTTTACGGCGAGCGGCCGAAAAGAAAAAGGCCGGGGCGCGCCCCGGCCTTCGCGTCCGTGCGGACGGCGTTGATCAGGCGACGGCCTTCTTCAGCGCGTCGACGAGATCGGTCTTCTCCCAGGAGAAGCTGCCGTCGCGGCCGGCCTTGCGGCCGAAATGGCCGTAAGCCGCCGACTTGGCGTAGATCGGCTTGTTGAGGCCCAGATGCGTGCGGATGCCGCGCGGCGTCAGGTCCATGACCTCGCCGAGCACGCCCTCGAGCTTGGCCTCGTCGATCTTGCCGGTGCCGTGCAGGTCGACATAGATCGACAGCGGCTTGGCGACGCCGATGGCGTAGGAAAGCTGGATCGTGCAGCGGTCGGCCAGCTTGGCGGCGACGACGTTCTTGGCGAGATAGCGTGCCGCATAGGCGGCCGAGCGGTCGACCTTGGTCGGGTCCTTGCCCGAGAAAGCGCCGCCGCCATGGGGGGCCGCGCCGCCATAGGTGTCGACGATGATCTTGCGGCCGGTCAGGCCGGCGTCTCCGTCGGGGCCGCCGATGACGAACTTGCCGGTCGGGTTGACGTGCCAGACGGTGTCCTTGCCAATCCAGCCATCGGGCAGGGTCTCACGAATATAGGGCTCGACGATCTTGCGGACATCGGCCGAGGACAGCTTCTCGTCGAGATGCTGGGTCGAGAGCACGATCTGGGTGACGCCGACCGGCTTGCCATTCTCGTACTTGACCGTCACCTGGCTCTTGGCGTCCGGGCCGAGCTTGGCCGCCGCGCCTTCGCCGGCGTGGCGGGCCTTGGCGAGGACCTCGAGGATCTTGTGGGCGTAGTAGATCGGGGCCGCCATCAGCTCGGGCGTCTCGCGGCAGGCATAGCCGAACATGATGCCCTGGTCGCCGGCGCCGACATCCTTGTTGCTGCCTTCATCGACGCCCTGGGCGATGTCGGCCGACTGCGGATGCAGCAGCACGTCGATCTTGGCCTTCTTCCAGTGGAAGCCGTCCTGCTCGTAGCCGATGGCGCGGACCGCCTTGCGCGCCGCCGACTTCACCTTCGACTTGATCTGCTTCTCGTCGAGATGGGTGCGGACCTCGCCGGCGACGACGATGCGGTTGGTCGTCGCCAGAGTCTCGGCGGCGACGCGCACCTGCGCCGGATCATGGCCCGCCTTGATCGCCTCCTTGAAGAACAGATCGACGATCTCGTCCGAGATCCGGTCGCAGACCTTGTCGGGGTGGCCTTCGGAGACGGATTCGCTGGTGAAGAGGTAGTTCTGGCGGGACACGGTCGGGGATCCTTCCCAGGCTGCGAAGCGGCGCCGGCTGGTCACCTGCGCGCGGAAAAAAGCGCAGCGTCTTTTGCAGCGGAAAGGTTTGCCGTCAAGGCAGGAAATTCTTTTGATCGATATTTTGTTCGTCGAGCCGAACAAAAAAACATGAAATCAGGCTGTTTCGCCCGATTCATCCGCCAAGGCCTCGACGAGATCGATAACCCGCCGACGCACGCGCGGGTTCTTGATGCGCACGAAAGCCTTGGAGAGCTGCACGCCTTCGCTGGTGGAGAGGAAGTCGGCGACATAGGTCGTGCTCGCCGCATCGGCGAAGCCGCCGCCAGTTGTTTCGCCAGCCGGCGCCCCCTCGAAGAAGAAGGAGACTGGCACGCCCAGCATCTTGGAGATCTGCTGCAGGCGGCTGGCGCTGATCCGGTTGGTGCCCTTCTCGTATTTCTGCACTTGCTGAAAGGTCAGGCCGAGCGCCTCGCCCAGTTTCTCCTGGCTGATACCCGCTAGCATGCGCTGCATGCGCACCCGGCTGCCGACGTGACGGTCGATCGGATTCGGGAGTTTCTTCAGCATGGGCCGCTCACCTCACGTCACACTCAACCGCACTTCCGGCCTCGCGTCTACCGCTGGCCTTGGGCGAGCGCGGATTGATATGCATTGGTATGCGTTGATTCTTGACCGTTCTGGGTCGAAACTAGGACGGTCAGGGAAGGCGGGACATGTCGGGACGGCATTTCAACGCGGGACGGGACGCGCTCGACTTCATCGATCGGCTGAGCACCCTCTCCGATCCGGCCACCGTTGTCGCGGCCTTGCGCGACAAGCTCGCGAGCTACGGCTTCCATGCCTTCCTGATCACCGGACTGCCGGAGATCGGGGACAGGATCGACCCGCTCGTGCTCCTGAACGGCTGGCCGCCGGGCTGGTTCGAGCTCTATCTGGAGAAGTCCTTCTCGGATTGGGACCCGATCGCAGCGCATTGCAAGACGACGGTCGACCCCTTCGCCTGGAGCGATGTCTATCAGGACGAAGGCGCATTGCCGCGCCAGCGCGAGGTGATGCACCGGGCTCGCGACTTCGACATGATCGAGGGCTTCTGCGTGCCGATCCACGGCGAGGCCGGCTTCCAGGCCGTGGTCACCATGGCCGGCGACCGGCCGGACCTGTCGCGTCAGGCCCGCTCGGCGATCCACCTGATGTCGATCTACGCGCATGGCAAGGCGACCGACTGCCTGCGGCCGGCCCACCGCGAGCATGTCCTGACCGTTCGGGAGCGCGAGGTGCTGACCTGGTTCGCGATCGGCAAGACGACGGAAGGCGTCGCGGAGCGCCTGGGCGTCTCGGCCGGAACGGCGGAGGCCCATTTCGAGAACGCCGCCAGGAAGCTCGGCGTCAGGGGCCGCACGCGCACGGTGATCGAGGCCTATCGTCGCGGCGAGATCAGTATCTAACGCGAATTAGGCCGCATCTTCCGGAATTCCGGAATACCCAGGAAACCCGAAAGGAGCCAGCCTGCACCCCTCAAGCAAGGGGAGGCGGCGATGATCCATGTTATCGATGCCGGGAACCGGCACCTCTACGGGGCCGAACTCGAGCAGCATTTCAAAATTCGGCATCAGATTTACGTCGGCGAGCGCAAATGGATGGCGCTCGAACGGCCCGATGGCCGCGAGGTCGACCAGTTCGACACTGAGGACGCGACCTATCTGCTGGCGATCGAGAACGGGCGCGTGATCGGCGGCACGCGGCTCGTTCCGACGGAGTGCCCGCATCTGATGGCGGATGTCTTCCCGTTCCTGGCCGATGTGCGCGGGCTCCAGCGCGGCAGCGACATCGTCGAATGGACCCGCATCTTCGTCGTGCCGGAGCGGCGCGGCGGCGACAGCAAGGTCCTGCATTCCGTCATGGCCGGGATGTTCGAGCATTGCCTCGCCAACGACATCTCGGCGATCACGGTGGTGATGGAGACCTGGTGGATGCCGCGTTTCCTGGAGCTGGGCTGGGAGGTCCGGCCACTCGGCCTGCCGACCATGATCGACGGCATGAACTGCGTCGGCACGATCATCACGGTGAGCGAAGAGGCTTATCGCCGGACTCTCGCCTTCAAGGACATTGAAGCGCCGGTCATCCTGTCGCGCCGCGGCGCGAAGCGGGCTCCCGGCGAACGGAGGATTCCGCATGGCTAGTCAGCACGATGCGAGCAGCAGCCGCGCCAAGATCGAATATGCGCTGGGGCTGCTCACCACCCTCCTGCGCAATCATCCCGTGCATCAGGAGCTGGTGGATGTCGCCTATCGCATGGACCTGCCGGACGAGCTCTGGCTCGCGGTCCAGATCCTGTCGATGTCGGAGCCGGATCAGTCGAAGCTTCGGGACTTCCTGCTGGTGAATCCCAGCCCGCAACTGCAGCGGCTCAACCGGAGCACGCTCGTCCTGACCCAGGACGCGGCGCCGGCCTTGCACTGATAGAGAGTGTCCCGATCAGCTCTCGTCGCGAGCTGATCGGCTTCCTCTGGCCGTGTCCGGGCGGGTTACTGCTCGATGGTTTCGATCGGGCTGTCGCCGAGCGACTCGACGAGATCGACGATACGCCGGCGCACGCGCGGGTTCTTGATGCGCACGAAAGCCTTGGTCAGCTGCACGCCCTCGCTGGTGGCGAGGAAGTCGGCGACATAGGTCGTGGTCGACGCCTCCGCGAAGCCGTTGCCGATGGTCTCGTCGGCTGGAGCACCGTCGAAGAAGAAGGCGACGGGCACGCCGAGCATCTTGGAGATCTGCTGCAGGCGGCTGGCGCTGATCCGGTTGGTGCCCTTCTCGTATTTCTGCACCTGCTGGAAGGTCAGGCCGAGGGCCTCGCCGAGCTTTTCCTGGCTGACGCCGGCGAGCATCCGGCGCATCCGGACGCGGCTGCCGACATGGCGGTCGATCGGGTTTGGTACTTTCTTCAACATGGCTGCCGGTCCCCTTTGTTTTATCCGTCCAGACCTGTCGGTGGCCCGCAGAAGGCCCGGTCCGGCCGGCCATTGGCGGCCTTCCCGGAAGAAAGTTCCAAATGGGATCACCGTCTCCGCACTAATACTCCAGCGAGCAATAAGCTGGCAACTACACCTGCAAAGAAAAGGTCGCCGAAGCGGGAATAGACCGTCGCCGCTCCGGCGCGAGGCAGGCTCGTATCGAGGACGCCCGTCTCGCCGAGCGGCAGCGCCGCACGGATGCGGCCGTAATGGTCGACCACCGCCGAGATGCCGGTATTGGCAACGCGCACCAGCGGCAGACCCTCCTCGATGGCGCGCAGCCGGGCCTGGGCGAGATGCTGATAGGGCCCGCTGGTCTGCCCAAACCAGCCGTCATTGGTGAGGTTGAGGATGAAGCCCGGCCGCGGACCGCTCGGCATCGCCGCGCCGGGAAAGATCACCTCGTAGCAGATCAGTGCCGCCGCCGGCGGCAGGCCACGGATCGACAGCGGCGTGCGTCGGCTGCCCGAGGCGAAGCCGCCGGGCACCGAGACGAACTCCGACAGTCCCACGGCGCGGATCAGCCGCTCCAGTACGGGCGGCAGATATTCGCCGAAGGGAACAAGATGGACCTTGTCATAACTGCCGGTGATCACGCCCTCGTCGTTGACGACCTGGATCGAATTGTAGATCGGCGGCCGGCTTTCGCCGGGCAGGGTCTCGCCGGCGCGGGCGGCGCCGGTGATCAGCGTCGTGTTCGGCGGCAGCAGGGCGGCGATCCGGGCCAGCGCCTGCGGCGTGCGCCCGAGCAGGAAGGGGAAGGCCGATTCGGGCCAGATCAGATGTGTCACGTCCTGCACGCCGGAGGTCGCCGGGCCGGTCGCGCGGTCGCTCAGCGACAGATACTGCGACAGGATCATCTCGCTGTTGCGCGCGCTGAACTTGGCGTCCTGCGGCAGGTTCGGCTGCATCAGTCGCAGTTTGACCCCGTTCACCGCCGCGACGGGCTCCGTCGGAATCCGCCAGGCGCCGAAACCGGCCATCACGGCCAGCGTGAAGCCTGCCAACACCAGCGCGCGCCAACGGCTCTCGCCGTCCCCGCTCGTGCCGAGCACGGCCGGTGCCGCGCCGATCGCGACCGCGAGCGCGGTCAGCCCATAGAGCCCGACTACGCTTGCGCTCTGGGCGAGCCAGGCCGGCCCGGCCAGCATCATCCCATAGACGTTCCACGGGAAGCCGGTGAGGACATGGCCGCGCAGCCATTCGCTCAGCGCCAGCGCTGCCGCCAGCACCAGAATACGGCCGGCGCCGGTCGGCCACAGCGTCCGCGCCAGCGCGAAGCCGGCGGCCGGGAAGATGGCGAGGAAGGCCGGCAGGGCGACGACGCCGAGCGGCATCGCCCAGGCGAACTTGTCGGCCTCGACCAGGAAGGCGGCGCCGAGCCACCACAATCCGGCGAGGTGATAGCCGAAGCCCCACCACCAGCCAGCGCTCGCGGCGGCCCAGAGGCGCCCGCGCCGGGTCTGCGCGACCGAGCCGTCGATCAGCCAGACCGCGACGGTCATCGGCACGACCATCAGCGGCCAGAGGTCGAGCGGGGCGAGCGCCAGCGCGCCGCTGGCGCCGCTGAGGAGCGCGATCAGCCGGCGCGGCCAACCCCAGGCGAGGATGACGCGGTCGGCCAGCCCTGACAGCTTGGTCATGCGGCGTCCGGAGCGGCTGGCGGCTGCTCGGCCGTGACCGGGTCACGGCGATGGATGCGCAGGCGCTTGACCCGGCGCGGATCGGCGTCGAGCACCTCGAATTCGAGATCCTCGGGGCCTTTGATCAATTCGCCGCGCACTGGCACACGGCCGGCCAGCGTCACGATCAGGCCACCGAGCGTGTCGACCTCCTCGGCGACCTCGGCACTCGACAGGTCGATCCCGGTCGCCTGCCTCAGCTCGTCGAGCGTGGCGCGGGCATCGGCGATGTAGCGGTTCTCGCCGGCCGGCGCGATCGCCGGCGCTTCGTCGAGATCGTGCTCGTCCTCGATGTCGCCGACGACGATCTCGACGAGGTCCTCGATCGAGATCAGCCCGTCGGTGCCGCCATATTCGTCGATCACCAGGGCGATATGGGTGCGCGTCGCCTGCATCCGGACCAGGAGATCCACCGCCGGCATCGAGGGCGGAACGTAGAGAACCGGCCGCAGGATCTTGGCCTGCGCCAGCGTCATGGAAAGGTCGATGGCGCCGAGACTCGGCCCGGCGCCGGCTTCCGCCTCGCCGCGCAGCTTCCGGCCCGGCTTGGCTCGGGCGGCGATGAAATCGAGGAAATCGCGGATATGGATCATCCCGCGGGGATCATCGAGCGATTCGCCGTAGACAGGCAGGCGCGAATGGCCGGCGGTGCGGAACAGTGCGAGCAGATCGCCTAGCGTCGCTTCCGAGGAGACCGCGATGACGTCGGCACGCGGCACCATCACGTCGGCGACGCGGCGCTCGCGCAGACTCAGCACGTTCGAGAGCATCGCCCGCTCTTGCGGCGAGAGGTCGGTGACCCCGCCGCTGTCCTGCGCCAGCGCCTCGGTGATGTCCTCGCGGATCGAGCCGCCATGGCGCAGGCCGAGCCGGTCGAGGAACTGGCCGAGCCAGTGTGACAGGCCGCGGCCTGATGGTTCCGACGATGATGAAGATCGGGGGTCGTCGCTCATGACGCAGGCTGGAGCTTCTGGTTCTTGGCCGTTTGGCGGGGCTGCATGGGTTCCGGCTCCGAGCCGGCATAGGGATCGGCGATGCCGAGCCGGGCGAGCGCCGCGGTCTCCAGCGCTTCCATGCGCTGCGCCTGCTCCTCGGTCTCGTGATCCTCGCCGACGAGGTGCAGCAGGCCATGGATCACGAGATGGCTGAGATGGTCGCCGAAAGACTTCTCCTCGGCTTCGGCTTCGCGAGCGACCGTCTCGAAGGCGAGCACGATGTCGCCGATCACCGGGCTCGACGCGATCCGCTCGGGCGGCGCGGCCGGGAAGGAGAGGACGTTGGTCGCCTTGTCGAAGCCGCGCCAGTCGCGATTGACGATGCGGATGCGTTTGTCGTCGGTCAGCAGCAGGCTGAGCTCCGCGCCCGGCGAGGGCTTGACCGGCGCGAGCATGAGCGCCGCCTCGATGGCGGCGTTGATGCGCGGCTTCAGATCCTCGACCTCGCGCCAGCGCCGCGACTGGATGCGGACGTCGAGTGTGAGCCCGCCAGGGGCAGGCTCCGTAGGTTTGGTCCGCGGCGCCGTGCGCCGCGAACGAGGTCGATCGGTCATCGCGGCCGCTCCCGCGACAGCATGCGCTTCAGCCCGTCGGCATCGCCTTCGACAGGCGCGTCCGGCGCGGGCAGGGCGGCGAGACGGGCCTCGCGCTCGTCGCGCTCCTTTCGGGCGGCATCCTCATAGGCCATGACGATGCGGCGCACGAGCGCATGGCGCACCACGTCGCCCTCCTCGAAGCGGGCATGGCCGACGCCTTCGACGCCCGAGAGCAGCCGGACCGCCTCGACCAGGCCGGAGCGCTGGCCCGGCGGCAGGTCGACCTGCGAGGGGTCGCCGGTGATGATCATGCGCGAGCCCTCGCCCAGGCGGGTGAGGAACATCTTCATCTGCACGGAGGTGGCGTTCTGCGCCTCGTCGAGCAGCACCACGGCGTTGCTCAGCGTGCGCCCGCGCATGAAGGCGAGCGGGGCGATCTCGATCATCCCGGTCTGCAAGGCGCGCTCGACATGGCGTGCCTCCATGAAGTCGTTGAGCGCGTCGTAGATCGGCCGCAGATAGGGATCGACCTTCTCGCGCATGTCGCCGGGCAGGAAGCCCAGGCGCTCGCCGGCTTCGACCGCCGGGCGCGACAGCACCATGCGTTCGACCACGCCCTGCTCGATCAGCGAGACGGCGTGGCCGACGGCGAGCCAGGTCTTGCCGGTGCCGGCGGGGCCCTCGGCGAGGACGAGCTCATGGCGCTTGAGCTGGCGCAGATAAGCGTCCTGTGCCGCGTTGCGGGCCCGGACCGGACCGCGCTTGCGCGTGACTACCGCGTCGAAGGCCGCCTTCCCGGCATTGTCGGAGGGGAAGAGCGAGCGCTGCGCATTGCTCTCCTCGATTGCGCCGTCGACCTCGCCGAGATTGACGGCCGCGCCGGTCTTGGCGCGGGCATAGAGCGTGCGCAGCACACGGCTCGCCTGCTCGGCGGTCTCGCGCGGGCCCTTGATCGTGACGTGGTTGCCGTTCGGGCTGACGACGACGCCGAGGCGTCGTTCCAGATGCGCCAGGTTCTGGTCGTAATGGCCGAAGACCAGGCCGACGGTCTGGTTGTTGTCGAAGGTGAGTTCGACCTCCGCGCCGGGCAGGCCCTCGCGCGTCAACGCCTCGTCGCGGCGGCCGCCGCGCTCGGCTTTCGGGTTGAATTGATCGGCCTGGGCCAATGCCATTGTCTCCACTGGGAATGAGTCGGACAGGCGCAGTCAGAATCCGTCACCGCAACGCCGACGCCATCGCACGCTACGCACTCGAACCCTCTTCAGGCAGCCAGGTCCGGCCGCTCCACCGCGCGGCCGAACAGCGAATTCGAGCCGGCGCGTTCGATCTCGACCATGACGCGATCGCCGATCCGGTGCGTCGTGCTCTCGATCTGGACCGCCTGCATATAGGGCGTCTTGCCGGCGAGCTGGCCGGGATGGCGGCCGGTCCGCTCGAGCAGCACTTCGACGGTACGCCCGACCATGGCGTGATTGAACTCCTGCCGATGCTGCTCGACCAGGGCCTGCAGCCGGTGGAGCCGCTCGTCCATCACGGCGGGCGGTACCTGCTCGGAGAGCTCGGCCGCCGGCGTGCCCGGGCGCGGCGAGTACTTGAACGAATAGGCGGACGCGAAGCGCACATCGGCGATCAGCCGCAGCGTCTCCTCGAAATCGGCGTCGCTCTCGCCGGGGAAGCCGACGATAAAGTCGGACGACAGCGCGATGTCGGGCCTCGCCCCACGAATCCTCTCGATCAGCCGGCGATACTCGTCCCCGGTATGCTTGCGGTTCATCGCCGCGAGAATCCGGTCGGAGCCGGCCTGCACCGGCAGGTGCAGGAACGGCATCACCTGCGGCAGGTCGCGATGGGCGGCGATCAATTCGTCGTCCATGTCGCGCGGATGGCTCGTCGTGTAGCGGATGCGGGCGATGCCCGGCACCTCGGCGATGCGGGTCATCAAGCGCGCCAGCGTCCAGATGCTGCCGTCCGGTCCCTCGCCATGATAGGCGTTGACGTTCTGGCCGAGCAGCGAGACGTCCTGCACGCCCGCCTGCGCCAATCGCTCGACTTCGGCCAGCACTTGCGCAACCGGACGCGAGAACTCGGCACCGCGCGTATAGGGCACGACGCAGAAGGCGCAGAACTTGTCGCAGCCTTCCTGCACGGTGACGAAGGCCGAGACGCCACGGGCGAGGATCGCCGCCGGCTTCGGGGCCGGCAGATGGTCGAACTTGTCTTCGGGCGGCAGTTCGGTGTCGACGACGCGGCCGCGCTTCGCCTGCGCCAGCAATTCGGGCAGGCGATGATAGGTCTGCGGGCCGATGACGAGGTCGACGGCGGGCTGGCGCCGCTGGATCTCGGCGCCTTCCGCCTGCGCGACGCAGCCGGCGACGACCAGCGTGGTCTCGCGCCCTTCCGCCTTCCGTTCGCGCTTCAGGTCGCGCAGCTTGCCGAGCTCGGTATAGACCTTGTGGGCGGCACGCTCGCGGATATGGCAGGTATTCAGCAGGATGAGGTCGGCGTCGTCAGGCGTCGCAGTCTCGACATAGCCCTGCTGGCCTAGGACGTCGGCCATGCGCTGGCCATCATAGACGTTCATCTGGCAGCCATAGGACTTGATGTGGACTTTCTTCATCAATGCTGATCCGGCCTCAACCGCGTCTCCTTATCCCAATCGCCCCGAGCATGGGAATCATATCGCCGCCAACAGTCGCCACGCAATATCCGGGCCGCAACAGTCCGAAGCAGATTGAATCTGGCTCAGCCGCGTGACCGGCCGGTGACGGCCTCCTGCCGCGCCCGCCGGATCGCGATCTCGGCGAGCCGCGTCGCCTCCTTGCGCGAGAGCTTGCGGCCCATTCGGATCGGCTCGCCCCAGGCGAGTTCGACATCGATGGCGCCGGAATTGATCATCGCCTGCAAATGCGGCGCGAGTTCGGTGTCGCCATACCAGGCCAGCGCCGAGCGTTCGGCCCGCCCGCCGCGCAGGCCGTGGAAACCGGTATAGGTGATACAGAGCGGATAGACCGTGGTCTCGGACTCGTCCGTCCCGCGCACGGCTTCGTGAGCGGCGCCAAGCAAGGAAGAGCGCAGCGGCACGATGCGTGTGCCGTCGCCGGTCGTGCCCTCGGCGAAGAGCACCACCGACTGCCCGTCCTGAAGGCGCTTGCCCATCTCGCTGGCGACGCCGGCGGTGGCTCCGCGGCGCATCCGGTCGATGAAGACGGTGCGCTGCAGCGTCGAGAGCCAGCCGATCACTGGCCAGGTCGCGACCTCGGCCTTGGCGACGAAAGAGAGCGGTCCCGTCGTGCCAACGACGGGAATGTCGAGCCAGGAGATGTGGTTGGCGACGATCAGCCCGCCCTCTCCAGGACGTGGAGCCTCGCCGCGCGCAGTGATTCGCACGCCGAAGCTGCGGCAGACCAGCTTCTGGAACAGCCGGGTGAAATAGAACGGCCGCCCGAACCGCATCGCGACGAGCTGAGGCGGGATCAGGACAAGCGTGCCGAGGACGAGCAGCGCAAGCCGCGCCATGGCGCCGGGACGGAGGCCTTTCATGCTGGGCCGTTCATTCTCTGCGCAGGCGCCTCACTGTTGCGGAACCGGCTATAATCGGGCTTTTCGCGAGCGTCTATGTCGCGCGGCTCAACCGAGATCGCGCCGCATCACCAGCGCGGCTGCCCGGCTGCCGTCCGGCTTCGGGTAATAGCCCTCGCGGCGCCCCACGGTCTCGAAGCCGAGCCGATCATAGAGGCCGATCGCCGGCGCGTTGCCTTCCTCGACCTCGAGGAAGAGACGCGCCGTGCCACGCGCCGCCAGTTGCGCCAGATGGGCTGAGAGCAGCGTCTGCCCGAGCCCGGACCGCCGCCGCCCGCCAGCAACCACGATGCTGAGGATTTCCGCCTCGTCGGCTGCGATTCTCGACATTACGAAGCCGCAAGGCTCGCCGGCGCTGCCGATGAACACGCCTTCGGCCACCACTGCCGGGTCGGCGAGCAGCGCCGCGCATTCGCCCGGTTCCCAAAGCCGGGCGAAGCCGCCCTGATGATGCAGGGCTGCGACCTGGCGGGCATGGCGGACGTCGAGCGGGCTGGTGCGGCCGGTCGCTGGCCGACGCCCGAACAGGGACCGGAACCAATCCATCGCGCTAGATCACGATGATTCTGAATCGAATCGATCCAAAATCATCAAACGTGATCGATTCTAACAGTTTAGAGCAGGATTCCTGCGAAAAACCGGTTCCCACTTTTTCGCATCCTGCTCTAGCGCCGCGGCAGCCGGGCGCGATCCTGCGGCGTCGTTTCCGGCGGCTTGAGATAGAGCGGGCGCGGCGGCGCGCTCTCGGGGTCGGCGATCATGCCGAGCCGCGCCACCCAGGTCACATCCGGCGCCTTGGCGTCGTCGACCACGAGCGCGTCGAGCCCGATCGCCCAGGCTTCGTTGGCGACGGCGAGTGCGGCCGAGCCGACCAGCGAGACCGGGCCGGCGCCGATGGCGCGGGCGGCGTCGCGATGATTGACCTGGCGGACCGAGACAAGCTGCTTGCCCTGCGCGTTCATCGCCTGGAACCAGACCTGGCCGTGCTTGGCGTCGACCGCTGCTGCGACGACGCGCCCGCCCTCGCGGCCGATGAAGGGCGCGGCGCTGGCGGCGAGCGTCGAGATGCCGATGGCGGGAATGCCGGCGGCGAGCGCGATCGCCCGGGCCGCGCTGATGCCGACACGCAGGCCGGTATAGCTGCCGGGGCCGATGGTGACAGCGACGCGGTCGAGCGAGGAGAAACCGCCCTCGGCGCTGCCCATCACGCGCTCGATCATCGGCATCAGCGCCTCGGCATGGCCACGCTCCATCGCGGTCTGCTCGATCGCGAGGGGAGCGGCTTCGCTGGTGTCGAGCACGCAGGCCGAACAGGCGCCGAGCGCGGTGTCTATCGCAAGGATGCGCACGAGCTGTTTCCCGGCCTTTGGAACGCTTCGATCACCTCCCCGGCCGGGACGACCGGGGAGTGAGCAAAATCAAAAAAATGCGACTGCGGTCAAACCGCCTCGACCTCGCGCACCTGCGGCAGGAAATGCCGCAGCAGGTTCTGGATGCCGTGCTTCAGCGTCGCCGTCGAGGACGGGCAGCCCGAGCAGGAGCCCTTCATCGCGAGATAGACCGTGCCGTCCTTGTAGCCGCGGAAGGTGATATCGCCACCATCGCCGGCCACGGCCGGGCGGATGCGTGTCTCGAGCAATTCCTTGATCGTGTCGACGGTCGCGGCGTCCTCCTCGGCGAAGAACTCGTCCTCGCTCTCGGCGATCTCGTCGACCGGGGCGCTATCGCTCATCAGCGGCGCGCCGGACATATAGTGTTCCATGATCGCGCCGAGGATGGCGGGCTTGAGATGCGGCCACTCGCCCTCGGCCTTGGTCACGGTGATGAAGTCCGAGCCGAAGAATACGGCCGAGACGCCCTTGACGCCGAACAGGCGCGTGGCGAGCGGCGAGCGCTCGGCAAGGGCCGGATCGCGCAATTCGATCGGGCCCTGCGGCGAAACGCTGCGGCCGGGCAGGAACTTCAGGGTGGCGGGGTTGGGCGTGGCTTCGGTCTGGATGAACATGGCTTGTCTCCGGCGCCGGCGGGTCAAGACCGCCGTTCCTGTTCCCGATATAGGCCGGACGCTGGAATCATTCCAGCAGTTGCGACCTCGGGTCAGGCCAATGCGTCGATTTCCTCGTCGGCGAGATGGCCGGGCACGATCGCAACCGGGATCGGGAAGGTGCCGGCGCCCTTGCCGGCGAGCGCGCTGACCAGCGGGCCGGGCCCGTCGCGGCCCGTGCCGGCGGCGAGTACCAGCAGCGAGATGTCCTCGTCGGCCTCGATCAGCTTGACCATCTCGTCGGCCTTGATGCCGGTGCGCACGACTTTCTCGGGCTCAAGCCCGGCCAGCGAGCGCACAGCGGCGGCGGCGGCGTCGATCAATTCCTGCGCCTCGGCTTCGGCATCGGCCTGCACCATGTCGCCGACTCCGAGCCAGGTCTCGTCAGCCGGCGGGGTCACGACGCCGAGCAGCACGATCGATGCGCCGAGGCGGGCGCAGCGCCGCGCCGCGAAGCGTACCGCCTTGGCGCATTCCTCGCTGTCGTCGACGACAGCGAGGAATTTCGGGCGATGGCCCGTCTCATAGGACCGCCGTCTCTTCACCATTGCTGTCGCCTGCCGCCGGTTTCAGGACTTCCCATGGTGACAGGCGTCGCAAGGTCAGCGCAAGCCTCCCTCACATTGCCTGCCGGATCAGCGCCGGCGCACGAAGCCGGTGATGTCCTTGACATCGAGCATGATCGGCGCGGCGATCGCGGCGGCGCGGTCGGCACCGTCGCTGAGGATGCCGTCGATATGGCTGGGATCGGCCAGCAGCCGGCGCATCTCGCCGGCGATCGGCGCGAGCTTGCCGACGGCGAGCTCGACCAGAGCGGCCTTGAAGCCGGAGAACTGGCTGCCGCCGAACTCAGCCAGCACCTGCGCCTTGCTCTCGCCGGAGAGGCCGGCATAGATCCCGACGAGGTTCTCGGCCTCCGGCCGGCCCTCCAGCCCCTTTTCCTCGGAGGGCAGGGCTTCGGGGTCGGTCTTCGCCTTGCGGATCTTCTGGGCGATCATGTCGGCATCATCGGTCAGGTTGATGCGCGAATAGTCCGATGGGTCCGATTTCGACATCTTCTTGGTGCCGTCGCGCAGGCTCATAACCCGCGGCGCCGGACCCTGGATCATCGGCTCGGGCAGCGGGAAATAGCCGAGCTCGCCGGTACCGAGGTCAAGCTCGGCGATGCGTTCGGCGAAGTCGTTGTTGAACTTCTGGGCGATGTCGCGGGTCAGCTCGAGATGCTGCTTCTGGTCCTCGCCGACCGGGACATGCGTCGCCTTGTAGAGCAGGATGTCGGCCGCCATCAGCACGGGATAGTCGTAGAGCCCGACCGAGGCGTTCTCGCGGTCCTTGCCGGCCTTCTCCTTGAACTGGGTCATGCGGTTGAGCCAGCCGAGCCGGGCGATCGTGTTGAACACCCAGGCGAGCTCGGCATGGCCGGAGACCTGGCTCTGATTGAAGATGATGCTCTTCTTCGGGTCGACACCGGCGGCGATATAGGCGGCTGCGACCTCGCGCGTGGCGCGGGTCAGTTCGACCGGTCCGCCCCAGACGTCGAGCCCCTGCGTGATCGCGTGCATGTCGACGACACAATAGATGCAGTCATGTGTCTTCTGCATCGCGACCCAGTTCACCAGTGCGCCGAGATAATTGCCGAGATGGAGCGTCGAGGTCGGCTGCATGCCGGAGAAGACGCGGGGAGTGAAAGCGGCCATGGGGCGCTCCGTCGTCAGGGCGGAAAAAGTCTTGAGTCGGGGGTCGATCCGCTCAGGAACGCGGCGTTCTGACGGAAGCGCCGCGAAGGCGCAAGAGCCGCGGCGGCAGAACCGCGTCGAAGGCGCCGAGCAGGAAGCCGGCGATGGCGTAGGTTGCGGCGCCCGCGCAGCAGAGGAGCGCCAGCGCGCCGGCCCGCCACAGCGCCGGCTGGTCCGGATTCAGCGCCGAGAGGAGCGGCCTGATCGTGGCTTCGAGCACCGCGACCATGAGCACGGCGGCCATGATGATGGCCAGCATCGTCCTGGCATCGGCCCAGCGCGGCCGCCACAGGCCAGCCCGCAGCAGATGACCGCCGAGCAGCCCCGCCTGAGCGATGAAGGCGAGACTTGCTGCCAGAGCGCCGATCATCGCCGCATCGCGCCAGCCGAGCAGAGAGAAACCCGCGAGCGCCGCCACGGCGACTGCGGCAAAGCCGGCGATCAGCGGCAGGCGCGGCCGGCGGCGCACGAAATAGACCTGCCCGAACACCTTGGCGGCGAGCGCGAAGGGCAGGCCGCAGGCGAAGGCCGCGAGCGCCGCAGCGGTACGCTCGCGATCGGCGGCGTTGAACTGCCCGTTCTCGAACAGCACCGAGACGATCGGCTCGGCCAGCACGTAGAGCGCCGTGGCGGCCGGGATCGCCAATGCCAGCCCAAGCGCCAGCGCCCTGCCGAGCAGTGCGTCGTGGTCCGCCTGCGATGTCTCGCCCGCCATGGCCGAAAGCACGACTGTGCCCATGGCGACGCCGAAGAAGGAGAGCGGCAATTGGAAGACGCGGTCGGCATAGTACAGCGCCGAGACCGAGCCGGGCGCGGTCGAGGCGATTTGCGTCGAGATCAAGAGGACGAGCTGCCCGGCGGAGGCGGCGAGCAAGGTCGCGCCGCCCGTCCGGACCAGTCGTGTCATGTCCGGCGACCAGCGCAGGCTGGGCCGGGGCAGGCCGATGCCGCGCAGCCGCCACAGGATCATCGCCAGGTGGGCAAGGCCGGTCACGCTGAGGCAGGCAGCGAGCAGGGTCGCGCTGGCATGGCTGTCGCTGCCGCGGAACAGCTCAATCAGCAAGGCCGCGAGCAGGATCGCGTTCATCAAGGCTGGCGCCAGAGCCGCCACGGTAAAGCGGCCTTCGGCATTGAGCAGTGCCGCCAGCAGGGCGGCGAGCGTGGTCAGCAGCACAAAAGGCAGCATCAGCCTGATATAGAAGGCGGCGAGCGCCAGCGTCTGCGGTTCATCGGCGAAGCCGCCGGCCAAACCGAGCACGACCCAGGGCGCGAAGATCTCCGCCAGAACGACGAAGCCGAGCAGCAATAGCCCGAGCTGACTCGCCGCCGCACCGGCAAAGCGCTTTGCATCCTCCTCACCGCGCTCGGCCTTGATGGCGAGATAGAGTGGCACGAAGGGTGCGTTCAGCCCGCCCTCGCCGAGCACGCGCCGGACGAGGTTCGGTAGCCGCAAGGCCGCTAGAAACGCGTCCGCCACGGGACCGGCGCCGAGCAGGCGCGCGATCAGCACGTCGCGGGCGAAGCCGAGCAGGCGCGACAGGATCGTCGCTGCGCCGACGATCAGCGAATCGCGGGCGAGGCGGGAGGTTAGCTGTGGCGATTTGCCATGCACGACCGGCTCCTCGGTCACAGCCCGAGGTCCTCGCGCAGGCGGTCGATCTGGTGCATGCGCTGATGCAGGATCGTGACGATGCCGATGTCGCCATTCGTCAGGCGGCGCCAATAGATGACATGGCGTTCATAGCGCACCGTGAAGCCATCGACGCCGAACTCGGCCGGAACTGGACGCGATACCGCGACATGCGTCGCGATGCGGCCGAAGGTCTCGAACAGCCCCTCGATATAGCGCTGCGCCTGCTCCTCGCCCCAACGCTCGCGGGTATAGCGGTAGATCTCGTCGAGGCGGTGCGAGGCCGCTTCCTGAATGCGGATCGCAGCCATGGGCCGTCAGATCTGGTTGCGCGCGATTACCTCGGCGGCGGTGAGCGGTCTGTAGGCGGAATCGGGTGCAGCAAAAGCCTGCTGCAACTCAGCTTTCAGCCGTTCGAAAGCCGCCTGTTCCGTGCGCTCCTTGTCGCGACGGATCAGGTCGCGGACATATTCGCTGACATTCTCGTAGTCGCCGTCCGGGCCGACATTCTCGGCGACGAAGTCGCTCAAGGGGCCGCTGATCCGGACAGTCATGGTGGTCGTGCGCGGCATGGCTCACTCCTTGTCTTCAATATGCACAAGAATGAAGACAAGTGCCAGCCGCGCTGTCTCGCGCCCTACAGAATGAACCGGCTCAGATCGGCATTCTTGGCGAGGTCGCCGATGCGGGCTTCGACATAAGCCGCGTCGATCGTCACGCTCTCGCCGCCGCGATCGGTCGCGGTGAACGAGATCTCGTCGAGGATGCGCTCGATCACGGTCTGGAGCCGGCGCGCGCCGATGTTCTCGACCGTCGAATTGACCTCGACCGCGATGCGCGCGATCGCCGCGACCGCGTCCGGCGTGAAGTCGATCGTCACCTGCTCGGTCGCCAACATCGCCACCGACTGCTTGATCAGGCTGGCTTCGGTGTCGGTCAGGATGCGCTTGAAGTCCTCGACGTCGAGCGACGAGAGCTCGACCCGGATCGGCAGGCGGCCCTGCAGCTCCGGCAACAGGTCCGATGGCTTCGAGACGTGGAAGGCACCCGACGCGATGAACAGGATGTGGTCGCTCTTCACCGGCCCGTGCTTGGTCGCGACCGTGGTGCCCTCGATCAGCGGCAGCAGGTCGCGCTGCACGCCTTCGCGCGAGACATCGGCGCCGCCGCGGCCCTCGCGGGCGCAGATCTTGTCGATCTCGTCGAGGAAGACGATGCCGTTGTTCTCGACCTCGCGGATCGCCGCCTGGACGATCGCGTCCTGATCGATCAGCTTGTCGCTCTCCTCGGCGAGCAGCGGTGCGTAGGCCTCCTTGACCAGCACGCGCTTGGGCTTGCCGCGCTGCCCGAAGGCCTTGCCGAGCATGTCGGAGAGGTTGATCGCGCCGATCGAGGCGCCGGGCATGCCGGGCACCTCGAACATCGGCGCGCCAGAGGCGGCCGAGGCGATCTCGACCTCGATCTCCTTGTCGTCGAGCTCGTTGTTGCGCAGCTTGCGCCGGAAGGAATCGCGCGTGGTCGCGCTCGCGGTCGGGCCGACCAGGGCGTCGAGCACGCGCTCCTCGGCGGCGACATGCGCCTTGGCTTCGACATCCTTGCGCCGGCTCTCGCGGACGAGGCCGATTGCGACCTCGACCAGGTCGCGCACGATCGATTCGACGTCGCGGCCGACATAGCCGACCTCGGTGAACTTGGTTGCCTCGACCTTGAGGAAAGGGGCGTTCGCCAGCTTGGCGAGGCGGCGCGCGATCTCGGTCTTGCCGCAGCCGGTCGGCCCGATCATCAGGATGTTCTTGGGCGCGACCTCCTCGCGCAGCGGCCCTTCCAGCTGCTGCCGGCGCCAGCGGTTGCGCAAGGCGATCGCGACGGCGCGCTTGGCGTCCTTCTGGCCGACGATGAAGCGGTCGAGCTCGGAGACGATCTCGCGGGGGGAAAACGACGTCATCAAACAGGTTCCTGGATCATGATCAGCGCGGGACCGTCGCCGGTCTCGCGAACATCTAGGGCGGTGAAGCCCGCTTTTTCATAGGCGCGGATCGCGGCGAGATTCTCCGGATCGGGATCGATCACCACCCGCGGCGCGCCCTGCGCCAGAAGGTGCCGAGTGAAGGCGCCGATGAAGCGGGCGCCATGGCCCTGGCCGAGCATGTCGGCCTCGCCGATGAACTGGTCGATGCCGCGCGTGCCGGCGGGCTGGTCCTGCAGCGGGTAATCCGGCCAGAAGGAGGGATCCCAGCTCTGCTGGTGGGCGAAGGGCCGCCCGTCATGGCTGACGATCAGCGCCTCCATGCTGGGATCGCCGAAGATGCGCGCGATCTCGGCGAGCTCCTCGTCGGGATCGCCCCACCAGCGCCGGACATGGTCCTGTTCGAGCCAGCGCGCCAGCATCGGGAAATCATCGGGCGTCGCGGGGGCGAAGGCGTAGCCGTCGGCGACGAAATTCATGCGGTCTCCAGGCTCTCGATGACGAGGCTGTGGTTGGTGTAGACGCAGATGTCGCCGGCGATCTTCATCGCCTTGCGCACGATGACCTCGGCGTCGGCCTCGCCATCGACCAGGGCCCTGGCCGCGGCGAGCGCGTAGTTGCCGCCGGAGCCGATCGCCATCACCGAGCCGTGCTCGGAGGGCTCCGGCTCGAGCACGTCGCCGGTGCCGGAGATCAACAGCGAGACCTCCTTGTCGGCGACGAGCAGCATCGCCTCTAGCCGGCGCAGATAGCGATCGGTGCGCCAGTCCTTGGCGAGTTCGACGCAAGCGCGCAGCAATTGCGTCGGGAACTGCTCCAGCTTGGCTTCGAGCCGCTCGAACAGGGTGAAGGCGTCGGCGGTCGCGCCGGCGAAGCCCGCGATCACAGCGCCCTTGGCGAGGCGGCGGACCTTCTTGGCATTGCCCTTCATGATCGTCGGACCGAGCGAGACCTGGCCGTCGCCGCCGATCACGACCCGGCCGCCCTTGCGCACCATCAGGATGGTGGTCGCGTGCATCACGGGGGCGTTGCTAGTCTCTGACATTGCGATTCGGTCTCGGATAACGGTCAACGGGAACCGCCAAGATGTTCAGGCTGAAGCCCGGTATCAAGAGCGATCCGGTGAAACGCTGGAATCTGTCCGAGCGGGTCTTCTTCGCCTGCGGCGCCTGCCACATCCTCGCCTATGCCTTCCTGGAGGCCTATCCGGAGCATGGTTTTCACGCTGTCTGGATCAGGCCGGCCGAGGGCTTCACCGGCAACCACATTTTCGTCACTAATGGCGAGACGGCCTTCGATTTCCACGGGTATCGCTGCGAGGAGGCCCTGGTCGCGCATCATTGGGCCAAGGGCCGGCTCTGGTGGCCGGGCTGGGACGGGGCGCTGGTGCCCCTGCCGCAGGATGTCCTGGTCAGCGAGGCCAGATCGAAGACCTATGACGGCCTCTGGCTGCGCGAGCCCGGCCAGTTCCTGCACGATGCCTTGCCGCGGGCGCGCGCCTTCCTGCGCCGCTTTGGTCCGCCGCCGGGATAGCGATCCGCTCCGGCGCCTGCTAAAGCGGGCTCGGTTTTCAGGCGTTACAGAGGTCAGCATGCGTTCGGGCGAAGTGAAGCGCCGCACCAACGAGACCGACATCGCGGTCAGGCTCGTGCTCGACGGTACGGGCAAGGCCGAGATTTCGACCGGAGTCGGCTTCTTCGACCATATGCTCGATCTCTTCGCCCGCCATTCGCTGATCGACGTAACGGTCAAGGTGAAGGGCGATACCCATATCGACGACCACCACTCGGTCGAGGATGCCGGCATCGCGCTCGGTGAGGCGCTCAAAGCAGCGCTCGGCGACAAGAAGGGCATCCGCCGCTATGCCGACGTCCACCTGCCGATGGACGAGACGCTGACCCGCGTCGCGGTCGACGTCTCCGGCCGGCCCTTCCTGGTCTTCCGGACTGAATTCAAGACCCAGAAGATCGGCAGCTTCGATACCGAGCTGGTGCGCGAGTTCTTCCAGGCCTTCGCCATCAATGCCGGGCTGACCCTGCATGTCGAGACGCTCTATGGCGACAATGCCCATCATATCGCCGAGAGCTGTTTCAAGGGGCTGGCGCGCGCGCTGCGCGGGGCGATCGAGGTCGATCCGCGCGAGGGCGGCCGCGTGCCCTCGACCAAGGGTGCATTGTAAGGGATCGCTGCCATGGCGTTCTATCAGGCTCTGATCCCGCCGCCGGGCGCCGGCGGCCTGCGCGAGGAGGTCGAGCAGGCTCGGCTCCTGCCCGAGAGCTTCACCTTTTCGGCGCTGGTCTTCGGCGGCGTCTGGCTGCTGTTCAAACGGCTCTGGCTCGCCTTCATCCTCTATGCGCTCGTTTGGGGCGGGCTGGTCTACCTGCAGCGCCAGATTGGCTTCTCCTTTCTCGCGGTGATGCTGTCGCACACCGCCCTTGCGGTCTTCCTCGGCTTCGAGGGCCAGAACCTGATCGCGCGCAAGCTGCAGAGGAAGGGCTGGCGCCTCGTCGACGTGGTCGAGGCGCCGGACCTGTCCAGCGCCGAGCGCCGCTTCTTCGAGCGGGCTTTGCCGGCCGGCGCGCCGCCGCGCGTCGTCGAGACCGCGCCGGCCCCCGCGCGCTTCGCCCCGAGCTCCGCGCCGGTGATCGGCCTCTTCCCGGAAGCGAACGGACGATGAGCCAGACCGTCACCATCGTCGATTACGGCTCGGGCAACCTCCACTCGGCCGCCAAGGCCTTCGAGCGCGCCGCCACCGAGGCCGGCATCGCGGCGACCATCCGCGTCACAAGCGACCCCGCCGAGGTCCGTGCCGCCGATCGCATCGTGCTTCCCGGCGTCGGCGCCTTCGCCGATTGCCGGCGCGGGCTCGATGCCGTCTCCGGCATGGTCGAGGCGCTGGAAGAAACCGTCCGCGGCAAGGGCCGGCCCTTCCTCGGCATCTGCGTCGGCATGCAGCTCATGGCGAGCCGCGGCCTCGAATACGTCACCACCGAGGGTCTCGGCTGGATCGCCGGCGACGTCGCGCTGATCCGCCCGCAGGACGATGCCCTGAAGATTCCGCATATGGGCTGGAACACGCTGCACCCTCAGGACGAGCATCCGCTCCTCGCCGGCATCGAGACCGGGCCCTCCGGCTGGCACGCTTATTTCGTCCACTCCTATGCGCTCACGGCGGCAAAGCCGCAGGAGGTGCTGGCGCTGACCGATTATGGCGGCCCGGTCACCGCGATTGTCGCGCGCGACAACATCGCCGGCACGCAGTTCCATCCCGAGAAGAGCCAGAAGCTCGGCCTCAAGCTGATCGGCAATTTCTTGAGGTGGACGCCGTGATCCTCTTTCCCGCCATCGACCTGAAGGAAGGCCGCTGCGTGCGCCTGAAGCAGGGCGATATGGACCAGGCGACGATCTTCAACGACGATCCCGCCGCCCAGGCCGCGACCTTCGAGGCGCAGGGCTTTGAGTGGCTGCACGTCGTCGATCTCGACGGCGCCTTTGCCGGCAAGCCGATGAACGCGGCCGCCGTCGAGGCGATCCTGCAGCGCGTGCGCTTCCCCGTGCAGCTTGGCGGCGGCATCCGCGACATCGGGACGGTCGAGGGCTGGCTCGCCAAGGGCATCGCCCGCGTCATCATCGGCACGGCGGCGGTCCGCGATCCCGGCTTCGTCCGCGAGGCGGCCAAGGCGTTCCCGGGCAAGGTCGCTGTGGGCATCGATGCACGAGACGGCTTCGTCGCCGTCGAAGGCTGGGCCGAGACCTCGGCGCTTGCTGCCGACGATCTCGGCCGCCGCTTCGAGGATGCCGGCGTCGCCGCGATCGTCTACACCGACATCGCCCGCGACGGCATGCTCCAGGGCATCAACTGGGACGGCACGATCGCGCTCGCCCATGCGCTGACGATCCCGGTGATCGCCTCCGGCGGGCTTGCCTCCATGACCGATATCGAACGGCTCTGCGCGCCCGATGCCGCGATCCTGGAAGGCGCGATCACGGGTCGGGCCCTTTATGACGGCCGGATCGACCCGGCGGCGGCGCTGGCACGGCTGGCTGCGACCTGAAAAGGCCGCCTACCAGCACGGCTCAAGGCGCCTAGACCAGCTCGACCTTGCCGGTCGCCAGATCGTAGATGCCGCCGACCACCGCGAGCTGCTTCTGGGCGATCCGCTGCGACAGGATCGGCGTCGCCTTCTTCAGCTTGGCGACGTTGAGCCTGACATTGGCGATGGTGGCCGCCTTCAGCAGATCGGCCGCCCCTTCTTTCTGCGCTGCGAGCACGGCCGGCCTGATCGCCCTGATCAGCGAGGGCAGATGCCCTGGCAGTTTGGTCTGCTCCTTGACGACGTTGATCGTAGCCGAGACCGCGCCGCAATTGCTGTGGCCGAGCACCAGGATCAACTGCGAGCCCAGCACCTGAGCGCCATATTCCAGGCTCGCCAGCACGTCCTCGTTGACGAAATTCCCGGCGACGCGGGTGACGAAAAGCTCGCCCGGCCCCCGATCGAAAGCGAGCTCCGGCGCGACGCGCGAATCGGCGCAGCTCAAGATCGAGGCGAAAGGCGCCTGCGAGGCGGCGCGTGCCGCCCGCCCGGCTGAAAAGTCGCGCTCGTTCAGATTGCCCGCGACATAGCGGGCATTGCCGTCGACCAGCCGCTTCAGCGCCTCATCTGGGCCGACAGTGGCCGACTGCGCCAGCAGGGGCGTGGACAGCATTCCGGCCAAGGCGAGGCCGGCGCCGGCTGCGAACAATCCGCGGCGCGAAAGCCCGGTCTTGCCGGCGGCCGAGACACAATGATCACACATCGTCGCAATCCTCGCATGGCAGGACATGCTCCGGCGCAGCCGGGCTCGGCACGGCGCAGGCTTCGTCAGCAGCGTCGATGCTAGGCTTCCCCAACGGCAGGGGACAGTGCAAATCGTGCAATGATCGATCCGGCTGAGACGAGCGTAAACGACGAGTGAACGGGCCGGTTCGCAGTCTTTCGAGAACTCGGCAAAAGTGCCTCCACCTCCCGCGATCCGAGCTTCAGCGGAGATACTGCTCGTAATAGCGCTGGTACTCGCCGGTGGCCTTGGCGATGTGCAGCCATTGGTCGACGAAGGCCTTGAAGATCACGTCGCCGCGCGGCAGCAGATAGCCGATCTCGATGAAGGTCAGCGGCTTGTCGGGATTGATCGCGCACAGGCCCGGCTTGAGCTTCTGCTGCACGGTCGCCTCGATCGCCTCGGTGACGAACACGTCGGCCCGTCCGGCCAGGATCTCGTCGAAGATGCCGACATTGTCCGGATGCAGCGTGATCTTGGCCTGCTTGAAGTTGCTCTTGGCGAAGCGCTCATTGGTGCCACCGGGATTGGCGATTGCGGTGACGCCGGGCTTGTCGATGTCGGCGACGCTCTGGAACTTGTCCTTGTCGGCGCAGCGCGCCAGCGGGATCTTGCCGGTCCGCAGTGCCGGAGCCGAATAGAAGACGCGCTTCTGCCGCTCCAGCGTCACGCCGATGCCGCCCATGGCGACGTCGCATTTGCCGCCGGTGAAATCGGCCATCAGCTCGGCCCATTTCGTCCGCACGAACTTGGGCTCGACGCCGATCGCCTTGGCGAGCGACTTCGCCATTTCGATGTCGATCCCCTCATAGCCGTCGCCGACGGCGTTGGTGAACGGTTTGTAGTCGCCGGTGGTGCAGATCCGCAGCGTACCGGCGCTCTGGATCGCATCGAGCGCACTTGCGGGGGCCTGCGCCTGGACGGCATCGATCGAGATGAAGCTTGCACAGGCGGCGAATACGCAGCGCATGGTCGTCGACAGCATGGAAGCCCTCGTCCCCTCTCTCGTCCTTGCCGAAAGGAGAGCAGCCCGCAGGGGCAGGTTCAACCGCCATGTGGGCGAGGGCGCCCGTGCCTGGCGCGCATTGCTTGCCTACCGCGCGCTGCATTTCCACTTTGTGGGAACATGCTCTAGGTTGCGCCGCCTTGCGGCCCGGGCCGCTCTCAAGACTTGCGCCGATGACCCTGAAGACCCGCATCATCCCCTGCCTCGACGTCAAGGACGGCCGTGTCGTCAAGGGCGTGAAATTCGTCGATCTCGTCGATGCCGGCGATCCCGTCGAGGCGGCCAAGGCTTATGACGCGGCCGGGGCCGACGAGCTCTGCTTCCTCGACATCACCGCGAGCCACGAGGCGCGCGGCACCTTGCTCGACGTCGTCACCCGCACGGCCGAGGCCTGCTTCATGCCGCTGACCGTCGGCGGCGGCGTGCGCAAGGTCGAGGACATCCGCGCTTTGCTGCTGGCCGGCGCCGACAAGGTCGCGATCAACACCGCGGCCGTGACCAATCGCCCCTTCGTCAGGGAAGCGGCGGAAAAATTCGGCGACCAGTGCATCGTCGTCGCCATCGATGCCAAGCAGGTCACGCCCGGCCGCTGGGAGATCTTCACCCATGGCGGGCGCAACGCCACCGGGCTCGACGCGATCGATTTCGCCCGCGAGGTCGTCTCGCTCGGCGCCGGCGAATTGCTGGTGACCTCGATGGACCGTGACGGCACCAAGTCGGGCTACGATATCGGCCTGACCCGGCGCATCGCCGACGCGGTTTCGGTGCCGGTGATCGCCTCGGGCGGCGTCGGCGACCTCGATGACCTCGTTGCCGGCGTGCGCGACGGCCATGCCTCGGCCGTGCTCGCCGCCTCGATCTTCCATTTCGGCACCTACAGCATCCCGCAGGCCAAGGCGCACATGGCCGCCGCCGGCCTGGCGATGCGGCTGGATTGACTGAGATGACTGCCTTCACCCTCGCCGATCTCGAACGCATCGTCGCCGAGCGCGCCAGCGCCTCGCCGGATGAATCCTGGACGGCGAAGCTCCTCGCGGCTGGTCCCGAGCGCGCCGCCAAGAAATTCGGCGAAGAGGCTGTCGAGGCCGTGATCGCCGCCGTGAAGGGCGATCGCGACGAGCTGATCGCCGAGAGCGCCGATCTGCTCTATCATCTTTTGGTCGTGCTCAAGGCCCGCGATGTTGCATTGCGGGACGTCTTGAGCCAGCTTGAGGCCCGTACCGCGCGCTCCGGCCTGGCCGAAAAGGCGGCGCGGCCCCGTTAGGGCATGGTCGTGCCCAAGGTGTGAAAGTCGAGGCAGTCGCGTTGAACCTCGAAGCGTGGAATACGGGGGGCATCATGGACCAGCGTCCGCTCGCGGCGCCATCCGCCCCCGATCTGGTCTCGCCCTATCGTAGCTTCACGCGTGACGAGTGGGCGCATCTGCGCGCCGATGCGCCGCTGACGCTTTCGGTCGACGACCTCACCAAGCTGCAATCGATCAACGACCCGATCTCTCTCGACGAGATCGTCGCGATCTATCTGCCGCTCTCGCGCCTGCTCTCGCTCTATGTCGCCGCAACGCAGGGGCTGTTCAAGGCGACGCAGCGCTTCCTGATGGCCGAGGCCGAGGTCAAGGTCCCCTATGTCATCGGCGTCGCCGGCTCGGTCGCTGTCGGCAAGTCGACCACGGCGCGCGTGCTGAAGGCGCTGCTCTCGCGCTGGCCGAACACGCCCAAGGTCGAGCTCGTCACCACTGACGGCTTCCTCCTGCCCAATGCCGAGCTCGAGCGCCGCGGCCTGATGCAGCGCAAGGGTTTTCCGGAAAGCTACGACAGCGCCGCGATCTTGCGCTTCCTCTCGGATGTGAAGGCCGGCAAGCGCGCCGTCAGTGCTCCCGTCTATTCGCACCTGGTCTACGACGTCGTTCCCGGTGAGCAGGTCACGGTCGAGCGGCCGGACATCCTGATCCTTGAAGGGCTTAACGTGCTGCAGGCGAGCCGCCTGCCCAGGGACGGCACGATCATTCCCTTCGTCTCGGATTTCTTCGACTTCTCGGTCTATCTCGACGCCGACGAGAACGACCTGCACCGCTGGTACGTCAATCGCTTCATGACGCTGCGCCAGACCGCCTTCCGCGATCCGCGCTCCTTCTTCCGCAAATACGCCGAGATCGGCGAGGAGGAGGCGCTCTCGATCGCCGAGAAGCTCTGGACCGGCATCAACCTGCCGAACCTGCGCGAGAACATCGTGCCGACCCGCCAGCGCGCCAGCCTGATCCTGACCAAGGGCGCCAGCCACCGCATCCAGCAGGTCTCGCTGCGGCGGTTGTAGAGTGTTGGGTTCCCACCGAACCACCACCGTCATCCTGGGCGAGCGAAGCTCGGCCCGGGATCCATCGTAGCGTTCCGGAGCCTTACGATGGATCCCGGAGCTGCGCGGCTACGCCGCTTGTCCAGGATGAAGGCGCGGGTCCGAGTAAAATCCGGATGCGCTAGCGCGGACCCGGGACCTTAATGACGATCTATGTCGCCCTCCTGCACTCGATCGTGCTGGGCCCCGGCAAGCGCGTGGTGATGGCGGACCTGAAGGCCATGGCGACGGAGCTAGGCTTTCGCGATTCCCGCACCTGGGTCGCCACCGGCAACCTGATCTTCGATGCCGATGACGCGCCCCTCGCCGTGGTCGAGAGCCGGTTGGAAGCGGCTTTCAGCTCTCGTTTCGGCAAGCATGTCGACATCATCCTGCGCACCGCCGAGGGCTGGCGGCGGCTCGCCGCCCAAAATCCCTTCCCTGAAGGGAACGGCGCCGATATCGGCATCCGCGTCATGAGAAAGCCGTTGGAGCCCGGCGCCCTGTCCATGCTGCGCGGGATCGCCGCGCCCGGCACTGCGCTTGCGCTCGCTGACGGCGACCTCTGGATCGACTTCGGCGGCAAGCCGAGCGAGGCGAAGCTGCTCTCGCATCTGACGACGAAGAAACTCGGCATCGGCACATTGCGCAACGCCAACACCGTCAAGGCGCTCGCCGCGATGCTGGACTGATGCCGCCCGATCTTGCCTCCCTCGGACTGATGGCCGGCGCGGCCTTCGTCGCCGCGACGCTGTTGCCGGCGCAGTCGGAGGCCGTCTTCGTCGGCCTGCTGGCGGCAAAATCGGTCGATCCGACCGTGCTCTTCATCGTCGCCTCGCTCGCCAATACGGCGGGTTCGGTCGTCAACTGGTGGCTCGGCCGCCTGATCGCGAAAGGCGGCATCGAGCGGCTGCCGGCGCGGCTGCGGCCCGATCCCGCCCGTTTCGCCAGGGCGCAGGGCTGGTTCGCCCGTTTCGGCTGGCCTTCGCTGCTCTTCGCCTGGCTGCCGATCGGCGGCGACCCGCTGACCTTCGTGGCGGGATCCCTGAACTATCCGCTCGCACGCTTCATTCTGCTGGTGTTCATCGGCAAGGCGGCACGCTATGCCCTGCTCTGGGCGGGCTGGGCCGCTGCTGCATAAGCATTTGCGCGGATTCCGGTCTCGGGCTACCAGCGAGGCCCCTTCTGATGGAGACCAGATCATGAGCATCAAGCGCATCGCCCCCGGCCCGCGCATGTCGAAGGCCGTCGTGCATGGCAACACGGTCTATCTCGCCGGTCAGGTCGCCGACAAGGCGGCCGGCAAGAGCGTCGGCGAGCAGACCAAGGACATCCTCTCGATCATCGACGGCCTCCTCGCCGAGGCCGGCACCGACAAGTCGAAGCTGCTGATGGTCAATATCTGGCTCTCGGACATGTCGACCTTCGCCGAGATGAACGCCGTCTGGGACGGCTGGGTCTCGGCCGGCAACACGCCGGGCCGTGCCACCGTCGAGGCCAAGCTCGCCGGTCCGCAATACACCGTCGAGATCGCGGTCATCGCCGCGATCTGATCGCGCTCGCACGAGAACAGGATGCGAAAAGTGGGAACCGGTTTTTCGCTGGAATCCTGCTCTAAATTCTTAGAATCGATCACGTTTTATGATCTTGGATTTATTCGGTCCAAGATCGTCGTGATCTAGGGCGGCGGGAAACGTGAATCCGGAACTCGCCACCATCCTGGCTCGAGTCTCGCAGCGCGAGGGCGTCCCCCCCGCGCTGCTGCTCGGCGTGCTCGCCTCGATGGGCGAAGCCTCCGGCAAGCCTGATTTCACCCGCATCGAGAGCAACCTGGCGCGCCGCGCCGGGGATTTCCGCAGTCTGCAGACCCGGCTCGCCAGGCCGTCCGGGAGCGATCCCGAGCGCGACCGCCTGCAAGGGCAGGCGGTGCAGGCGCTGGCCGAGGGCCGGCTCGCCGAGGCGGACCGCCTGCTCGCCCAGGCCGAGCAACGTAACCTCGATGGCGTGGCCGCGCCCGATGCGCTCTCGCGCGACCGTTTGCTCGCCGCCGCCGCCGGCCGCGCCGATCGCGGCGCGGTGGCGATGCTGCACCTCAATCCGCAAGCCTATCGTGACGCCGCCGAGCGCTATGCCGAGGCGGCGCTGATCGCCGATTCGGCTGAAGCTGGCAGCGGGCTCACCTATGCCTGGATGCAGGCCGATGCGCTGGCCCGGCGCGGCGCCGACTTCGCCGACAAGGCGGCTTTCGTCGCGTCGATCGGCCAGTTGCGGGCCATGCTCGGCAAGCTCGACAATTTCGATCAGACCGTGCCCTGGGCCGAGACCCAGCTCCGGCTGGCGCGCTCGCTCACCGGCCTGTCGCATTTCGACGGCGGCGGTGGCCTCCTCCGTGAGGCCGTCGATATCTACCGCACCACCCTGGAGGATCTGACCCGAGCCAAGGCGCCGCGTCTGTGGACGACGGTGCAGACCCGTCTTGGCGAGGCGCTGGCCCGTCTTGGCGAGGTCGAGGACGATGCCGGCCTGCTCGAGGAGGGCGTCGCTGCCTTCCGCGCCGGATTGTCTGGGATGACGCGAGCCGACATGCCGCGCGAATGGGGCCGGCTGCAATGGGAGCTCGGCAAGGCGCATGTCGCGCTCGGCCAGCGCGCCAGCGGCGTCTCCGCCTTCGAAGCCGCGGTGAACTGCTTCAAGCTGGTGCTCGACGACCGGCCGCGCGCGAGCGTTCCGCTCGAATGGGCCGAGGTGCATGACCGGATCGGGGCCGCGCTCGTCGGGCTCGCCAGCTATTACAGCGAGCCCGTCGTGCTGGAGGAGGCGATCGCCGCTTTCGATGCGGCGCTGGAGGTCCGGCGCCGCGAGATCGTGCCCTCGCTCTGGGCCGAGAGCGCGGCGAACCGTGCCGAGGCACGGCTGGAACTGGCCGAACGTATCCGCGAGCGTACCGAGGCCGAGAAGGCGACCACAGAGCTCGTCATGGCGATCGAGACCTTGCGCGGCCTCGGTCTCGCGGCCGCGGCCAAGCGGCGCGAGCCGAAGCTGCGGCGCGCCGCGGTCCTGGTCGAGGCCCTCCGGAAGGGCTGATCAGGCCCGGATGCGCAGCGCGGCGAGCCTTTCCAGAGCCTTGTCCAGCGTCGCATCGTGCTTGGCGAAGCAGAAGCGCACGACATTGCGCACCGCGCCTTCCGCATAGAAGGCGCTGACCGGGATCGCGGCGACGCCGTGCTCGGCGACCAGCCTTTGGCAGAAGGCGACGTCGTCGCCCTGGCCGAGTGGGCCGATGTCGACATTGAGGAAATAGGTGCCGGCGCTCGGCAGCACATTGAAGCCGAGATCGCTGAGGCCGCCGGCGAAGCGGTCGCGCGAGCGCTGGAAATCGGTCCGCATCCCCTCGAAATAGGCGTCGTCCTTGCCGAGGCCGTAGGCAACGGCCGCCTGCAGGTTCGGCGGCGTGGTGAAGGTGATGTACTGATGCGCCTTGGCCAGCACGCGCATCAGTTCCGGCGCGGCCATTACCATTCCGACCTTCCAGCCGGTCAGCGAGAAGATCTTGCCCGCCGAGGAGATCTTGACGGTGCGCTCGCGCATGCCGGGCCGGCTCATCAGCGGCTTGTGGCGGTGCCCGTCGAAGACGACATGCTCCCAGACGTCGTCACAGATCGCGACAGCATCGTGCCGGACGCAGAACGAGGCCAGGAGATCGAGATCGGCCTCGCTGAAATTGGTCGCGGTCGGGTTGAGCGGATTGTTGAACAGCACCGCCCTGGTCTTCGGAGAGAAGGCCTTCGCCAACGCGTCTTCGCTGAGCCCGAAATGCGGCGGGGTCAGCGTCACGAATTTGGGAATGCCACCGGCGCGCCGTACCAGCGGCAGATAGGCGTCGTACATCGGCTCGAACAGCACGACCTCGTCGCCGGGCGAGACGATCGCCATCAGCGCGCCGGCGATCGCCTCGGTCGCGCCGGAGGTGATCATCACCTCGGACTCCGGGTCGAGTTTGAGCCCCTGCCAATGCCGGAAATGCGTCGCTGTCGCCTGGCGCAGTTCCGGCAGCCCCATCATCGGCGGATACTGGTTCCAGCCGTTGATCACCGCCTCCGCTGCCTTGCGCCGGACGTCCTCCGGGCCGGGATCGTCGGGAAAGCCTTGGCCGAGATTGATGGCCTGGTGCTCGCGCGCGAGCCGCGACATGGTCTCGAAGATCGTCGTTGGAAGAGCGGAGAAGATCGGATTCATCGCGGCTGGCTTGCATCGGTAAGATCGGGAAGCCGCCCATAGCATGCGCAACGCTTGCGCGCATCGTCTCCCAAAAGCGGCAGATTATGCGGAGTGATGAATATTGACATTCGTCAGAAGTCAGTATTCTCTAGTGATCAGCCGGTTCACGCCAGCACTTCCACGGTTTCTTCGCCCCTTTGGAACCGTGGGACGCTGACGTGGATCGGTGAGCTTTTTCTGGGGCCGGAAGCGAGTTAGGCAGGGCCATGCGCTCCTCCCGCCAAGCCCCCGCGCTGATGCTGCTCGGCACCGGCTCCAATGTCGGCAAGTCCCTGCTCGTCGCCGGCCTCTGTCGCCTCTTCGCCGACCGCGGGCTGAAGGTTCGCCCGTTCAAGCCCCAGAACATGTCGAACAACGCCGCTGCCACGGCGCAAGGCGAGATCGGCCGGGCGCAGGCGCTGCAGGCGCGCGCCGCCCGGATCGCGCCTGACGTCGACATGAACCCGGTGCTGCTCAAGCCCGAGAGCGAGCGTGGCAGCCAGATCATCCTGCAGGGCCGCGTCGCCGGCCATCTGTCTTCCGGCGATTTCAGTCGCCGCGGCGATTTCCTGCCCAAGGTGCTGGAGAGCTTCGAGCGCCTGAGCGAGGGGGCCGACCTCATCCTGATCGAGGGGGCGGGCTCGCCGGCCGAGACCAATCTGCGCGCCCGCGACATAGCCAATCTCGGCTTCGCCCGGGCGGCCGGCGTTCCGGCTGTGCTGATCGGCGATATCGACCGTGGCGGCGTCATCGCCAGCCTGGTCGGCAGCCATGCCGTGCTCGACGCCGAGGATCGCGCGATGATCCGCGGCTTCGCCATCAATCGCTTCCGCGGCGATGTCGGCCTGTTCACGCCGGCGCTCGATACGATCGCACGGGCGACGGGCTGGCCGAGTCTGGGGGTCGTGCCCTGGTTCGCCGACGCCGCGCGCCTGCCGGCCGAGGACGCACTCGATCTGGCGCGCGACATGCCTGCCCGCCCCGGTGCGCTCAAGGTTGCCGTCCCGGTCCTGCCCGGCATCGCCAATTTCGACGATCTCGACCCGCTGAAGCTCGAGCCCGGAATCGAGCTCGTCTTCGTCGGCCCAGGCACGCCGCTGCCGGGCGATGCCGCCCTGGTGATCCTGCCGGGCTCGAAGACGACGCTGCGCGATCTCGCCAAGCTGCGGGAGGAGGGCTGGGACATCGACATCCTCGCCCATCGCCGCCGCGGCGGCCATGTGCTCGGCCTTTGCGGCGGCTACCAGATCCTCGGCAAGAGCGTGCGCGATCCGCTCGGCCTGGAAGGCCCGGCGGGTTCTGCGCCCGGCCTCGGCCTGCTCGACATCGAGACCGAGCTCACGCCGGACAAGACCGTCAGGGAGGTCGCGGTCGAGCATCCTGAAAGCGGAATGGCCGGCCATGCCTATGAGATCCATCTCGGCGTCAGCGCCGGGCGGGACAGGGCGCGCGCGCCCTTCCGTGTCGATGGCCAGCCCGAAGGGGCCCGCAGCGCCGATGGAAGGGTCGTCGGAACCTATCTCCATGGCGTCCTGACCTCGGACCCGCTGCGCCGCGCCATTCTCACCAATCTCGTCGAGGGACCGCTCGCGATCGGGGAGGCTTACGAACCCGCGGTCGAGGCGACGCTCGACCGGCTGGCCGGGCATCTGGAGCGTCATCTCGACATCGCACGGCTCCTGGAGCTGGCGCGGTCGCGTTGCTGACATCGGCCGGTCGCTTGGAGAAAAACTGTCAGGAGTGCGCAAATAAAGCTTTGCGGATCAATTTGTTGACGACTGACGAAATTCGTCATACTCAACGATGGCGTCCGCAGACGGCCTATAGGAACAAGTCATCAGACCGGGAAGTTGCTCTGGCATGAGCACAGTAGAGCGCGATACAAGGCACGAGATCATCGATGTCGCCGAGCGGTTCTTCCGCCAGATCGGCTATCAGAAGACCACGGTCGCCGACATCGCCAAGTCGCTGCGCATGAGCCCGGCGAATGTCTATCGTTTCTTCGACTCCAAGAAGGCGATCAACGAGGCGGTCGCCGAGCGCTCGATGAGCGAGCTCGAGGCGACGGTTGCCGCGATCGCCGCGGAGAAGCGCCCGGCCGCCGAGCGCCTGCGCGACATCCTGGCCGCGACCTGCCGCATCAACGCGGCCCGCTATCTCGACAATCATCGCCTGCACGAAATGGTCGCCTGCGCCATGGAGGAGAGCTGGGATGTCGTGCGGGGGCATATCGAGCGCTATGACGCGATTCTGCGCCTCGTCGTCGCCGATGGCATCGCCGAGGGCGAGTTCAGCGCCCGCGATCCGGTGACGGCGACGCATTGCGTGCGGATGGCGATGCTGCGCTTCTGCCATCCGCTTCTGCTCGGCCAATGCGCCGAACTTCCCGGCCCGAGCGTCGAGGAGATGATCGACTTCATCCTTGCCGGTTTGGGCGCCGTTCGCTCCGCCGCTTGACCGGCAGCTCCGGTCTGCGTTGACAAGGCGCTGTCGGAGCGGGATACCCCGCCGCGCATGCTGAACCTCTCCAAACAGAGCGCCAAGAAACTCGCCGTCGTCGTCCATGACCTGGCGATGACCGCACTCGCGATCGTCTTCGTCTTCGCGGTGCGCTTCGATGGCTGGCTGTTCGAGGAGCGGATGCGGCAATTGCCGACGATCCTGCCCTTCTTCGTCGCCTATGCCGGCGTGGTCTGCTGGTTCTTCCAGCTCTACCGCTCGAAATGGCGCTTCGCCTCGCTGCCGGACCTGTCGAACATCGTCCGGGCGGTCACGGTCCTGACCCTGACCCTGCTGGTCGTCGACTACATCCTCGTCGCCCCGAACCTCTACGGCTATTTCTTCTTCGGCAAGATCACCATCGTCCTCTATTGGCTGGTGCAGATCGCGCTGCTCGGCGGTCCACGCCTGGCCTATCGCTACTTCAAATACTCCCGCTCCAAGCACCAGGCGGCGCGCGAGGCGACCCTGCCGGCCCTGCTGCTCGGCCGCGGCGTCGACATCGAGATGGTGATCCGCGCCATGGAATCGGGCGCGATGGGCAAGATGCGCCCGGCCGGCATCCTGACGCCGCGCCCGGACGATCTCGGCCAGTCGATCCGGGGCGTGCCGGTGCTCGGCCTGCTTTCGCAGATGGAGACGATCGCGGCCGATGCCGGCGAGCGCGGCGAGCCGTTCCGCCGCATCGTCGCGACACCGAGCGCCCTGTCGCCCGAGGCCGAGCCGGACAAGTGGTTGGCGAAGACGCGCAAGCTCGCCATCCCGATCTCGCGGCTCGATTCGCTCGGCGAGGGCATGCGCGGCAATGAGTTGGCGCCGCTGGAGATCGAGGACCTGCTCGTGCGCCCCTCGGTCAAGATCGACCGCGAGCGCCTCGAGGGCTTCCTCAAGGGCAAGCGCGTCATCGTCACCGGCGGCGGCGGCTCGATCGGCTCCGAGATCTGCCTGCGCTGCGCCGCGTTCGGCGCGGCGGAATTGCTCGTGGTCGAGAATTCCGAGCCGGCGCTGTTCCACGTCACCGAGGCACTGGCGGCCCAGGACCTGCCGATGCGAGTCACCGGCGCGCTCGCCGACGTCCGCGACGAAGCCCGCCTTGGCCCGCTGTTCAAGGCCTTCGCACCCGACATCGTCATCCATGCCGCGGCGCTGAAGCATGTGCCCTATCTCGAGGCGGATTGGGGCGAGGGCATCAAGACCAACATCTTCGGTTCGGTCGTCGCCATCGAGGCGGCGATCGCCGCCGGTGCCGGCATCTTCGTGATGATCTCGACCGACAAGGCGATCGAGCCGGTCTCGATGCTCGGCGCGACCAAGCGCTTCGCCGAGATGTACGCCCAGGCGCGCGACGCCGAGTTCGCCAATGGCAATCGCGGTACGCGTCTTGTCGCAGTTCGCTTCGGCAATGTGCTCGGCTCGGTCGGCTCGGTCGTGCCGAAGTTCAAGGCGCAGATCGAACGGGGCGGGCCGGTCACCGTGACCAGCCCGGAGATGATCCGCTACTTCATGACTATCCGCGAGGCCTGCGACCTCGTGCTGACCTCGGCCTCGCACGCCCCCGAGCACGAGGCGCAGGAGGACCGCGCCGCCGTCTACGTGCTGAAAATGGGCCAGCCGCTGAAGATCATCGATCTCGCCGAGCGGATGATCCGCCTCGCTGGCTACGAGCCGGGCGTCGACATCGAGATCGCCGTCACCGGCGTCAGGCCGGGCGAGCGCCTGAACGAGATTCTCTTCGCCAAGGACGAGCCGATGGCCGAGACCGGGCTCGACGGCGTGATGGCGGCCAAGCCCATCTTCGCCGGCCGCACCCGGATGCAGGGCTGGCTCGACGAGCTCGAGCGGGCACTGGCGGCGCAGGACAGGCTGGGCGCCGAGGCGGTGCTCGAAGCGGCGATCCCCGATTTCAGCCGGCGTCAGTCCGGTGCGCCGCCAGCCGCGCCAGCGCAGCCTTCGTCTCCACAGGCGGCCGCCAGCCAGCTTTGATCAGCGCTGAGGGCGAGGCGACGAGCCCCTTCGCCAGGCGCTCATAGGCGCTGCCACGCCCGGCGAGCCGTGCCGCGAGCGCCAGCAGGGCGGACGGAACAGGGATCAGCCTCGGCCCGCGCCTGAGCCCGGCGCGCATCGCCGCGAGCATCTGCGCGGCCGACAGGGGCTCGGGGTCCGAAACGATGTAGCTGCGCCGCGCCGGGCAGGTTTGCGTCAGCGCGAAAGCGACCGCCTCCGCAAGGTTCTCGATCGCGAGCAGAGAGCGCTTCGCCGAGAGGCCGCCGAGCGGTAGCGGCACGGATAGCCGCGCCAGCTTCACGAGCGCCGCCATATTGGCCTTCACCCCCGGTCCATAGACCAGCACCGGCCGTAGCGCGATCCAGTCGAGATCGAGCTCGGCGAGCCCCTGTTCGGCCGCGAGCTTGGAACGGCCATAGGCATCGGTCGGCGCCGGCGTGTCGGTCTCGCTGAGCGGCTTGTCGCTGACCGGTCCGCTCTGCGCCCGGATCGAGGACAGGAAGACGAAGCGCCGGATGCCGGCCGCCTGTGCAGCCTGCGCCAATTCCAGCGTCGCCTGGGTATTGATCGCCCGGTAGCGCTCTTCGGGGATGGCACCGTCGGCATGGGCAAGCCCAGCGCTGTGGACAACGTGATCGACGCCATCGAGCAGCGGCCGCCAGTCGATCGGCGCGCCGAGATCGCCGATCGCAGCGTGCTCGGCGCCGGGGATGGCTGGCGCCGAGCCGCGGCCTGCCGTCCGCACGCGATAGCCGCGCGCGGCGAGGTCGTGCTGCAGGTGCCGGCCGACAAAGCCGCTCGCGCCGGTGAGCAGGACGCGCTCGCCGCTCACAACCCGGCTCGCTTGCGCGAGAAGCGGCGGAGCAGGGCGCCAGTCAGCGCCAGCGCAGCCAGCAGGCAGGCGAACTGAACCCAGGCCGGCCGGCCGATGCTGAGCGCTGCGAGTGCGATCAGGCCAAGATTAAGCAGGGCGACTTCAGTGACGATCTCGATGACCTTGAAGCCGTTATCGGTCGCCTGCTGATAAAAATGCGAGCGATGCGCCTGCCAGACTTTTTCGCCACGCGCCAGGCGGCGGAAGAGCGTGATCGTGGAATCCATGACGTGGTAGAGCGGCAGGATCAGCGCCGCGGTCAGCGCGCCGGTCCCGGCGAAACGATAGAGCAGATAGGCGCCGATGAGGCCGAGCGGCAGCGATCCGACATCGCCGAGGAAGATGCGCGCCACCGGCTTGTTGAACGGTGCGAAGCCGAGCAGTCCGCCGAGCAGCGCCGCGCCGAGCAGGCCGGTGGCGGGATCGACAATGCCAAAGCTGCCGGCGAGTGCGATCGCCCCGGCCAGTGGCACCAGCCCGGCCAGCGTGATCCAGTCGATTCCGTCCATGAAGTTGACGAGATTGACGAACCAGACGCCGGCGATCAAAGCGAGACTACGCTCGGTCCAGAGCGGCAGCACCTCCGGCAGCAGGCGCATATCCGGCGCGGCGTAGAACACGACGATGCCGACGCAGAGGAATTGCAGCGGCAGGCGCAGGGCCGGCGAGAGCGGCCAGATATCGTCCCAGGCGCCGACCACAGCCAGCAGGGCGGACGCGGTCATGACCAGGACGAGGCCTTGCCGGGCGCCCGCATCCACGGGAACAAGGATCAGCGCCAGCCCCAGCGCTAGGAAGGCGCCGGCGAGCACGGCGATGCCGCCGCCCTGCGGTGTCGGGATGCGATGGCTGGAGCGCGCATTCGGCCGCGCCAGCGCATAGCGCATCATCAGGGGCCGCAGGGCCAGGCACAGCACGAAGGCGAGGCCGGCGGCGAGGGCGATCAGCAGGAGGGGGGCGAAGCGTTCCAAGGCGGGCGGACCATAGCCGTGCCGGGCCTCTTCGCAAGTGGCTCTTGCATCGGCGAGCACAAAAGAAGAACATGACGAGCATGGCCGTCGCCGATTCCGTCCTCAATCCGCCGCCTGCCCGGCCGGACATCACCCGTGCCGTCTGCCGCGGCGCCTCGCGCCATTTGCGCGAGCGCGGCTACGCCATCGTCAAGGAGATGACCTTCGCCAATGGAAGGCGCGGCGACATCGTCGCGCTCTCGCCCTCGGGCGAATTGCTGGTCGTCGAGGTCAAGTCCGGGATCGAGGACTACCGCGTCGACGGCAAATGGCCGGATTACCGCGATTATTGCGACGGCTTCCTCTTTGCGGTCGCTCCGGAATTCCCGCGGGAGATCCTGCCCGAGGATGTCGGCCTGATCGTCGCCGACGCCTTCGGCGGCGAATTGCTGCGCGAGCCGCCGCGCCACCCGCTGGCGCCGGCGCGCCGGAAGATGCTGACCATCGCCTTCGCCAGACTGGCGGCCGGGCGTCTGGCGCTGCTGGAGGATCCCGAGCTCTAACGCGCCGCCCGCTCAGGCAGGACGAGCGCCTTCGGGCCGATGTTCAGGCTGATCTGCAGGCTGTCGGCGATGCGATGGGCGCGGTCGACGAACAGGAACCGGGCCGGGCCGGTGCAGAGCTCGGTGACGGTCTCTTCGAACAGCACGAGCCAGCGCTCGAAATGCTGCATCTCGAGCGGGAGCGGCATATGGATCTGGTGCGGCTTGCCGCGATAGCGCCCGCTCATCAGCGTCACCGACGACCAGAAGTCGCGCAGCTTGGCGAGATGAGCGTCCCAATCGTCGCCGAGCTTGTCGATGAAGATCGGCCCGATCAGCGGGTCCTGGCGCACGCGGCCGTAGAAGGTGTCGACCAGCTCGGCGATCAGCTCTTCCGTGATCCGCTCAGGGAGCGGCCTTTCGCTCATCGGGGCGCGCGTTTGGCGAGGATGCGCTGCAGTGTGCGCCGGTGCATGCCGAGCCGGCGTGCCGTCTCCGAGACATTGCGGCTGCACAGTTCATAGACACGCTGGATATGCTCCCACCGGACGCGGTCCGCCGACATCGGGTTCTCCGGCGGCACCGGGCGGGCGTTCGGTCCGGCGGCGAGCGCCGAATGGATCTCGTCGGCATCGGCCGGCTTGGCCAGGAAATCGTAGGCGCCGAGCTTCACCGCGCTGACCGCGGTCGCGATATTGCCATAGCCGGTCAGGACGACGCCGCGTGCGTCCGGCCGTTTCTCCTTGAGGCGGGCGATCACGTCGAGCCCGTTGCCGTCGCCGAGGCGCAGATCGATGACCGCATAGGCCGGTGCCGCCTCCTCGACCGCAGCGAGCCCGGCCTCGACGGATTCGGCCGTTCGCACCAAATAGCCGCGGCCCTCCATGGCGCGGGCGAGGCGGTTCAGGAACGGCTTGTCGTCGTCGACGAGCAGGAGCGACATGTCCCTGCCAGCATTGTCGGTGACTAGGCCTGTCGTAGGCGCCGTGTCCATCGCCATCATCTCCTGCCTGGCTTCAGCTGCCCGGCTCACTATCCGTTCTATCGATTGCGCGACGCGCTGAAACGCCGCAACGCCTCATTCTGTCGCATATGGGGCCAAAAGCTCCGAGTTTGAAGGTCCGGCGGGCCGATCGTCGCGTTCGAAGACCGCGCGCAGCCAGGTGATGCGGATGCTGGCGCCAGTCGCGGGCAGCGGCAGATTGGAGAATTCCAGCGTCGCGCCGCTGCGCTCCAGCAGCGTCTTGGCGATGAACAGGCCGAGCCCGAGGCCGCCGCCGGCGCGCGATTCCTTGGCGTGCGAGCGCGAGAGATAAGGGTCGCCTGCCCGCATCAGCACCTCGGGCGTGAAGCCCGGCCCGTCATCGGCAATGGTCAGGATGACGGTGGCTTCCGTCCACAATGCGGTGATCGTCACCTTGGAGCGGGCGAAATCGACAGCGTTGTCGACGATGTTGCCGAGACCGTAATTCATGCCGGGATTGCGCCGGCAGACCGGCTCCGGCTTGTCGCCGATCAGCGCGATCTCGAAGGGCACGCCGAAGGGCCGCTGCGGCCCGGCCGCTTCCTCGATGAGCAGGCTGAGCGAGAGCTGGTCGAGCGGCCCGGCATCGTCATCCTGGAGCGAGGTGAGCTTGCCGAGGATGCCGCGGCAGCGCTGGACCTGTTCGCGCAGCAAGGTGATGTCCTCTGCCATCTCGCCTTCGGCCGGGGCGAGGCGCGAGAGCTCGCGGGCGACCAGCGCGATCGTCGCGAGCGGGGTGCCGAGCTCATGCGCGGCCGCGGCGGCGAGGCCGTCGAGCTGCGAGAGATGCTGCTCGCGCGCCAGCACCAGCTCGGTCGCGGCCAGAGCCTCCGACAGGTCGCGCGCCTCCTTGGCGACGCGCCAGGCATAGATGCCGGTAAAGCCGAGGCCGAGCAGAAGGGCGATCCAGTTGCCGAGCTGGTATTGCGGCGGCAGCACCGGCCGCCCTGTCCCGGCCCAGGGCAAGGGCCAATGCAGGACGGTGAGTAGCGTCGCGAGCCCGGCGGCGAGCAGGCCCAGCGCCAGCGTATGGCGCGGCGGCAGCGCCGTCGCCGAGATCATCACCGGCGCCAGGAACAGGATCGCGAATGGGTTCTGCAGGCCCCCGGTGAGATAGAGCAGGGCCGCGAGCTGGAGGATGTCGAAGCCGAGCAGTGCGGTCGCCGCGCCCTGGCCCAGCCGGTGGCTCAGCGGGAAGCGGATGCGCAGGGCGATGTTGAGCCAGGCCGAGACGGCGATGGCGAGGAAGCACCAGCCGAAGGGCAGCGAGAAGCCGAGTCCGAAATGCACGCCGGCGACGGCGATGCTCTGGCCGGCGATCGCCAGCCAGCGCAGGCGCACCAGCGTATCGAGCCGCAAATGGCGCGGCGTGCCGCCCGGGGCGGATGGAACGAGGTCGGTGATCGTCACGGCGCGCAATCTTCGCAATGCCTGACGCGGCCGGGAAGGATGAAACTGTGGCTAATCGGCATCACAAGGAAATCTTAGCCCTTTGGACGATTGAATCAGAACAAATTCTACTTAGGCTGCATCCCCTTGTTGCGCTGCACCGTGAATGCGGCGCTGCGAAAGAGCGAAAGGGCCGCCATGTCGTTCGCCTACCACGCCTATGAGGCGGTTCATATGATGGTCAGCCCGGCGCGGGCCATGTCCGACGCCATGCAGCTCGCCTTCAAGAATCCGGCGAACCCGCTGACCTACACCCCGTTCGGCCGTACGATCGCTGCTTCCTGCGAATTGTTCGAGCGCACCACGCGCCGTTACGGCAAGCCGGCCTTCGGTCTCGACACCACCACGATGAACGGCATCAAGGTCGCGGTCGAGGAGCGGGTTGTCTGGCAGCGCCCCTTCTGCAACCTGATCTATTTCGACCGCCAGATCGAAGGTCGCCGCAAGCCGCAGCCCAAGGTTCTGCTGGTCGCGCCGATGTCCGGCCACTATGCCACGCTGCTGCGCGGTACGGTCGACACCCTCCTGCCCGATCACGAGGTCTACATCACCGACTGGATCGATGCCCGCCTGGTGCCGCTCGCGGCAGGCAGCTTCGACCTCGACGACTATATCGATTACGTCATCGCCATGCTGCAGAAGCTCGGCCCCGATACCCATGTCATGGCCGTCTGCCAGCCTTCCGTGCCGGTGCTCGCCGCGATCGCGCGCATGGAGGCCGAAGGCGATCCCGCTTCGCCGCGCTCGATGACGCTGATGGGCGGGCCGATCGACACCCGCCGCTCGCCGACCGCGGTCAACCAGCTCGCCATGGAGCGCGGCACCGACTGGTTCCGCCGCAACTGCATCACCCGCGTGCCGTTCCCGCATCTCGGCGCCTTCCGCGAGGTCTATCCCGGCTTCATGCAGCTGTCGGGCTTCATGGCGATGAACTTCGATCGCCATCTCACCGCGCATTACGACATGTACAAGCACCTCATCGAGGGCGACGGCGATTCGGCCGAGAAGCACCGCGACTTCTATGACGAGTATCTCGCGGTCATGGACCTGACCGCCGAGTTCTACCTGCAGACGGTCGACACCGTCTTCGTCAAGCACGCTTTGCCCAAGGGCGAGATGATGCATCGCGGCAAGCCGGTCGACCTCAAGGCGATCCGCGGCGTCGCGCTGATGACGGTCGAGGGTGAGAACGACGACATCTCCGGCGTCGGCCAGACCAAGGCGGCGCACGACCTGTGCGTCAATATTCCCGCCGACATGCGGGTCGAGTACCTGCAGAAGGGCGTCGGCCATTACGGCGTCTTCAACGGCTCGCGCTTCCGCTCGGAAATCGCGCCGCGCATCGCTGACTTCATGCTCTCCCTCGACATGAAGGCAGCGAAGGAACGCCGCAACGACACCGCCGAGACGGCGCGCAAGGCACTGAAAGTCGCGGGCTGAGTTAAGCTCAGCCCCCTTCCGCTGTCGCTGCGAATCCCGCACAATCGCCGGGATGCGGTTCTCCCTGTTCAGGCGCCAGCCCGATCCCGACCGGATCGAGGTCGCCCATGCCGGCACGCTCTACCCGGTCACCGTCAGGCGGCGCTCGACGGCGCGTCGGCTGACCTTGCGCGTCTCGCAAGCGACCGGCGAGATCACCTTGACCCTGCCCGAGCGCGTCGACTTCACCACCGGCCGCGTCTTCGCCGAGAATCATGGCGGCTGGATCGCGGCGCGCATGGCCAAGCGTCCGCAGGGCGTCGCCTTCGAGCCCGGTGCGGTCGTGCCGCTGCGCGGCGTCCCGCACCGCATCGTGCATTGGACCAAGGTGCGCGGGGTGACACGCGCTGCGCTCTCGGCCGAGGGCGAGCCGATCATCGCAGTCTGTGGCGAGGCGGCCCATGTCGCGCGCCGGGTCACGGATTTCCTGCGTCGCGAGGCGCTGGCCGACCTGGAGAAGGCGGTACGCACCCATACCGCCGTGCTCGGCATCCCCGCGCGCAAGATCACGCTGCGCGACACCACCAGCCGCTGGGGCTCATGCTCCTCGAAAGGGCATCTCAGCTTCTCCTGGCGCCTGATCCTCGCCCCGGCGCTGGTGCTCGACTATCTCGCCGCCCATGAGGTCGCGCATCTCAGGGAGATGAACCATTCGCACCGCTTCTGGGCGCTGACGCACAAGCTCTGTCCGCGCACCGAGGAAGCGGAGGCCTGGCTCAAGCGCCATGGCGCGAGCCTGCACGGCTATGGCTGAGACGTGAGCATTTTCGAGCGAAGTGGGTACCGGTTCGCGTGAAGAAAATGCGATATCAAAGCTTGCCGGTCGGCACGCCCTCGCGGATGACGCGCGAGAACTCCGGGCTGTCGGGCTTCAGGCTGCGCGCTCGTTCGCCGATATGGCTCAACTTGACCAATTCATCGAGCGGCATGTCCTGCCGCACCGAGCCGATGTCGCGGAGATAGCCGGGCAGATAGCCCGAGAGCAGCACGCGCGGGTCGAGCGGCAGCGAGAATTTCCAGCCGGGCGCGACCTGGCCGACGAGATGATAGACCACGGTGGTGCAGTTGGTCGTCAGCGTGTTGTACCAGCGCGGCTGCTGTGCCAGCCGGTTGATGTCGGCGGCATAGGCGAGCAAGAGGTCGCGCGCCTGCTGCGGCGTGGCGTTGAGCCGGAACAGGCGGGTGTCCTCGCCGCGCGCCTGGGTACGCAGGCCGATCAGGTCGCGCTCGTCGGCGACGACATAGGCCATCTCGTAGTTGCGGAAGAAGCCGGCCAGCGCCGACCATTCCTCGCCCTGTTCGCGCCTGATCTCGATCGAGATCGTCAGCGGCTCGCTGTCGGCGAAGGTGAAGCTGAGCAGGAGATGCGCGATCGCCTCGCCCGACCAGTAGGACAGGAAGAGATCGGCGCCCTGGATGCGCGAGAGATCGTAGCTGCGGGTCTCCCAGCGCTGGTCGTAGTCGCTCTCGGTACGCCAGGTGAAATGGCGCAGATTGGTCACCGTCAGGCGGTTCTCCGCGACGCTCATCTGCGGCAGGCGGGCCAGCTCGGGAATCCAGTTCCGCTCATGCGAAGGCTTCAATCCGGCCCACCAGCCGAGCAGGCCGATGAAGAGCACGGCGAAGGCGAGCGGCAGGCGCGGCGCGCCGCTCCAGATGCCGATGGCGCCGGCAAGTGCGGCGAGGCCGAAGCCGAGCGTGGCAGTGATGCCGATGGCGCCGGGCAGGCGGAAGATCAGGAGCCCGACGCCCCAGGCGGCTGTGCCGAGGACCACGAGCGTCAGCAGGATCTGCAGGAGAACGAAAAAGAGGCGGCTCATCGCCGCCTCTCATAGCATGCAGACATGTGCTGCGTTCAAGCCGCGAGCGAACTTGTCGGCGCGGCCGCCTTCACGGCGTCGTCGACATGGGCTTCGAACTTCGCGAAATTCTCGGCGAACATGCCGATCAGCTTCTTGGCCGTCTCGGCGAAGGCGGCTTTGTCAGCCCAGGTCTTCACGGGATAGAGGATGTGCGGCTCGACACCGGGCACCGAAGTGGGAACGGCGAAACCGAAATAGGGATCCCGGCGGAAATCGGCGCGGTTGAGCGAGCCGTCGAGCGCCGCAGTCAGCAGGCGGCGCGTCACGCGGATCGGCATGCGCCGGCCGGTGCCGTAGCCGCCGCCGGTCCAGCCGGTGTTGACCAGCCAGCAATCGACATGGTGCTTGGCGATGAAGTCGCGCAGCAGATTGGCGTATTCCGACGGATGGCGCGGCAGGAAGGGCGAGCCGAAGCAGGTCGAGAATTCCGGCTGCACGCCGACGAGCCCGCGCTCGGTGCCGGCGACCTTGGCGGTGTAGCCGGAGAGGAAGTGGTACATCGCCTCGGCCGGGGTCAGCTTGGCGATCGGCGGCATCACGCCGAAAGCGTCGGCGGTCAGCATCACGATGTTCTTCGGTGTGCCGGCGCGGCCCGTGCGCGAGGCGTTCGGAATGAAGTCGAGCGGATACGCCGAGCGGGTGTTCTCGGTCTTGCTCTCATTGTCGAAATCGACCTCGCGCGAGATCGGATCCATCACGATGTTCTCGAGCACCGTGCCGAAGCGCTGCGAGGCCGCGAAGATCTGCGGCTCGGCCTCGGCCGAGAGGCGGATGGTCTTGGCGTAGCAGCCACCCTCGAAATTGAAGATGCCCTCCTTCGACCAGCCATGCTCGTCATCGCCGATCAGGGTACGGTCGGGGTCGGCCGAGAGGGTGGTCTTGCCGGTGCCGGAGAGGCCGAAGAAGATCGCCGGGTCGTCCTTGGAGCCGACATTGGCCGAGCAGTGCATCGGCACCACGCCCTTGGCCGGCAGGGTGTAGTTCAGATAGGTGAAGACCGATTTCTTCATCTCGCCGGCATAGGCAGTGCCGCCGATCAGCACGATCTTGCGCGAGAAGTCGATCGCGATGACGGTCTCGCTGCGGCAGCCATGGCGCTTCGGATCGGCCTTGAAGCTCGGCAGGTCGACGATCGTCAATTCGGGCACGTAACCCGCGATCTCGCCGGCCTCGGGCCGGATCAGGAGATTGCGGATGAACAGCGAGTGCCAGGCGAATTCGGTGAAGACCCGCGCCTTGACGCGGTGGGCCGGGTCGGCGCCGCCATAGAGGTCCTGCGCGAACAGCTCCTTGCCCTCGGCGTGCTTGATGAAGTCGCCGAGCAGGGTCTCGAACTGCTCGGAGGAGATCGCGCCGTTGTTCTCCCACCAGACGCTCTTCTCGGTCAGCGCGTCCTTGACGACGAACTTGTCCTTGGGCGAGCGGCCGGTATGGCTGCCGGTATCGGCGCAGAGCGCGCCGCCGCGGGCGATCTGGGACTCACCTCGGGCAAGCGATTGCTCGTAGAGGCGTGCCGCCTCGAAATTCCAGTAGATCGCCTTGAGCCCACGGAAGCCGAATGTATCGGCGCCGTGGTTCGGGTTGACGTGACCGATGGTCTCCACTGGCAATTCCTCCTGCCGAGAAGCCGCCGCCTGATGAAGCCGGCGCCGTGATTGGAGCGGGGGCGGACCCCACTGTGGGCCCGATGGGCCGGTGCAGTGAGGGCTCTTTAGGCGGATGACGACTTCGGCTCAAGTCACGCGGCCGGCTCGCGAATGGCCGCGATGGATTTAAATCGTTTAAAAAATCAGCTGTGGTGAATCGCCGCGCTCAGGCCGCCTCACGGGCCTTGCCGGCGAGGGCGACCAGGGTCTTGCGCAACGCATCCGGCGTCGTCACCGGCTCGTCGAAAGGCAAGCGCAGGGCCTTGTCGCCGAGCATCAGGTCGGCGCCATCTGGATCGACGCCGGAGAGGCGCCAGGCGCCTTCCTCGCCGCCGAGCAGCCTGGTGGCGTAGAGTCCGATCGCGTCGGCATGGTCCTCGTTCATATGCTCGACCGCGCCTTCCTCGGCCTCGATCAGCGCTGCGGCCTGCGAGCAGTCACTGAGCACGTCGCTGGCTTCGAGCTCATAGGCCCGGCCGAAGCCGCCATTCAGGCTGCCGCGTGCGAGCTTCAGCGCTAAGAACGAGAAGTCGGGGAAATCGACATAGAGCGACGCCTTCGGCTGCCGCGCCAGGAAGCGGCGGCGCACGCGTTGGCCGAAATCGCTGTCGCGCTCGACCTTCTCGGCCGTGGCGAGCAGCGTGATCCTGGCATGGGCGAGCGGATCGCCCTTGCCGCCTGGCGCGATCAGCAGCGAGCAGCGGGGATCGGCAATGAGGTTGCCGGTATGACCGGAAAGCGAGGAGACCAGGATGAGCGGCGTGCCGTCGACATCGGTCGCCAGGCTGGTCAGGCTGGCGAAAGGGTGGCCTTCCGGCGTCAATGTCGCCAGGGACGCCGAGCGCGCGCTGCGCAGGAGGCCGCGCGCAAGTCCGCGCGCGCTGGCATCGGTCGGCCTGATCGGATCGGTCGCCATGGCACTTTTCGCCGTCTTAAGGGTTTTCTTGGGCGAGACGTAGCGAAACCGCCTTGGCTTGGCTAGATTGCAGCCTTGCTTTGGCCGTTCTCGCGCGAGAGTGGACCTCTTTGATTGCAACGCCAGGACACGAAGAGCCGGAACAACTTATGCCAACCATTGCGCTGGTCGACGACGACCGTAACATCCTGACCTCGGTTTCGATCGCACTGGAGGCCGAGGGCTATCGCATCCAGACCTATACGGACGGTGCTTCGGCCCTCGATGGGCTCAAGCAGAATCCGCCCGACCTCGCCATCTTCGATATCAAGATGCCGCGCATGGACGGGATGGAGCTGCTGCGCCGCCTGCGTCAGAAATCCGATCTCCCGGTGATCTTCCTGACCTCGAAGGACGAGGAGATCGACGAGCTCTTCGGCCTGAAGATGGGCGCCGACGACTTCATCCGCAAACCCTTCTCGCAGCGCCTGCTGGTCGAGCGGGTCAAGGCGATCTTGCGCCGGGCTGGCGCGCGCGATGCGACCGCAACCGTCCGCACCGAGGACGCCAAGGCACTGGAGCGCGGCCTGCTGCGGATGGATCCGGAGCGCCACACCTGCACCTGGAAGGGTGAGCCGGTGACGCTCACCGTCACCGAATTCCTGATCCTGCAGTCGCTGGCGCAGCGTCCGGGCGTGGTCAAGAGCCGTAACGCGCTGATGGACGCGGCGTATGACGACGAGGTCTATGTCGACGACCGCACCATCGACAGCCACATCAAGCGCCTGCGCAAGAAGTTCAATCAGGTCGATATCGAGTTCGACATGATCGAGACGCTCTACGGCGTCGGCTACCGCTTCAAGGAGACCTGAGAAGCATCCTGGCGCGGCCAGTCATCAGGTTTGCGCACGCGCCGGGACAGGGTATGAGCCGCTCATGGCGACGATCGAACAGGAGGGGGCCCGCCCCGGCGGGCCGCGGACGGGGCTGACGCTGCGCCGCCGCGCCGCCCTGCTCGGCCGGCGCCTGGCGCGTGCAGTCTCGGGCCGGGCTGCGTCGAGCCTGACCCGGCGCATCGTCGTTCTCAATCTCGCCGGCCTCGTCGCCCTCCTCGTCGGCTTCCTCTACCTCAATCAGTTTCGCGAGGGCCTGATCGAGGCGCGGGTGCAGAGCCTTCTGACGCAGGGCGAGATCATCGCCGGCGCCATCGCCGCCTCCGCCACGGTCGAGACCGATACGATCGCGATCGATCCGGACAAGCTGCTGCAGATGCAGGCCGGCGAGAGCGGCGCCATCGCCGAGGACCCGCTCGACTTCTCGATCAACCCGGAGAAGGTCGCCCCGCTGCTGCGTCGGCTGGTGACGCCGACCAAGACACGTGCCCGCATCTACGACAAGGACGGGATGCTGACGCTCGATTCGCGCAACCTTTATTCGCGCGGCGACATCCTGCGGCTCGACCTGCCACGCATCGGCGAGAGCGACGAGCCGCCGCTGCTGGAACGCACCTGGAACATGTTCCGCAACCGGCTCGGCCGGGCCGACGTGCCCGCCTATGACGACTTCGCCAACGCCAACGGCAAGTCCTACACCGAGGTCGCCCGGGCGCTGGCCGGCTCGCCGGCGAGCGTGGTGCGCGTCAATACCCGTGGCGAGACCATTGTCTCGGTGGCGGTGCCGGTGCAGCGCTTCCGGGCCGTGCGCGGTGCGCTGCTGCTCTCGACGCAGGGCGGTGACATCGATGCCGTCATCGCCTCCGAGCGCTATGCCATCTTCCAGGTCTTCGCGGTCGCCGCCGGCGTGATGATCATCCTGTCGGTGCTGCTCGCCGGCACCATCGCCGAGCCGATCCGCAAGCTCGCCGACGCGGCCCAGCGCGTGCGCCGCGGCGTCAAGTCGCGCGAGGAGATCCCGGATTTCTCCAGCCGGCATGACGAGATCGGCCATCTTTCCGGCTCGTTCCGCGAAATGACGCAGGCGCTCTACAACCGCATGGAGGCGATCGAACGCTTCGCCGCCGACGTCGCCCATGAATTGAAGAACCCGCTGACCTCGTTGCGCAGCGCCGTCGAGACCTTGCCGCTGGCCAAAAGCGAGGAATCGCGGGGCCGCCTGCTCGCGGTGATCCGCCACGACGTGAAGCGGCTGGACCGGCTGATCACGGACATTTCCGACGCGTCGCGCCTCGATGCCGAGCTCGCCCGTGACGACGCCGTACCGCTCGACGTCGCCCAGCTCGTCGAGGCGGTCGTCTCGGTCCAGAACCAGATCCGCCGCGAGGGCCAGCCGGTCGTCGAGCTTACGGTCGATCGGCGCGGCCAGCGCCCGGGCGGCGATCCTTTCCGCGTGCTCGGCCACGATTCCCGCCTCGGCCAGGTCTTCGTCAATCTGATCGAGAACGCCCGCTCCTTCTCGCCGGCCGACAAGCCGGTCAAGGTCAAGCTCTCGCGCGTCGCCGGCGATGTGCTGCTCACCGTCGAGGATGACGGCCCCGGCATTCCGCCGCATGCGCTGGAGCGGATCTTCGAGCGCTTCTACACCGACCGGCCGGAGAGTGGCTTCGGCCAGAATTCGGGCCTCGGCCTGTCGATCTCGCGCCAGATCGTCGAAGCCCATCGCGGCACCATCCGGGCCGAGAACCGCTATGCCTCCGAGCAGTCCGAGGGCGAGGACAAGCGGCTCGGCGCCCGCTTCGTCGTGCGCCTGCCGGCGGCGGCGCAGCCGGCATGACCGCAACGCCTCCGCTTCGCCTGCATGCCAGCGCCGTCGTGGTCGGCGAGGCCGGCATCCTGATCCGCGGCCCGTCGGGTGCCGGCAAGTCGAGCCTGGCGCTGGCGTTGATCGGCCTGGCGCGATCACAGGGGCGCTTCGCCCGGCTGGTCGCGGACGATCGGACCGAGATCGCCGCCCGCGCCGGCCGTCTCCTCGCCGCGCCGGTTCCGCCGATCGAGGGCGTGATCGAGCGCCGCGGTCTCGGCCTGACCCCCGAGCCCCATCTCGCAACCGTGGTGATCCGCCTGGTGATCGATTGCGGCGCCGAGCCTGAGCGCATGCCGGAACCCGAAGCGCTGGTCGAGACCATCGTCGGCGTCACCCTGCCGCGGCTGACCCTGCTTCCGAAGGCTGGCGACGAACGTCTGATACTGACCGCACTTGCGCTCTTCGCGGGCTCTGATTGAATTGCCTTCGACGAGTTCGAGACAAGCGCCTTGCCTATCTTTCGCACCTGCCGCATAAACCGCGACCTTGTCCGGGCGCCGATGGGCGCTCTTCGGTGGGACTGAATGATCGGACTCGTGCTTGTCACGCATGGGCACCTGGCGACGGAATTCCGCGCCGCGCTCGAGCATGTCGTTGGCCCGCAAGCCAACCTGGCCACCATCGCCATCGCCCCCGATGACGATATGGAGGGGCGCCGTCGTGACATCATCGCGGCGGTCGAGCAGGTCGAGAACGGCAGCGGCGTCATCGTCCTGACCGACATGTTCGGCGGCACGCCCTCCAATCTCGCCATCTCGGTGATGGAGCCGGGCCGGATCGACGTCGTCGCCGGTATCAACCTGCCGATGCTGATCAAGCTCGCCAGCGTGCGCGAGGAGAAGACTCTCGACGAAGCCGTCAGCAGCGCGCAGGATGCTGGGCGAAAATACATTACGGTCGCCAGTCGCGTTCTCGCGGGCAAATGAGGTTCGGCGTGCAAGGCATGCGCGAGGAAGAGATCGGCGACGAGGATTGCGACTGCAACGAGGTCGAGATTCCGGCCGGCGCCGTCTATGGCGAGTTCCAGATCGTCAACAAGAAGGGCCTGCACGCCCGCGCCACGGCGAAATTCGTGCAATGTGCCAGCCAGTTCGACGCCGACATCACGGTTTCCCGCTGCGGCGAGACGGTCGGTGCCACCTCGATCATGGGAATCCTGACGCTGGGCGCCGGCATCGGCTCGACCATCACCGTGGTCGCCAAGGGCGCCGACGCCAAGGACGCGCTGCAGGCGCTGGGCGCGCTCGTCGCCGACAGATTCGGCGAGGGGGAATAGCTCTCCGACCGTCCTCCCCGGGACGGAGCGCAGCGCAGACCCGGGAATCTCTTTCAGACGAGGTGCCAACGTACCCCCATCGTCACGAGATGCTCGGGGCAAGCCCGAGCATGACGCGCTGTCCAGCTCTGCTTCAGGGTTGATATAAAGACATCTTTATATCTTTGATTGCCTTCTGGCGGCGGCCCTGCTAGAGAGCCGGCCGTCATTCAAAGCACGATCGATTGGAGCGCCCCCGTGTCGAAGCAGGATTACGTCGTCAAGGACATCAGCCTCGCGGATTACGGCCGCAAGGAAATCAACATGGCCCAGGACGAGATGCCGGGCCTGATGGCGATCCGCGCCGAGCACAAGGGCAAGGCCCCGCTCAAGGGCGCCCGCATCGCCGGCTGCCTGCACATGACCATCCAGACCGCCGTGCTGATCGAGACCCTGAAGGAGCTCGGTGCCGACGTCCGCTGGTCGTCCTGCAACATCTTCTCGACCCAGGACCACGCCGCCGCGGCTATCGCCGCCACCGGCACCCCGGTCTTCGCCATCAAGGGCGAGAGCCTGGAGGAGTACTGGGAGTACGTGCTGCGCACCGCGACCTGGGGCGACGGCGGCACGCCGAACATGATTCTCGACGATGGCGGCGACCTGACCATGCTGATCATCCTCGGCGCCGAGGCCGAGGCCGGCAATGCCGCCTTCCTCGACAAGCCCGGCAATGAGGAAGAGACGATCTTCTTCAAGCTGATCAAGCGCCAGCTCAAGGACAATCCGGGTTGGTTCGCCAAGACCCGCGCTGCGATCAAGGGCGTCTCCGAGGAGACCACCACCGGCGTTCACCGTCTCTACGAGCTCGCCAAGGCCAATCGCCTGCCCTTCCCGGCGATCAACGTCAACGACAGCGTCACCAAGTCGAAGTTCGACAACCTCTATGGCTGCCGGGAGTCGCTGGTCGACGCCATCCGCCGCGGCACCGACGTGATGATGTCGGGCAAGGTCGCGGTCGTCGCCGGCTATGGCGACGTGGGCAAGGGCTCGGCTGCTTCGCTGCGCCAGGCCGGCTGCCGCGTCCTCGTCACCGAGATCGACCCGATCTGCGCCCTGCAGGCGGCGATGGAGGGCTACGAGGTCGTCACCATGGAGGAGGCCGCTCCGCGCGCCGACATCTTCTGCACCGCGACCGGCAATCTCGACGTCATCACCGTCGACCATATGCGCGCGATGAAGCACCGCGCCATCGTCTGCAATATCGGCCACTTCGACTCGGAGATTCAGGTCGCCGGCCTGAAGAACTTCAAGTGGGACAACGTCAAGCCGCAGGTCGACGAGATCGAGTTCCCCGACGGCAAGCGCATCATCCTGCTCTCGGAAGGCCGCCTGGTGAACCTCGGCAACGCGACCGGCCACCCGTCCTTCGTGATGTCCTGCTCGTTCTCGAACCAGACCCTGGCCCAGATCGAGCTCTGGAACTACCACAGCAAGTACGAGAACAAGGTCTACACCCTGCCCAAGCACCTCGACGAGAAGGTCGCGGCGCTCCACCTCGCCAAGGTCGGCGCCAAGCTGACCAAGCTCAACGAGGCCCAGGCGAAGTATATTGGCGTCGCGCAGGCCGGCCCGTTCAAGCCGGAACTCTATCGCTACTGACAGGCGCTGCCTGGCCGCTGCGGCCGGCGAAGCGACGCTGCGCCGCCGGAGTCCGCCTCCGGGCCCAGGCGCCACCCAGAAGAAGCCCGGCCTCGTGCCGGGCTTTTTGCATCTGCGGTCGGTTTGCTGCTCCGAGCGCTACTAATAGATGCATTGAGCCGATCGGCATCAACTTGTTGATGCTGATGCGATGAGGCCGAGCGCGGCCGCCGCCATTCGACCTTTACTGTCGATTAAGCACTTCCTGCCGGAGTCCTGCGGTGATTACAGTGGCACTGATTCGGGCTGCCGGCAGACTTTGCACGCGGCGTCCGGTTTCGTGCAGCGGTGGCTTTGCGAGTTGCGGGCGTGGGTCCTTCGAGGGAGCCATGGCCGGCTGCCGCGTTGATGAGATCCCGCCGATGAGGGCCGGATCACGGGCCTGGAACAGGACGGATGCGAGAATGAGACGGGCAAGGCAGGTCGGGCGGGAGATGAACGGAGCGGTCCGCTTCCTTCTGCCCGGGCTTGCCGGCGTCGCGCCGGCTCCCGCTCTCGCGCAGGCCGAGGCGCTGTTGCCCTTGCGGCCCGACTGGCTCAGTGCCGGCGGCCTTTCGCTGATCTTCGTCGGGCTCGTCGTCTTCGCTACCACCACCTCGATCCTCTATGTTCGCGAGCGCTCGCGTTGGACGAGGCGGGAAGGCGAGCTGGCAGCCGGCCTGGAGGCGACGCGAGGCCATCAGGAACGGCTCAGCGCCCTGCTCGCGACGGACCGGCAGGTCGTTCTGAGCTGGGATGGGCCGAAGGCGAGCCCGATGGTCGAGGGCGATAGCGGCTTCCTCGGCATAGGTGGCTCCGCCCCGGCGCTGGCTTATGGCACCTGGGCGCCGCCGGCCGAGGCCAAGCGCCTCGAGCTTGCGACCGAAGCCCTCAAGGAGCGCGGCGAGGCCTTCGCCTTCACCTTCAAGGCCAAGGCCGGACGTTTTGTCGATGCGGAGGGGCGGCCGGTCGCCGGCCGCGCCGTGATCCGCCTGCGCGAGGTCGGCGGCGAGCGGGCCAGGGCGCTGGCGCTGGAGGACGAGCTCGGCAAGCTCGCCAGCGACCATGCCGCGCTCACGACCTTGCTCGCCGGCGTGCCTCAGCCGGTCTGGATGCGCGCGACCGACGGCCGCCTGACCTGGGTCAACGCGGCCTATGCCCGAGCCGTCGAGGCCGCCGACGGCCAGCAGGCCGTCACCGCCGGGCTCGACCTATTCGACCGCAGCGAGCGCGAGGCCGCCGCCAAGGCTCGCAAGGACGGCCGCGTCTTCCAGCTCCGCGCCCCTGTCGTCATGGCCGGCCAGCGCCGGATCGTCGACATCATGGAGACGCCGACGCCGTCCGGCTATGCCGGCATCGCCACCGATATGAGCGAGCTGGAGGCGGTCCGCGCCGATCTGCAGCGCCAGATGGACGCGCATGTGCGCACCCTCGACCGGCTGAAGACCGGCGTCGCCGTCTTCGACGCCTCGCAGCGCCTGGTCTATCGCAACAGCGGCTACGAGGCGCTCTGGTCGCTCGATTCCGGCTTCCTCGATTCGAGCCCCGGCGATGGCGAGATCCTCGATCGGCTGCGCACCGAACGGCGCCTGCCCGAGCTCGGCGACTACCGGACCTGGAAGGCCCAGGTCCACGCCGCCTATACCGCGACCCGCGCCAGCGAGGACTGGTGGTATCTGCCGGACGGGCGCACCGTCCATGTCGTCGCCAGCCCGAACCCGCAGGGCGGCGTCACTTATCTGTTCGACGACGAGACCGAGCGCTTCACTTTGGAATCGCGTTTCAACGCGCTGTCGCGCACCCAGCGCGAGACGCTCGACTCGCTGCGTGAGGGCGTCGCCGTGTTCGGTTCGGACGGACGCCTCAAGCTCTCCAACCCGGCCTTCGCCCAGCTCTGGAAGCTCTCGCCCGAGCGTGCCGCCGCGGCGCCGCATATCGACGAGGTCGTGACCCTGAGCCGGCCGCTCTTCCCGGACGACGCCGTCTGGACGGAGATCCGCAGCGCGGTCGCCGGCGTGCGCGATGCGCGTGAGGACTATCGCTGCCATATGGAGCGTCGCGACGGCACGGTGCTCGACTGCACCGCCGCGCCGCTGCCCGACGGCGCGACATTGATCACCTTCGCCGACGTCACCGCCGGCGTGAACGTCGAGCGCGCGCTGACCGAGCGCAACGACGCCCTGGAACGCGTCTCGCGGCTGCGCGAGGAGTTCGTCCACCACGTCTCCTACGAACTGCGCTCGCCGCTGACCAACATCATCGGCTTCGCGCAATTGCTCGGCGAGGAGACCGTCGGTGCGCTCAACGACAAGCAGCGCGACTATGCCGGCCACATCGTCCGCTCGTCGGGCGCGTTGCTCGCCATCATCAACGACATTCTCGACCTCGCCTCGATCGATAATGGTGCGCTCGCCCTCGATCTCGAGGAGGTCGATGTCGCCAAGAGCATCGCCCAGGCCGCGACCGGGCTGCAGGATCGCCTCGCCGACAGCAAGCTCAGGCTGCAGGTCGACATCGCGCCCCAGACCGGCCCCTTGCGCGCCGATCCCAAGCGCCTGCGCCAGATCCTCTTCAACCTGCTCTCCAACGCAATCGGCTTCTCGCAGCCCGGCCAGACCATCCGCGTCAGCGCCGGCCGCTTCGGCGGCGAGATTCGCATCACCGTCGCCGACGAGGGCCGCGGCATCCCGGACGAGGTCAAGGAGAAGGTGTTCGACCGCTTCGAGAGCCATTCGCTGGGATCACGCCATCGCGGCGTCGGGCTCGGCCTGTCGATGGTCCGCTCGATCGTCGAGCTGCATGGCGGCCGGGTCGAGCTGGATTCCGCGCTGGGCCAGGGCACGCGCGTCACCGCCGTCTTTCCGCCTGAGGGCATGCGCATCTCGGACGCTGCCGAATGAGCGACGAAGCCGCGCGTGCGGGCACGCATACCGTCATCCTGCCGGACGAGGCCGCGACGGCGCGGCTGGCTGAGGACATCGCCGATATCCTCAAGACCGGCGACATCGTCGCGCTCTCCGGCCATCTCGGCGCCGGCAAGTCGCTGCTGGCCCGGGCCATGCTGCGCCGCCTCGCTGATGATGCGGCTCTGGAAGCGCCGAGCCCGACCTTCACGCTGGTGCAGAGCTATGACAGTCCGCGCGGGCTCCTGCTCCACGCCGATCTCTACCGCGTCCGTTCTCCCGACGAGCTCGACGATATCGGGCTGATCGAGGATCTCGATCTCGCCGTCACCATCGTCGAATGGCCCGATCGCGCCGGCACGCGCCTGCCCGCGGGAAGGCGGCTCGACATCGTGCTGGAGGTCGATCCCGAAAATCCAGAGCAGGGCCGGATCGCGACGCTCTCCGGCGGCGTGCTTTGGCGCCAGCGGCTGTCGCTCGCGATCGGCGCCCGCCGCCTGATCGACGAGGCCGGCTGGAGCGAAGCGAAGCGCGAATTCATGCTCGGCGATGCCTCCAGCCGTGCCTATGAACGCTTGATCAGGCCCTCCGGCGAGACCGCGATCCTGATGATCTCGCCGCCGCGCCCGGACGGGCCGGCGATCCGCCAGGGCAAGCCCTACAGCGCCATCGCCCATCTCGCGGAGTCCGTCGACGCCTTCGTCGCCATGGACAAGGGTTTGCGCTCGCTCGGCCTCTCAGCCCCGGAAATCCTGGCGCAGGACCTCGTCACCGGCCTGCTGATCATCGAGGACCTGGGCGCCGAGCCGGTGGTCGGCTCGGATGGGCCGATCCCCGACCGATACGAGGCCGCCGCACGCCTGCTTGCTGAACTGCACCGGCATGCCTTGCCAACCATCCTGCCGGTTGCGGAGGCACGCGACCATGTCCTGCCGGACTATGATCGCGAGGCGCTCGCCATCGAGACCGAGCTGGTGCTCGACTGGTATGCCCCGCACATTGCCGGGGTCACCCTACCGGCGGTGACGCGGGCCGAGTTCAGCCGCATCTGGGAGAAGCTCTTCGACGAACTCTTCGAGACGCCGGCGACCTGGACCTTGCGCGATTATCACTCGCCGAACCTGCTCTGGTTGCCCGATCGCGTCGGCCATGCCCGGCTCGGCCTGATCGATTTCCAGGATTCCGTGCTCGGCCACCCCGCCTATGACCTCGTCTCGCTCGGCCAGGACGCCCGTGTCGACGTGCCGGCGGCGCTGGAACTGCGCCTGCTCGCCGCCTATGCCGGGGCGCGGCGCGGCACCGATGCGGGATTCGACCTGGCGGGCTTCGCCCGCGCCTATGCGATCCTCGGCGCCCAGCGCAACACCAAGATCGCCGGCATCTTCGCCCGGCTCGATCGCCGCGATGGCAAGCCCGGCTATCTCAAGCATTTGCCGCGGATCGAGGCCTATCTCCGCCGCAACCTCGAACAGCCGGCGCTCGCCGAGTTGAAGGCCTGGTACGAGACCTATCTGCCTAAGCTCTATGCCGGGCAGGAGAAACCGGGTGTGAACGCTGAGGCCGGCCCCGCGGAGCAGGACCGGCCCGAGCAAGATGAGGGCTGAGCCGGGCGCCTGTCAGCCCGGCCCGGCGCCTTGCGTGCCCAGATAGACCGCATAGATCGACTGGCTCGCCGCCATGAACAGCCGGTTCCGCTTCGGCCCGCCGAAGCAGACATTGCCGCAGACCTCCGGCAGCCGGATGCGGCCGATCAGCTTGCCCTCCGGGTTGAAGCAGAGCACGCCATTATAGCCGACGGCACGCCCGGCATTGCTGGAGGCCCAGAGATTGCCCTGCACGTCGCAGCGCAAACCGTCCGGCCCGCACTTCACCCCATCGACCATGCAGTCCGAAAACAACTTGCCGTTGGAGAGCTTGTTGTCGGCGCCGACATCGAAGACGTGGATATCGCCCTTGCCGCCGGGGCCGGTGTCGCCCGGGCCTTTGCCGGTCGAGGCGATGTAGAGCTTCTTGTGGTCCGGCGAGAAGCACAGCCCGTTCGGATCGGGCACTTGGCTCTCGGTGACGACGAGGTCGACCCGACCGCTCGGGTCGATGCGGTAGCAGTTGGTCGGCAATTCGCGCTTGTAGAAGCCGATCTCCGGCGGCTGGCCGAGGCGGGGATTGATCTTGCCGCTCGTATTGCTCGGCCCTCCGGCCGCGTCGGGTGCGCCCTCATAGAGCTGGCCGCCATAGGGCGGGTCGGTGAACCAGTAGCTGCCGTCGGGATGCTGGACGACGTCGTTGGGCGAGTTCAGCCGCTTGCCGTCGAACTTGTCGGCGAGGATCGTCACCGATCCGTCGAGCTCGTAGCGGACGACGCGGCGGTTGAGGTGCTCGCAGGAGAGCTGCCGGCCCTGGAAGTCGAAGCTGTTGCCGTTGCTGTTGCCCGACGGCGTGCGGAAGACGCTGACGCGGCCATCGTCCTCGAGCCAGCGCATCTGCCGGTTGTTCGGGATGTCACTCCAGACAAGATAGCGTCCCTGCGCGTTCCAGGCCGGCCCCTCTGCCCAGAGGGCACCGGTCCAGAGCCGCTGGATCGCGGCATTGGGCTGGGCCAGCCCTTCGAAAGCTGGATCGACCGCGATGACATCCGGATCCCAGAAATAGGTGGTCGGCGCACCGCTGCGGCTGAAATCGCGCGGCGGCGTGGTGATCGTGCTCGGCGGTCCGGGCCGGGCGGCGGGAGCCTGTGCCAGGGCCGTATCGGCGGCCGCGGCTAACGCTCCTGCCCCCGCGACCTGCAACAGGCGGCGGCGTGAGAATGCGGGACGTGATTCATCGATGCTGTTTCGCTGCATTGGTGACCTCCCTAGGTTGAACTTAAGCCGTTCTTACCCGGGCATCGGGAGCGCCGATTGAGGCGGTGACGTGGCGGAAGGCTGCCATGTCGACATTGCGAGCCCTGCTCCAACAGGGCTTCTCATCGATCTAAATCGGTTTAATGATACCGAGTCCGGAAATCGCTGCCGTGACCGGTCTTCAGGCTGCGAGATCGGCGACCAGTGCGTCGAGCAGCAGCGCGCCTTCCGGCGTCGCGGCGAGGCGGCCATTGGCCTTGCGGGCGAGGAAGCCCTCGCCGATCAGGCTGCCGATGCGGTTGCCGTTGAGCTTGCGGCCGGCCAACCCCTCGAACACGTCGGGATCGATGCCTTCGACGAGCCGCAAGCCCATCAGCAGGTATTCGTCGCCTTGGGCTTCGGTCGAGAGTTTCTCGTTCTCGACCAGCGCGTCGGTCCCGGCCTCGATCCGCTCCAGCCAGGCTTCGGGGCGCTTTTCGGTCGATTGTGCGTAGCGGCCATCGGCGGTCACCAGCCGGCCATGGGCGCCCGGCCCGAGGCCGGCATATTCGCCGTAGTGCCAGTAGACCAGATTGTGCCGGCACTCAGCGCCCGGCCGGGCATGGTTCGAGATCTCGTAGACCGGCAGGCCGTGCTTGGCCGTGATCTCCTGCGTCAGCTCGTAGAGCGCGGCGCCCGCATCGGGATCGGGAATGGCGAGTTTGCCGGCCTTGTAGAGCTGCTCGAAGGCGGTACCGGGCTCGATGGTGAGCTGGTAGAGCGAAAGATGCTCGGCGGCATGACTGATCGCCAGCTCGAGCTCGGCCTGCCATAGCGCCGGGGTCTGGTTCGGCGAGCGGGCATAGATCAGGTCGAAGGAATAGCGCTCGAAATAGCGCCGCGCGATCGCGACTGCATCGAGCGCCTCCTGCGCCGAATGCATCCGGCCGAGGGCCTTGAGGTCGGTATCGTTCAGCGCCTGCACCCCGAGCGAGACGCGGTTGACGCCCGCCGCCCGGAAATCGCGGAAGCGCCCGGCCTCGACGCTGGTCGGGTTGGCCTCCAGCGAGACCTCGCAATCGGAAGCGACGGCCCAATGCTCGCCGATGGCATCGAGGATCGCGCCGACTGTGCTTCCTTCCATCAGCGAGGGCGTGCCACCGCCGAAGAAGATCGAGGAGACCGTGCGTCCGGGCGCGAGCTCAGCCCGCTGGGCGATCTCGCGGCGGAAGGCGGCGATGTAGCGGGCCTGGTCCGGCGGCTGGTGCCGGACATGGCTGTTGAAGTCGCAATAGGGGCATTTGGCCAGGCAGAACGGCCAATGCACATAGACGGCGAAGCCGGCATCCGCGGTCGGATGGGCCGGCACGCCGGGCCGCGCGGCAAGGGCTGCCGAAGGGCTCAAGCCGGCTTCCTCAGGCAGGCGGCGGCGAGCACATGGAAGGCGCGGGCCCGGTGCGACAGGCCGGGCGAGCCGTCCTGCGGGATGCCGTGCTTCTGCTCCGACGTCATCTCGCCGAAAGTCTTGTCATGACCGGCCGGCTGGAAGATCGGGTCGTAGCCGAAGCCGGAGGTCCCGCGCGGCGCCTCGACGATCGTGCCGAAGACGCGGCCTTCGAACAATTCCTGATGGCCGTCGGGCCAGGCGATCACCAGAGCCGAGACGAAATGCGCCTTGCGCTGCTCGGGTGTGGTCGCGCCGCGCTTTGCAAGCTCGGCCTGCACGCGGGCCAGGGCCGGGGCGAAATCCTTGCCCGGGCCGGCCCAGTTGGCCGAGAACAGGCCGGGCGCGCCGTCGAGCGCGTCGATGCAGACGCCGGAATCATCGGCGAGTGCCGGCAGGCCGGAGGCCTTGGCCGCCGCGACTGCCTTGATCGCGGCGTTCTCCGCGAACATGTGGCCGTCCTCGATCGGTTCGGGCAAGCCGAGCTCTCCTGCCGAGACCAGCTCGATCCCATAGGGCGCCATCAGCTCGCGCATCTCGCGCAGCTTGCCCTGGTTGTGGGTCGCGATCACGACCTTGCCGGTGAGGAGGCGGGGTTCGCTCATGGCGTCAGGCCACCGTAGCCTTCTGCAAGGCGACGAGCTTGCCGACGCCGCCCTTGGCGAGCTTGAGCAGGGCCAGCAGTTCCTCCTCGGAGAAGGGCGCGCCCTCGGCGGTGCCCTGCACCTCGACGAGGCCGCCTGCACCGGTAATGACGAAATTGGCGTCGGTCTGCGCGCCGGAATCCTCGACATAGTCGAGATCGATCACCGGATTACCGGCGACGATGCCGCAGGAGACGGCCGCGACATGATCCTTCAACGGATTGGCGCCCTTCAGCATGCCGCGCCCCTCCATCCATTTCAGCGCGTCGTGCAATGCGACCCAGGCGCCGGTGATCGAGGCGGTCCGGGTGCCGCCATCGGCCTGCAGAACGTCGCAGTCGACGACGATCTGGCGCTCGCCGATCGCGGTCAGGTCGACCACGGCGCGAAGCGAGCGCCCGACCAGGCGCTGGATCTCCTGCGTCCGGCCCGAGGGCTTGCCGGAGGTGACCTCGCGGCGGGTGCGCTCATGCGTGGCGCGCGGCAGCATCGAATATTCGGCGGTGACCCAGCCCTTGCCGGTGCCGCGCAGCCAGGGCGGCCCCTTTTCCTCGACCGTCGCGGCACAGAGCACCTTGGTCTCGCCGAAGGTGACCATGCACGAGCCTTCCGCATAGCGCACCACGCCACGTTCCAGCGTGACCTTGCGCATCTCGTCGGCTGCGCGCTTCGAGGGTCTCATCGTGCCAATCCTGTGTTCCGGAGTCCGCGGCTTGTAGGCGCTTAAGCGGAGTGCGGCAAGGCGAGCAGGGCATGGGACTTGATCCCGCTACGCCCACCGGGGACAATGGGCGATGGCATCGAGGTTGTTCGCTAGGGAATGAGCGCCCATACCCGCCCGGAATCCCCCGGCGGCCTGGTCGATATCGACCAGCGCTCGCGCGAGATTTTTCGCCAGATTGTCGACGGCTATCTGACCACCGGCGAGCCGGTCGGCTCGCGCAACATCGCCCGCCTGCTGCCGATGGCGCTGTCGCCGGCGACGGTGCGCAATGTCATGACCGATCTGGAGATGGCCGGGCTGATCTATGCGCCGCACACCTCGGCCGGGCGCCTGCCGACCGAGCGGGGGCTGCGCTTCTTCGTCGACGGCATGATGGAGGTCGGCAACCTCACCTCCGACGAGCGTTCCCGCATCGAGGCGCAGATCAGGGCGGCCGCCAGCAACCGCTCGCTCGACCAGACGCTGACCGAGGCTTCGGCCTTGCTCTCGGGCCTGTCGCGCGGCGCCGGTGTCGTCGTCACCACCAAGGCCAATGCGCGCCTGCGCCATATCGAGTTCGTTCGGCTCGATGCCGGCCGGGCGCTCGCCGTGCTCGTCGCCGATGACGGCACGGTCGAGAACCGCATCCTGGCGCTGCCGGCTGGCCTGCCGGCGTCGGCGCTGGTCGAGGCCGGCAACTTCCTCAATGCCCGCATCGTCGGCAAGACACTCGATGAGCTGCGCCGCGAGATCGCCGACAGTCGCACCCAGATGGAGCGGGAGCTCGATGAGCTGACCGCAAGGCTGGTCGAGACCGGCATCGCCACGACCTCAGGTCCTTCCGGCGACCGCCATCTGATCGTGCGCGGCCAGGCCAATCTGCTCGAGGATCTGAAGGCGCAGGAGGACCTCGAACGCATCCGCCTGCTCTTTGCCGATCTGGAGACGCAGACCGAACTGATCGACCTGCTCTCCCGGGCCGAGGCCGGCGATGGCGTACGCATCTTCATCGGCTCGGAGAACAAGCTGTTCTCGATGTCCGGTTCCTCGATCATCGCCGCGCCCTTCCGCGATGGCGGCCAGCGCATCGTCGGCGTCGTCGGCATCATCGGCCCGACCCGGCTGAACTATGCCCGGATCGTGCCGATGGTCGACTACACCGCCAAGGTGGTCGGGCGGCTGCTCGATAGCGGGCGATGAGGCGGCTGCTGCGTGCCGCCGCGTTCCTGGCGGGAGTGCTGCTGATGACCGGAGCAAGCGAGGCGCAAACCGGCCTGCTCGAAGCAGCGGGGCGTGGTGATCTTGCCGCCGTGAATCGACTGATCGCTGCCAAGGCAAATCTCGAACAGAGCGACGGCCAGCGCCAGACCCCGCTCCTGCTCGCCGTCGCCGGCAATCATGTCGCTGTCGCCAAGGCGCTGCTGGCGGCAGGTGCCAGTCCCAACGCCCAGACAGCGAACCAGGACACGCCCTGGCTGCTCGCCGGCGCCAGCGGCCGCGCGGAGATCATCGCGGCGATGCTGCCGTTCAAGCCCGATCTTACCATCCGCAACCGCTATGGCGGCAATGCGCTGATCCCGGCCTGCGAGCGCGCCCATGTCGAGACCGCCAAGCTGCTGCTGACATCAGGCGTCGACGTGAACCACGTCAACAATCTCGGCTGGACCTGCCTTCTGGAGATCGTGATCCTCGGCGATGGCGGCTCGCGCCACCAGCAGGTCGCCAAGCTCGTGCTTGATGCCGGCGCCGACCCCAATCTCGCCGACAGGGACGGCGTCAGCCCGCTGCAGCATGCCCGCAAGCGCGGCCAGAGCGAGGTCGCCAAACTGATTGCCGCGGCCGGCGGGCGCTGAGCTCTACTCCAGCCAGTCGGTGATGAAGCGCTCGCTGGCGTGGATGTCGATCGATTCCAGCACATCCGGCCCAAGGCTGCGGAACTTGTGCGGCACGCCGGCCGGCACCACCATGATCTCGCCCGGCCCGGCCTCGATTTCCCGCTCGCCGATCGTGTAGAGCGCCCGCCCGGCCCGCACGATAAAGGTCTCGGGATAGGGATGGCTGTGCAGCCTTGGCCCCTTGCCGGGCTCGGCCCGGACGAAGATCAGCGAGACCTTGCCGCCGAAGTCCTGCACCTCGCCATGCCATTCGCCCGGCGTTTCGGTCCAGTCCTCGCGACGAATGGCGCGTGCTTCCGCTGTCGTGTCCGCCATCTCAGCCGCGCGTCGCGATCGCCGCCGCAGCCCCCGCCATCACGCCGCCGGTGATGCGGTTGATCCGGCGCATCGTGGCAGGGCTGGCGACCAGGCGCCGCGCCCGGTCGGCGGCATAGGCATAGCCGAGCAGGGTCGTGTTGATGATCAGCATGGTCAGCACCGCGACCTCGACGAAGGCGAGCGGCGTCAGCGCCTTGAGGTCGACGACCAGCGGCAGGATCGAGACGAAGAACACCATCACCTTGGGATTGCCGAGCGTCAGCGCGACCCCGCCGAGGAAGAGGCGTAGGCCCTCGCCGCGCGCCGCCGGCTGGTCTTCCAGGCTCTTCACCGGCGCGGTCCAGAGCTTCCAGGCGAGATAGATCAGATAGGCGCAGCCGGCATATTTGATCGCCAGGAAGAGCCCGTGGAAGCTCTGCATCAGCAGCGTCAGGCCGAGCGCCGAGAAGGTCAGCCAGATCAAGTCGGCCGCAGCGATGCCGAGCACGAAGGGCACGGCGCGCCGGAATCCGGTCGAGAGCGAGCGCGCCACGATCGCGGCGATACCCGGTCCCGGCGAGGCGACGGCGAGAAAATAGACACCGGCGAAAACCAGAAGCCCGGCGAGATCCATGGGGCGCTGCTCCCTGATATTGGCTTGCTGGGTAGACTAGCAGCCAGCGCCGGACCTGTCCCATCGCCTTGCGTGATGGGAGGGATCAGCCGGCTTGGCGGATCCGTCCGCGCTTCTCGGCGCGTGCTTTCGCCATCGCACCGAGAAAATCGCCGATCGACTGCTCCAGCGCCAGCGATTGCGACGAGGTCGCCCGGACGCGGTCATCGACCTGTCGGGCGAGCGCTGCCGCCTCGCGAGCGAGGCCTTCGACCAATGCGGCATCGCGGGCGATGGCATCGACGCCTGAGGAGGAGCTTTCGGCCCGCTCGGCGATCGAGCGGATATGGTTGGCCTGCCCGGCGACCGACTCGGCGACGACGCCGGCGCTGTCCTGCAGCGTCTGCATGGTTTGGCCGAGCCCGCGCACCGCCTCGCCGATGGCGCGCCCGGCATCGACGACCTCGCCGACGCCCTGGCGGATGGTCTCGGTCGCGTTGTTGGTGGCCGTGGCCAGCGATTTGACCTCGGCCGCGACCACGGCGAAGCCCTTGCCCGCCTCGCCGGCGCGGGCAGCCTCGATGGTGGCGTTGAGCGCCAGCAGATTGGTCTGCGCGGCGAGGCTGCGGATCAGCTCGACCAGACTGCCGATGCGGTCGCTGGCCTGCTGCAGCAGGGCGACGCTGCCGCTGATCGCATGACATTCGGCATTCGCCGCCTGGGTAGCGCGGCTCGACCCTGCTGTTTCCTGCGAGATGCGCGCGCTGGCGAGCTCGAACTGGCGCGTCGCTGCGACGATCTCGGCGACGGAGGCGGCGACTTGCTCGGGCCGCTCCTGCGTGCCGGACAAGGCCGACAAGGTCGCGCCGGCCTTGGTCGAGAGCTGGCCCGAGAAGCCGGCGACATCTCCCATGCTCGCCTCGATTGCCGAGATGCGCTCGCCGATGCCATCGCGAAAGGACTGTTCGAGTACGCCGAGGCGATCGTCGACGTCACTTTCGAGCGCATCGTCGAAACAGGCGAGTGAAAAGGAGATGTCGGTGAGCATGATCTTGCAGAACACGCGCAAGGCCTCGTCGACCGGTCCCCAGCGCCGCTTCCAGCGCGCGACCAGGACAGCGAGGAAGTTCGAGAAATCCTCGAGGAAGAATTGCGGGTAGTCGGCGAGCAGGATGTCGCGATTATTGGCGCGGCCGACGATGCGCAGTTTCGCCAGCCGATAGCGCTCGTCGAGCTCGAGCCTGAACAGCTTGCGGTATTTCACCTGCTCGTCGGAGGCGACGTCGAGCTGGTTGAGATCCCGGCTGAACGTCCTGGCATAGAGCCTGTGCACCGAGGCGTCGAAATGCGGCTCCAGGATCGTCAGCAGTCGGCTGGCGATCACGGCTTCAGCCTCGGTGAAGGACGGCTGCGACGGATGCATCGTCATGAGTGTCGCGCGAAATGGTTAAACAGCCCTCTCGGGCTCAGCTCAGGCGAGATCCGCTCAGGGCGCCTGCCGGACCTCGCCGGGCGTGACCAGGAAACGCTGCGCCCCATCGGGAAGATCGCCGAACAGGGCGGGGTCGGCGCCGGTCATCCAGACCTGGCAGCCGAGCTCGGCCAGTGTCGTGTAGAGCGCTGCCCGCCGGCGCGGGTCGAGATGGGCGGCGACCTCGTCGAGCAGCACGAGCGGCGGCAGATCGCTCATCGTCGCCACCAGTCGGGCATGAGCGAGGACGAGCCCGATCAATAGCGCCTTCTGTTCGCCGGTCGAGCCCTGGCCCGCCGGGATATCCTTGGTGGCATGGCGCACGGCGAGATCGGAAGCCTGCGGGCCGGTGAGCGTGCGCCCGGCTGCCTTGTCGCGCGGGCGCATCTCGCGCAGCAGCTCGCGATAGCGGTCCTCGGCATCGAGCGCCGGCAGGCTCGCGACCAGCGCGTCGATCTCGCCCTCCAGCGCGATGTCGGCCTGCGGGAAGGGCGAGGCCTCGTCCGCGGTCTGCGCGATGATGGCGGAGAGCCGCGCCACCGTCTCGGCCCGGGCAGCGGCCACGGCGACGCCGAGCTCGGCAATCTCGCGCTCGACCGCATCGAGCCAGCGCTGCTGATGCGGGCTCTCGTCGAGGATGCGGTTGCGCGAGCGCAGCGCCTTTTCCAGCGCGTTCGAGCGCGTGCCATGGCCGGGATCGACCGCAAGCACCAGCCGATCGAGGAAGCGCCGGCGATCGCCTGCTGCGCCGCGGAACAAGCCGTCGAGATCAGGCGTCAGCCAGACCAGTCGGACATAATCGCTGAAGGCGAGGGCCGAGCCGGCCGGGGCGCCGTCGATCCGGGCGAGCCGCGCCCGTTTGCCCTCGGCATCCGGCGGCTCCAGCCCGATCCCGAGCCGCGCCCCGTCATCGGCGAGCCCGATCGAGACGGCAAAGCCGCCATCGCCAGGTTGACGGACCATGTCGGAAAGATCGGCGCGCCGCAGGCCGCGGCCGGGCGCGAACAGCGAGAGCGCCTCCAGCAGATTGGTCTTGCCGGCGCCGTTCTCGCCGCACAGCGCAACGAGCCGGCCCTCGATCGCAAGATCGAGGGCCGGATAGGAGCGGAAATTCTGCAGCGTGAGGCGGGCGACCGCGGTCAAGACGCTCTCGAGACGCTCTTGCGGGATCAGACCCGCATCGGCATCAGCACATAGAGGGCCGAAGCGCCTTCGCGGTCCTGGATCACCGTTGGCGAGCCCGGATCGGCGAGCTTGAGCAGCGCCGTGTCGCCGTCGAGCTGGGCGGCGATGTCCATCAGATAGCGCGCGTTGAAGCCGATATCGAGCGGGCCGGCATCGTAGTCGACCTCGATCTCCTCGGTCGCCGAGCCGGAATCCGGGTTGGTCACCGAAAGCGTCATGCGGCCATCGGCCATGGAGAGCTTCACGGCGCGGCCACGCTCGGACGAGATCGTCGAGACGCGGTCGACGGACGCGGCGAAATCGCCCCGGTCGACGGTGAGCAGCTTGTCGTTCCCTGAGGGAATGACGCGCTGATAGTCGGGGAAGGTGCCGTCGATCAGCTTCGAGGTCAGCACCACCTCGGCGGTGGCGACGCGGATCTTGGTGGCCGAGAGCTCGACCTGGACCTCGCTCTCGCCGTCCTCCAGCAGCTTCTGGATCTCTGCCACGGCCTTGCGCGGCACGATCACGCCCGGCATGCCGAGCGAGCCCTGCGGGGCGGCGGTGTCGACGCGGGCGAGGCGGTGGCCGTCGGTCGCAACCGCGCGCAGCACCGGGCGTCCGTCGACATCGATTGCGTGCAGGTAGATGCCGTTGAGATAGTAGCGCGTCTCCTCGGTCGAGATCGCGAACTGGGTCTTGTCGATCAGCCGCTTGAACTCGCCGGCCGGCAGCACGAAGCGATGCGCCATCTCGCCGGCAGTGATGTCGGGGAAGTCGCTTTCCGGCAGCGTCTGCAAGGTGAAGCGCGAGCGGCCCGAGCGCAGCACCATCTGACCGGTCTCGCCGGTGGTCTCGAGCGAGACCTGCGAGCCGTCCGGCAGCTTGCGGACGATGTCGTAGAGGGTGTGGGCGGGAACCGTGGTCGCGCCGGGCTCGACGATATCCGCCGGCACGGCCTCGACCACCTCGATGTCGAGGTCGGTCGCCTTCAGCTTGAGCCCGTCCTCGCTGCCGCGCAGCAGGAGGTTCGACAGGATCGGGATCGTGTTGCGCCGCTCGACGACACGATGGACATGCCCTAGCGACTTCAGGAGCGTGGAGCGTTCGACCGTAACCTTCATGGCGTCTTCTGGCATGCTGGCGCCCGCGGCGAGCCGGCAGGCAGAAAGGTGGCCCGCGACATTGCCGGACGGCCGGCCCACGCGCAAGGGCGCGCGAGCCCGCCTGCACAGTTAACGCAAGAAGGGACGTCCGGAGGTCACTCCTGCAGCATGCGCTTCAGGAGATCGACCTCGTCATGGAGCAGGCGGTCCTCGACGATCGCCTTCTCGATCTTGCGCACCGCGTGCAGCACGGTGGTGTGATCGCGCCCGCCGAAACGGCGGCCGATCTCGGGCAACGAGCGCGGCGTCAGCGCCTTGGCGAGATACATCGCGATCTGGCGCGGTTTGACCACTGCCGCAGTCCGGCGCTCCGACAGGATGTCGGCGCGGCTGACATTGTAGCGGGTCGCGACCAGCTTCTGGATGTCCTCGATCTTGACCCGGCGCGGCTCGCGCGTCCGGACGAGATCGCGGATCGCAGCTTCCGCGGTCTCCATCGTCACGCTCGCCCCGGTCAGCGTCGCATGGGCGAGGATGCGGTTGGCGGCGCCGTCGAGATCGCGGCCATTGGTCGCGACGACCTTGGCGACATAGGCGATCACGTCCGGATTGACGTGGAAGCTCGGATGGGCGGCCTTCAGCCCGTCGAGACGAGTGGTCAGGATCTTGACGCGCAGCGCCTCGTCGAGCTCGCCGATCTCGACGACGAGTCCGCCGGCGAGCCGCGAGCGGATGCGCTCGTCGAGCGCCTCCAGATCGGCGGGGAGCCGGTCGGCGGCGACGACGATCTGTTTGCCGGCGTCGATCAGCGCATTGATCGTATGGCCGAATTCCTGCTGGATCGAGCGGCCCTGGATGAACTGGACGTCGTCGACGATCAGGAGGTCGATGCCGCGCAGCTTCTCCTTGAAGGCGAGCGCCGTCTGCGACTTCAGCGCGGCGACGAAGCCGTACATGAAGCGGTCGGCGGTGAAATAGGCGACGCGCTTGCCGTGCTGGCGCGCATCCTGGGCGATGGCCTGGATCAGATGCGTCTTGCCGAGGCCGACGCCGGCATGGAGGTAGAGCGGATTATAGGGCGTCGAGCCGGCCGGCGCCGCCGAGATCCGCTCGGCCGCGGCGAAGGCGAGTGCGTTCGACTTGCCGACGACGAAGCTCTGGAAGGTCATGCGCCGGTCGAGCAGCGTGCCGCAGGCGTCCATGGGATCGCGCTCGCTGGTGTGGGCGGCGGCCGAAGCGGGAGCGATATCCGCCACCGGGGTGGCGGCGCGGGCCTGGGCCGGGCGTGCCCGCTGGGCCGCCAGGTCCTGGCAGGGCTCGGCGCTCTCACGCGCCACCTGGCGTACGGCGAGGGCGACGCCGTTGGGCGCATCGAGCTCGGCCATGCAATGAGCCCGCAGGCGCTCGGCGTAGTGGGCTTCGAGCCAGCTCTTCAGGAAGCGGGTCGGCACGGTGAGGTGGGCAACGCCGTCGACGATCGCGCCGATCTCGACCCGGGCGAACCAGCTCGAGAAGACGTCCTCGCCGAGCTCGGCGCGCAGGCGCCGGCGGACCCTGTCCCACCGTTCCTTGATCCCGGTCACGCTCGCCGCCTCGCCGAGGGCAATCCCAGTCATCGCCGGAGAGCCCGTCGCCTCGACCAGATTGCCCGTCTCCATCCGCTCGAACATTCCAATTGCCCCGTTCATGGTCCTACGCACTTCGCCACCCGCGAAAGGAGGTTGTGCGTTATCTGGTTTTCAGGAAAAGCGTGGCTCTCTCCGCTGGCACGCGCCGCGAAGCAAGGTCACTCCAACGCTTTTCATGGTAATGCCGCCTGGCTCGAAAATCCGGCCGCGGCCGCTCGTTATTTCAACGCTTTTAAATCTTCAGGACAAATAAGCACATTCTCCCAACCCCTTCCGGTTGTAAGTTAAAACCATCAACAATTCTGTGGAGAGCCGGGTGGACATCGCTGTCCGCCCGCCGATGAAAAGGACCTTACAAGGCCGTCTCGAACGGGGGCAATATCCCCCTCAGCCGGCTTCGTGGCCTGGGGGCATTCCGGCCGGTGTCTGACCTACCGGAAGGTGCCTCGCAATCAGTTGGGGAAGTTAAGCTTTTCTTTACCGGGCGAGTCTCGTGCCGGCTCCGAATCTTTTTTTTTGCGGGCCGTCCCCCGCCCCATCCGGGCCCCCGGGATTCCTTCAACTGAATTGCTTTGCCCACTAAGGTGATGAAAAATATGGAGGAATTTTGTGCGGTCCAAAGTCCCGTTCGGAACGATTTCCGACCTCTAAAACGGAGCTGGTGTCAAGTTGGTAAAGCAGTGGAAAGATTGCGGAATCGCCGTTGACGGCGAGTGTTGCGTCGCAGCATCGGGGCGCTTTCCGCGAGCAAGCGCGCAAACAAAAACCCGGCCTTTCGGCCGGGTCGAAAATCGCGTGAAGGAGCGCGCTGCTGAACGATGATCAGGAAGCGAGCGTGCCGATGCGATGAGCCAGGCGCGAAACCTTGCGCGAAGCGGTGTTCTTGTGAACCACGCCCTTCTGAGCGGCTCGCATGATCTCCGGCTGGGCGGCCTTCAACGCCTCGGCGGCGGCGCCCTTGTCGCCGGAGGCGATCGCCTCCTCGACCTTGCGCAGGAAGGTGCGCATGCGGCTGCGGCGCGCCTTGTTAACCTCGGTACGCCGCGCGATCTTACGCGTGGCCTTCTTGGCCGAAGTCGTGTTGGCCATCGTAACGTCCTCGTCCTCATCGCGGCAGGCGCCTGGCTATCTGCCGGCTGGCACGACCACGAAGCTTCAATGAAAATGCGAGCGACGGTCCTGCCGGAGCAAGACCGCCGCGAGGCCCGACCCTATAGTTCCTGCCGGGCCCGGCGTCAACGGCGGAATCGTAGCCATCTTCAATCCATCTTGCGACGGGCCGCCACGGCCTCGATCTCGACGAGATAGCCATGGTGCAGTTCCGGTACCGGAACGACGGCACGAGCCGGCCTGTGCGGCCCGAAGACCTCGGCATAGATCGCGTTGAACTGCGGCCAGTGCGCGGCGCCGACCAGATAGGCGGTGACCTTCAGCACATCGGCCGGGCCGCAGCCGCTGGCGGCGAGCACGGCGATGAGATTGTCGAGCGCCTGCCGCGCCTGCACCGCGAAGGGCTCGCCGGCGGTGTGGCTGCCGTCGGGACGCGGCGCGAGCTGGCCGGAGACGAAGACGAGGTCCTTGTAGGCGACCGCCTGCGAATAATGCCCGGCCGGCGCCGGCACGTCAGGCGAGCGGATGGTCTCGATCTCGCTCACGCGCCCTCGCCGACAAAGCGCGCGAAGCTGGCGAGATCGACATTGCCACCGCTGAGGATCACGCCGACGCGCTTGCCTTCGACCGGCACCGCGCCGGTGAAGGCCGCGGCCGCCGCAAGGCAGCCGGTCGGCTCGACCACGAGCTTCATCCGCTCGGCGAAGAAGCGCATCGCCGCGACGAGAGCGGCATCCGGCACCGTGACGATATCCTCGACCAGGTCGCGGATGATCGGGAAGGTGTAGTCGCCGAGGAAGGGCGTCTGCGCACCGTCGGCGATGGTCTTGGGCACGTCGATCTTGACGATCTCGCCCTTGCGCAGCGACCGCTGGCCGTCATTTCCGGCCTCCGGCTCGACGCCATAGACCTTGCAGCCCGGATTGAGCGCCCGCGCCGCCAGCAACGCGCCCGAGAGAAGACCGCCGCCGCCGAGGCAGACCAGCAAGACATCGAGCTCGCCGGCCTCCTCGATCAGTTCCTTCGTGGCCGTGCCCTGGCCGGCGATGACTTCGGGATGATCATAAGGCGGGATCAGCGTCAGCCCGCGCTCTGCCGCGAGCTTGTTGCCGAGCGCGAGCCGGTCCTGGGTATAGCGATCGTAAGAAACGACCTCGGCGCCGTAGCCCTTAGTCGCCGCGACCTTCGCCGCCGGGGCATCGAGCGGCATGATGATCGTCGCCGGCGCGCCGAGCAGCTTGCTGGCATAGGCGATCGCCTGCGCATGGTTGCCGGAGGAATAGGTCAGCACGCCGGCCTTGCGTTGCGCCGGCGTCAGCGCCGCGATCGCGTTGTAGCCGCCGCGGAACTTGAAGGCGCCCATGCGCTGCAGGTTCTCGGCCTTGAAGACGAGATTGGCGCCGGTGCGCTCATTCGCCGTGCGCGAGGTCAGCGCCGGCGTACGGTGGGCGACGCCGGCGATGCGCTGCGCCGCCGCCTCGACATCGGCATAGGTCGGCAAGGCGATGCCATCGGTGGAACGGGCTGCGGCGGTCATTGGTGAATCCTGCGTGCTGTGCGAACGGCACGCATGGTGTCAGCAGCGCCGCCGCGCTTTCAAGTGAAAGAACGTGACCCCGGCCATGCGCGGCGCTGATCGGCCGGGGGATGCGGGCCTCAGCCGTTCTTGAACTCCGGCTTCCGCTTCTCGGCAAAGGCGGCCATGCCTTCCTTCTGGTCATGGGTCGCGAACAGCGCCGAGAAGACGCGGCGCTCGAAGCGCAGGCCCTCGGCCAGCGTCACCTCGAAGGCGCGGTTGACCGATTCCTTGGCCGTCAGCACCGAGGGCAGCGACTTCGAGGCGATCTGCTCGGCCGCCTTGAGCGTCTCCGTCATCAGATCGGCGAGCGGGACGATGCGGGCGACGAGCCCGGCGCGCTCGGCTTCGTTCACGTCCATGAAGCGGCCGGTGAGGCACAGATCCATCGCCTTGGCCTTGCCGATCGCATGGGTCAGGCGCTGGGTGCCGCCGGCGCCGGGGATGACGCCGAGATTGATCTCGGGCTGGCCGAACTTGGCGTTGTCGGCGGCGATGATGAAATCGGCCATCATCGCGAGCTCGCAGCCGCCGCCGAGCGCGAAGCCCGCCACCGCGGCGATGATCGGCTTGCGGCGCTGGCCGATCCGGTCCCAGTCGGCGAACTTGTCGTCGAGATAGGTGCCGGGATAGGTGCGCTCCTGCATTTCCTTGATGTCGGCGCCGGCGGCGAAGGCCTTCTCCGAGCCGGTGATGACGATGCAGCCGATGCCGGCGTCCCGCTCGAAGCCGTCGAGCGCCGCATTGACCTCGCCGATCAGCTGGCCGTTCAGGGCGTTCAGCGCCTGCGGCCGGTTCAGCGTGATGATGCCGACCTTACCCTTCACCTCGACGAGAATGGTCTCATAAGCCATGGCGGCCTCCCGGATGATCTTGTCGGGCCAGCATTAGCGGCGGCTGCGGGGGGAAGTCCATGCGCGCCCGTGCAAGCTGCGCCTGGGGCTGAATGGGCGCGACGGTCGGGCGGACGAATCTTCGCCACCATCGAGGCGGTTCGTGCGTTGATGGTTCGTGGCAATCGAACAGGAGGCAGGCATGGCCGGCGCAACCCGAACCGATACGGCCTCGCGCCTCGTCAAGGCTTCGCCCGGCGCGGTCTACAACGCCTTCGTCGACCCGGCCGTGCTGACGCGCTGGCTGCCGCCCGAGGGAATGCGAGCCAGGATCGAGAGGTTCGAGCCGCATCCCGGCGGCCTCTACCGCATGGTGCTGACCTATGACGATCCGGCGGGGGCGCCGGGCAAGGCGAGCGCCGACAGCGACATCGTCGAGGGCCGCTTCACTGCGCTCGACCCCGGCGAGCGCATCGTCTGGGAAGTCGGCTTCGTCTCGGACGATCCGGCCTTCGCCGGCACGATGACGATGACCTGGCGCTTCAAGGCGGTCCGCGACGGCACCGAGGTGACGATCCTCTGCGAGAACGTGCCGGCTGGCATCGGCAAGGCGGATCACGACGCCGGCTTGCGCTCGACGCTGGAGAACCTGGCCCACTTCATCGAGACGGCCTGATCAATCCGCCTGCCCGGCCTCGTCAAGCAGGCGCTGCAAGGCCGAGGGTGGCGTACGTGCGTGCCAGGCGGCGATCAGCCTGTCAGCATTGGCCTCGGACGCGATGGCTGAATCCAGCTCGGCGTCGTAGCGGCAATAGCTGTGGACCTGGTGGAAGTCGCGGCGGGCATCGCCGACCTTCCGGTCACCGCGTGCGATCTCGCGGCGCTCCAATTCGGCGAGATCGCAATGCAGGCCGACGAAGAAGACGTCCTGTCCTTCGAGCAGGCGCGCCAGCCGCAGCAGCCAGGCGCGGTTTTCCATGATGTGCTCGACGATCAGGTTGTTGCCGCAGCGGACATAGGCCGGGAGCGAGTGCTCGAAGCCCTCGAAGAAGGCGTCGCGCATCGAAGTCCACGGGAACTCGCCGGAGCGGATGCGCACCGTTGGCAGCACATCGGAGTCGCGCAAATGGTCGATCGAGATGTGCCAGAACGGCTCCTCGATCCGGGCCTGCACGGCGCGCGCCAGCGAGGATTTGCCGCTGCTGGACGCGCCGTTGAGCAGGATGATCTTGCCGGGCGGCCGAAGAGTATCGGACATGTCGCGCCCTCAGCCGCGCTTCTGGCAGCTTTCGCAATAGAAGGTCGAGCGCCCCGACTGCACCAGCCGCCTGACCGCATGCCCGCAGCCCGGCGTGACGCAAGGCTCGTCCTCGCGGTCATAGACCTTGAAGCGATGCTGGAAATAGCCGAGCGAGCCGTCGGCATGGGCGAAGTCGCGCAGGGTCGAGCCGCCGGCCGCTATCGCCTCCTCCAGCACGTCGCGGATGATCCCAGCCAGCAGATGCGCCTTCTCGCGCGGCTTGCCGGTCGGCGTCGCCAGCGAGCCGGCCTCGGCCTCGGGATGCAGCCCGGCGCGGAACAGCGCCTCGCAGACATAGATGTTGCCGAGTCCGGCGATCAGGCGCTGGTCGAGCAGCGCCGCCTTCAGCGGCGCGATCTTGCCGGAGAACAGTTTGGCCAACAGCTCGCCCGACAATTCGTTGCCGAGCGGCTCGATGCCCATCCCGGCGAAATGCTTCGACGTTTCCAGCCCCGCCCGCGGCAGCAGGTCCATGAAGCCGAAGCGGCGGACGTCGTTATAAGTGACGCGCGCGCCCGAGCCGAGATGGAAGACAACATGGTCGTGGATGAGGTGCCGGCCGATCTCGTTGTAATAGGCGCCGGGCTCGGTCGGCTTCGTGCCGGGCGCCTCGACGATGAAGCGCCCGCTCATGCCCAGATGCATGACCAGCGCCTGCCCGTCGTCGAGATCGGCGATCAGGTATTTCGCCCGCCGCGACAGCGCCTCGACGCGCCGTCCGGTCAGGCGCTCGGCAAAGCGCTCGGGCAAGGGAAAGCGCAGATCAGGCCGGTTCTGGTCGACCTTGGCGAAGCGCTCGCCGAGCATGGCGGGCTCAAGCCCGCGCCGGACGGTTTCGACCTCGGGAAGTTCAGGCATGGCATCGGCTCTTCAGCATGCGTCGAGAGGGCCCGCGACAAGCCCCGACGCTTTCGCTATTCATCGCCTCACCCGAACACAAGAGCGGCCCAACCGTGACAGCAGCCTCCGACACCACCCATTTCGGCTTCGAGAACGTGCCGCTCGGCGAGAAGCAGGCCAAGGTCGACGACGTCTTCCACAAGGTCGCCGGCCGCTACGACCTGATGAACGACCTGATGTCGGCCGGCCTGCATCGCGCCTGGAAGGAGGCGCTGCTCACCGCGCTGAAGCCGCCGCGCGACCGGGCTTTCCATCATCTCGACGTTGCCGGCGGCACCGGCGATGTCGCCTTCAAGGTGCTGGAGGAGGGCGGGCCGCTGACCGACGTCACCGTCCTCGACATCAATGCCGAGATGCTAGCCGTCGGGCGCGAGCGGGCGCAGAAGCGTTTTCCCGACGATGAGCGCATCCGCTTCGTCCAGGGCAATGCCGAGGAGCTGGCGCTGCCGGACAATAGCTTCGACGCTTACACCATCGCCTTCGGCATCAGGAATGTGCCGCGCATCGAGAAGGCTCTCGCCGAGGCCTATCGCGTGCTGAAGCGCGGCGGGCGCTTCCTTTGCCTCGAATTCAGCCATGTCGACGTGCCGCTGCTCGACAAGGTCTACGAGGCCTATTCCTTCAACGTCATCCCGCCGATGGGCCGGATGGTGACGGGCGAGGCCGAGCCCTACCAGTATCTCGTCGAGTCGATCCGCAAGTTCCCGCGCCCGCAGGTCTTCGCCAACATGATCGCCGAAGCCGGCTTCCGTCGCGCCTCGTTCACGCCGATGACCGGCGGGGTCGTGGCGCTGCATTCCGGCTGGAAGCTGTGACTGAGGCAGCTGTGACAGCCCACCGCCGTCATGCTCGCCCTTGTGGCGAGCATCCACGTCTTGAACACCGCGCTGCCCTAGGGAAGACGTGGATGGTCGGGACAAGCCCGACCATGACGGGGAAGGCGCGTTCCGCGTTGCCATCGGCATGATCTCCGCCCTTGCCCATCTCGCCCGCTCGGCGCGGGTCGGCTTCGTGCTGGCGCGCGAGGGCGCGCTCGCGCTCGTCGACCCTTCAGTGCTGCCGCCGGCGGCGCGGGCGCTGATCGCACTCGGCCGGTTGATCGAGCGGCGCGGCGCCGGCTCATCTGCGACGCGTCTTGCCGCGGCGCTGACCCGGCTCGGCCCGTCCTATGTCAAGTTCGGCCAGTTCCTGGCGACCCGGCCCGATGTCGTCGGCATGAAGATCGCCGAGGATCTCTCGGCCCTGCAGGACCGGATGGCGCCCTTCCCGATGGCACAGGCCCGTGCCGCGATCGAGGCAGCCCACGGCAAGCCGGTCGAGGCGATCTTCGTCGAGTTCAGCGAGCCGGTCGCCGCCGCCTCGATCGCCCAGGTCCACCGCGCGCGCCTGAAGGATGGCTCCGAGGTTGCGGTCAAGATCCTCAGGCCCGGTATCCGCGATCGCTTCCATCGCGACCTCGCCTCCATGCGCTTCGGCGCCCAGCTTGCCGAAAGCCGCTCGCCCGAGGCGCGGCGCCTGCGCTTCGTCGCCATCGTCGAGACATTGGCGCGCTCGGTCGCCATGGAGATGGATCTGCGGCTCGAGGCGGCCGCCCTCTCGGAATTCGCCGAGAACACCAGGGAAGACACCGATTTCCGGGTGCCGGCGCCGGATTGGCAGCTGACCGCGCGCGAGATGCTGGTCGACGAATGGATCGACGGCATACGCCTCTCCGATGTCGAGGCGCTGCGCGCTGCCGGCCACGATCTGGCCGGGCTCGGCCGCAACGTCATCCAGTCCTTCCTGAAGCACGCGATCCGCGACGGCTTCTTCCATGCCGACATGCATCCGGGGAACCTGTTCGTCGACGCTGAAGGGCGGCTGGTCGCGGTCGATGGCGGCATCATGGGCCGGCTCGGTCACAAGGAGCGGCGCTTCCTCGCCGAGATCCTGTTCGGCTTCATCACCCGCGACTATCGCCGCGTCGCCGAAGTGCATTTTGAGGCCGGCTATGTCCCGGCCCATCATTCGATCGACGACTTCGCCCAGGCGATCCGGGCCGTCGGCGAGCCGATCCACGACAAGCGTGCCGACGAGATCTCGATGGCGAAGGTGCTGACGCTCCTGTTCGAGATCACCGGCCTGTTCGACATGGCGACGCGCACCGAGCTGGTCATGCTGCAGAAGACCATGGTCGTGGTCGAGGGCGTCGCGCGTACGCTCGATCCGCATCTGGACATGTGGACCACGGCCGAGCCGGTGGTGCGTGACTGGCTGACGCGCAATCTCGGGCCGATCGGGCGCATCGAGGATGCCGGCCGCAGCGTGCGCACCCTCGTCGGCAGCCTCGCCAACCTGCCGGAGACCGTCGGCCGGGCCGAGCGCGTGCTGGGCCAGCTCGAGGACGCTTCGCGGCACGGCTTCTCGCTCGACGAGGCCAGCGTCCAGGCGATCGGCCGGGCCGAAGCTGCGCGCAACCGCTGGGGCAATTGGGCGCTCTGGCTGATCGCGGCGCTGCTCGCCTGGATCGTCTTTGTCGACTGATCGGGCGCTCGACAATGTAGGCAGATATGCCTACATTGTGACATGAGGCCGATTTCCTGGGTCAGGGCTGCGCAGAAGGAGTTCCTGACCTTCCCGCAGGCGGTCCAGGAGCGGATGAAGTTCGCGTTGGAGATCGCGGCGACAGGCCGGATGGCAGATATCGCGAAGCCGATGAAAGGCCTGGACGGCGGAGTCTATGAGATTGCTTTGCCGCATCGTGGCGACGCCTATCGCGCGGTCTATGCAGTGCGGCTAGGCGACGATCTCTGGGTGGTTCACGCCTTTCAGAAGAAGTCGACACAGGGCATCAAGACGCCGCAGCGCGAGATCGACGTCATTCGCGAGCGGCTGTGGCGGTTGAAGGAGCTGTAGCCATGGCTGACGAACTCGACCTGGTCCGCGGCAGCGGCAATGTCTTTGCCGATTTTGGCGATGCGGATGCTGAAACCAAGAAATTCAAGGCGATCATCGCCGCTGAGATCATCGCCACGCTGGACATGCGCGAACTAAGCGTCAGGGCCGGCGCGGAGCTGGCCAAGGTCGATCCGCGCGACATTCAGCGCATTCGCAATGCTGACCTGTCTCGCTTCACGATCGATCGCCTGATCCGGATCGCACACCGCCTCGGCCGGACGATCGAGCTGCGGGTCGTGCCCGCAAAGGCGGCTTGACGCCGGAACATTGCCGCGGCTCGTCCACGAGGCGTCGATTGGAAACCATTTGAGCGGTTTGCGCTTTACAAGCCCCGGCCCCTCGGGATTCCTTTACGGCAAGGCCGGGGCTGACTTCGCATGATGGGCGCACGCGCCCGAGCGACAGCGACCAAAGAGCCGATTCCTCAGGTTGCGTCGTTCAGGAGTCGCGTCATGTATCGCCTTCTCGGCATTCTCGCCTTTTTATGCGCTTCGCTCGCCGGTATCGCTTCGGCACAGGCCAAGCTCGATGTCCGCGTCGACATCGCCGCCCAGCGCATGAGCGTCACCACCAGCGACGGCGAGGTCCACAACTGGGCGATCTCGTCCGGCCGCAAGGGCTTCCGCTCGCCCAATGGCGTCTACCGCCCGACGCGGCTCGAGCGCAGCTGGTATTCGCGCAAATATGGTGGCGCGATGCCCTATTCGGTGTTCTTCCGCGGCGGCTATGCCATCCACGGCACCACCGCCGTCGGCGCGCTCGGCCGCCCGGCCTCGCATGGCTGCATCCGCCTGCACCCGGCCAATGCCGCCAAGCTGTTCGCGCTGGTCAAGAAGCATGGCTATGGCAACACCCGCATCGCGCTGAACGGCGCTGCGACCGACAATCTCTCGCGCTTCGCCAAGGCCTCTTCCGGCTCCAAGCAAAAGATCGCCAAGGCCAAGATCAAGACGCAGAAGGCCGTGCTCACGGCCAAGCAGCAGCGCCAGGGCCCGGCCTGGGGCGAGGCGCGCGAGCAGATGCTGCTCAGGCCGGCGATCCCGGCCGGCGCCATCGGCTTCCAGCCGATGTCGGGACCCGGCTGGCGCTAGATCGCCTCGGCGGCGATCCGCACCCAGCCTTCCAGCGTCTCGCCCGGTTGCAGTCGGGCAAGCGGCGAGGCGTCGTGCACGATCTTCTCGCTCGGCGCGCCGGCGGCATGGCTCTGCGGTTCGGCGCAGAGGAAATCGACGCCGGCCGGGGCCCAGACCACCGGATAGCGCAGGTTCTCGCTCGCGCTCAGCGTGATCGCGAGGCCGGTCGAGGGCGTCTCGATCCGCGCTGTGCCGTCCCAGCCCAAAAAGCTCCAGGCGGTCTCGGCGCCGGTGGCGAAGATCGGATTGTCGGCATAGGGGCCGCCGTCAGTGAAGGCTTGTGTGCCGGTGGCGCGGAACTGGTCGCCGAAGATCAGCGCGCCGGTTGCGGTCATGCGCAAGCGCGTGTCGGCCGCACAGGGGAACCAGGGATGCAGGCCCATGCCGAACGGTAGGGCCTGGTCGGCCTCGTTGGTCAGCGTGAGCATCACGGTCATACCGGTCTCGTCGAGCCGAATCTCCTGCTTCGCCAGGTAGCGATAGGGATCAGGGCCGTCTGTCCGGCGATGCGCCAGCACGGCATGACCGGCGGACTGTTCCTCGACCTGCCAGGCGGACTGCCAGCCGAAGCCGTGGATCGTCCCGGCTGGATTGTTGGCCGGCACGGTGAAGCGGATATGGCCGTCATCGACCAGGCTGTCGAAGGCGCGGTTGGCGAAGGGCAGCATCGCCCAGGCGCCGAACTTGTTGGGCGATGCCGTCTGAGGCGCGAGCTCGGCCGGGGCGTGCAGCAGCGGATGCGTCCTGCCGTCAGGCCCCCGCCACTCGAGCGCGGCGATCGTGCCGCCGGCATCCGGAGCGATGCGGGCGGCGTAGCCGCCGGATGAGAGCGTGCGCATCAAGGTGGTCCTCAGGCGATCAGGGGTTGCAGCAGGCTCTGCATGGCGCGCATCCGCGGCAGAAAGTTCGTCTCGATATCGGCCCGGCTGGCGTGCTGGACCTGGGCCGAGAGGTTGAAGGCCGCGACGGTCTCGCCACGGCTGTTGTGCAACGGCATCGCGACCGAGATCAGCCCGAGCTCGAGCTCTCGATCGACGATGGCATAGCCTTGGCTGCGGACCTTGGCGAGGAGCGCCATCAACGCGTCGGGGTCTGTCACGGTCTTCGGCGTCAGCGCCCGGGGCTGCCCGGCGATTATGCGCGTCCGCGCATCGTCGGGGCCGCGTGCCGCCAGCAGCACCCGTCCCATCGAGGTGCAGAAGGCCGGCAGACGCGAGCCGACGGAGAGGCCGACCGACATGATCCGCCTTTGCGCCGAGCGCGCGATGTAGACGATCTCGTGCCCGTCGAGCAGCGAGGCCGAGGAGGATTCATGCGTCTCCTCCGACAGGCGCTCCAGGAAGGGTTGCACCAGTTGCGGCAGGGCGGTCGAGGACAGCCAGGCATAGCCGAGCCGCAGCACGCGCGGCGTCAATCGGAAGAACTTGCCGTCGAATTCGGCATAGCCGGTCCGCGTCAGTGTCAGCAGGCAACGCCGGGCCGCCGCACGCGAGAGGTCGGTGGCGCGGGCGACGTCGGCTATGGTCAGGCGATCGTGGCCGGCATCGAAACATTCGATCACCGCCAGGCCCTTCTCGAGCGCGGCCATATGATCGGGCGATGAAGCGGCGGCTGCGATGCTTGCCTCCGGCACGGTTCGCCTCTATAAAAGTTCGAAAAATGAAACTATGTGCGATAATCGCACAATTGGAGAGGGCACGTCAAGGCGATGATCCTTGTTTCGCTGCATTGCGAGATCGATCGGGTGCTTGGCGTGTCTCGCATGGCCCGTGGGCGCCCCTTGCGCTTGCTCGCAGCCCCGGCGGAAACTCCAGAACCGACCACGGAGGGGCTTGCCATCCTCCGAGCCTGTATCTGCAATGCCCATGGAGTGGCGGCATGAGCCTGATCTACCCGCGCAACGGGCTGAAAGCCCATCCGCTGAACAACTCGCCGGACTACCGCAGCACGCTGAAGCGGGCGCCGTCGCAGCCGCTGATCCTCCTGCCGCATACGCTGTCGGAGACCACGGGTCCGGTCTTCGGCCATGTCGCCGTCTCGGACCTCGACAGCGACCTGACGCGGCGCCATGCCGGCGAGCCGCTCGGCGAGCGCATCATCGTCACCGGCCGCGTCCTCGACGAGGATGGCCGCCCTGTGCCGCATACGCTGATCGAAATCTGGCAGGCCAATGCCGCCGGTCGCTATGTTCACGTCAAGGACCAGCACCCGGCGCCGCTCGACCCGAACTTCACCGGGGCGGGGCGCGCCGTCACTGACGCCGAGGGGCGCTACCGCTTCGTCACGATCAAGCCCGGCGCCTATCCCTGGCGCAACCACCACAACGCCTGGCGGCCGGCGCATATCCATTTCTCTCTGTTCGGGCCGAGCTTTCTCTCGCGCGTGATCACCCAGATGTACTTCCCTGGTGACCCGCTCTTCCGCTTCGACCCGATCTTCCAGTCGATCACCGACGAGCGGGCGCGCAACCGGCTGATCTCGCGCTTCGACATCGACACCACCGAGCCGGAATGGGCGCTCGGCTACCAGTTCGACATCGTGTTGCGCGGCCATGAGGCGACGCCGACGGAGGAGCCGCATGAGCACTGAGAAACCGGACGGCCTGACCCCGTCCCAGACTATCGGACCCTTCTTCGCCTATGCGCTGACGCCGCGCGCCTATGGCGGGACCGAGCTCGCTACCGAGCAGGTCGCCGGCGAGGGGGTCGCCGGCGAGCGCATCCGTATCGAGGGCGTGGTCTTCGACGGTGATGGAATACCTGTCGGCGACGCGATGATCGAGACCTGGCAGGCCGATGCCGAGGGCCGTTTCAATGCTGCTGGCAATGCCGGCTTCACCGGCTTCGGCCGGGCCGAGACCACGGCCGAAGGGGCGTTCTTCATCGAGACGATCCGGCCCGGCGCCCTGCCGGGGGCGAAAGGCAGCGCACAGGCGCCGCATCTGACCGTCTCGGTCTTCGCCCGCGGCCTGCTGATCCGGTTGGCGACGCGGATCTATTTCGACGATGAGACCGACAATGCGCAGGACCCGGTTCTGGCTCTGGTGCCGGCCGAGCGTCGCGGCACGCTGATCGCAAAACGCGGCGCAGATGGTGTCTTCCGCTTCGACATCCGCCTGCAGGGCGAAGGCGAGACGGTGTTCTTCGACGTCTGAACTCTTGCTTCGGGCTTGACCGGACCGCGCCGGCTAGGGAGATTTCCGGCCCTTTCGCCGCGCCTCGATTGGGGTGATCCGTCGAGGCGCGCATTCGCCGGAGCCTGCCATGCCCAAACCCCTGATCGCGCTCGACTGGGGCACGACGCGCGCCCGCGCCTTCCTCATCGGCGAGGATGGCGCCGTGCTGGGCAAACGTGTCGCCGATCGGGGCATCCAGTCGGTACCATCAGGCGGCTTCCCGGCCGCCTTCGCCGAGATCGCCGGCGAGTTTCGCCGGGCGCGCCCTGACGCCGCGGTCCTGCTCGCCGGTATGGTCGGCAGCCGCAACGGCTGGGTCGAGGCGCCCTATGTCGCCTGTCCGGCCAGCCCTGAGGAGATCGCGGCCGCCGGCCTCGCCGTCACGCTCGACGACGGCACGCAGACGACCATCCTGCCCGGCCTCTCCTGCGACGAGGGCGCCTTCGATGTCATGCGCGGCGAGGAGACGCTGATCGTCGGCCTCGGCCTGACCGATGGCGTCGCCTGCCTGCCCGGGACCCATTCGAAATGGGCCGAGGTCAAGGGCGGCCGCATTACCCGCTTCGCCAGCTTCATGACCGGCGAGATCTACGGCCTGTTGCGCGAGCACTCGATCCTGTCGCGATTGGCGGAAGAGCCGAAGGAGGGCGATGCCGCGGAAGGCGCCAGGCGCGGGCTTGCGGCGGCGCATCGGCCGGGCGGTCTGCTCAACGCCGCCTTCCACGCACGTAGCGACGTTCTGGGCGGGCGCATGGAAGCTGGCGCGGTCGGCCCCTATCTCTCCGCCTTGCTGGTCGCGCAGGAGATCGAAGGTGCCCGCGCTCTGTTCGGCGGTCTCGGCAACCTGCATCTCGTGGCGGACGGCGTGCTGGCCGGGAGCTATGGCCGGGCGCTCGCCGCCGCCGGGTTGGATCATGGCCTGACTACCCCCGAGGACGCCTTCGTCGCGGGCGTCGTCCGGCTTGCCCAGGGCAATCGGGTATGATCACCGTCTTCGGCTCACTCAATATCGATCTGGTGACGCCGGTCGAGCGCCTTCCAGGCGCGGGCGAAACCGTGCTCGGCCCGGGCTACGCGCTGCACCCTGGCGGCAAGGGCGCCAACCAGGCGCTGGCGGCCCGCCGCGCCGGCGCCGAGGTGGTGCTGGTCGGTGCTGTCGGCCGCGATGGCTTCGCCGAAATCGCGCTCGGGCTTCTGGCGCAGGACGGTGTCGACCTCTCCCATGTCGCCCACGTCGAGGCGCCGACGGGCGCGGCCTTCATCGCCGTCGATGCCGCTGGCCACAACCAGATCGTCGTCGCCGCCGGCGCCAATGCGCTGGCCAGGGCCGATGCCGTCGAGACCTTGAAGCCGGGCGAAGGCGACCTGCTGCTGCTGCAGCGCGAAGTGCCGGAGGGCGAGTGCTTGCGCGCCGCGCGGACGATGCGCTCCGGCGGTGGCCGGGTGATCCTCAATCTCGCCCCGGCCGGCGAGCCGGCGCCGGAGCTGCTGGCCCTGACCGACATCCTGATCGTCAACGAGCATGAGGCGCTGGTCCTCGCCGGCTCGCTGGGCTGGGCCGAGACCGAACCCGATTCGATCGCGCGGCGCGTCGATGGCGAGCGCAGCATCGCCTGCATCGTGACGCTGGGCGCGGCCGGGGCAGTCGGCTGGCATGGCGGCGTCCGCCGCCGGCTCGAGGCGCCGATGGTCGAGCCGGTCGACACGGTCGCAGCCGGGGACAGTTTCGTCGGCGCCTTCGCCGCGGCGCTGCAGGCCGGTTTCGGCTTCTCCGGCGCGCTCCAGCGCGGGCTTGCCGCCGGCTCGCTCGCCTGCACGGTCGCTGGGGCCCAGCCGAGCGTGCCGCGGCGCGAGGCGATCGAGGCGCTGGCGGGCAGGAGCTTCCTGTAGAATGCCGCCCGTCCCATTGAGCGGCCGTTAAGCCTGAGGCCGTTCCGCAGGGTGGAAGCCCGCCCGTGCCGGCTGTTTCAGCTCGGCGATTTACGCTTGGTCAGCATCTTCGCCCGCAGCGTCGCCGGCAGCGCGGAAGGAAATTCGATCATGAGACGGCCGGTCATCTGGTTCTTGAGCGTCGGCGGAATCGCTGCGCTGCTCGCGCTGGGCTCTGCCGGCTCGCTTGATCGGATGACGAGCCAGGCGCCGGTCCCTGTCAATGCCGGTACGAGAGAACGCACGCCCGCCAATGCCGAGCGTATCCTGACGGTGCATGCCGACTATCGTGGCCATTATCTCGTTCATCCGGCGATCGACAATTACCGCGTGAAGATGATGGTCGACACCGGTGCGAGCTTGGTCGCTCTGACCGATGCCGATGCCCGGGCGCTCGGGATCAGGCCGGACCGCGCCGCCTATTCGGTCGGGCTCGGCACGGCCAACGGGGTCGTTCGCGGTGCCAGGACGATGCTGCGCGAGGTCCGGCTCGGCGACATCTCGGTGCGCGATGTCGAGGCCGTGGTGCTGCCTGCGGGCGCCCTGTCGGTCAGTCTGCTCGGCACGTCTTTCCTGCGCCGGCTGCGCGGCTATGAGGTCCAGGGCGGCCGCATGGTCTTGCGCGGCTAGATCATCGCGCGTCCGATCGGGCGCGATCACAATGATCGATCACATTGTTATCGCACCGGATTATTCCGAAGAGCGGATTCCATTCTCCGTCCGACACCATGGCAGCCGGCCCTCGGTTCCCAACCTCATACCGATGAGCTATGCCCGCCTTGCGTCCTTGCCCTGTCATGCTCAGGCTGCATTCATGTAGCCTGTGGCCTGTCCGTTCCGCACGCGTCAGCTGCATGGTTTCCGCGCAGGCCTCATGGCCGGCGCTCCTCGAAGATGGATGGCCCGATGTTCCCGAAGCCCCTGCCCGAGCTCTTCCCCAACACGTTCGAGTATGAATCGCTGCCGATGGTGAAGCCGACCGGCTTCCGCGAATACGACGCGCGCTGGTTCTTCGGGAAAGAGCTCAACCTGATGGGCGTCCAGGCCGTCGGCATGGGCCTGGGCACGCTGATCAAGCGCATGGGCGTCAAGCCGGAGATCGTCACAGCCCATGACTTCCGCAGCTACTCGTCCTCGATCAAGATGGCGCTGGTCACCGGCCTGATGGCGGCCGGCTGCAAGGTCCACGACATCGGCCTCGCCATGTCGCCCATGGCCTATTTCGCCCAGTTCGAGCTCGACGTGCCCTGCGTCGCCATGGTCACCGCCTCGCACAACGACAATGGCTGGACCGGAATCAAGATGGGTGCGCAGCGCCCGGTCACCTTCGGTCCCGACGAGATGGGGCAGCTGCGCGACATCGTGCTCGCCGGCGATTTCGACCTCTCCGGCGGCGGCTCCTATCAGTTCGTGCCGGATTTCCCGGCGCGCTACATCGCCGACCTGACCAACCGCCCGAAGATCACCCGCAAGCTCAAGGTCATCGCCGCCTGCGGCAACGGCACCGCAGGCGCCTTCGCGCCGCAGATCCTGGAGGCGCTCGGTTGCGAGGTCATCCCGATGGATGCCGAGCTCGACCACACCTTCCCGCGCTACAACCCGAACCCCGAAGACATGAAGATGCTGCACGCCATGGCCGATGCCGTGAAGCAGCACGGCGCCGATGTCGCGCTCGGCTTCGACGGCGACGGCGACCGCTGCGGCGTCGTCGACAACCATGGCGAGGAGATCTTCGCCGACAAGATCGGCGTGATGCTGGCCCGCGACCTCGGCAAGCTCAATCCGGGCGCGCAGTTCGTCGTCGACGTCAAGTCGACCGGCCTGTTCTCGACCGATCCGGAACTGCAGAAGCTCGGCGTCAAGACCGACTACTGGAAGACCGGTCACTCCTACATCAAGCGCCGCGTCCGCGATCTCAACGCCCTCGCCGGCTTCGAGAAGTCCGGCCACTTCTTCTTCAATGCGCCGGTCGGCCGCGGCTATGACGACGGCCTCGTCACCGCCATCGCCGTGATCGACATGCTCGACCGCAATCCGGATAAGTCGATGGCCGAGCTCTATGCCGCCGTGCCGAAGACCTGGGGCACGCCGACCATGGCGGCCAAATGCGCGGACGAGGTCAAGTACGGCGTCAGCGACAAGATCACCAAGCGCATCGAGGCGATGCAGGCCGCCGGTGACAAGATCGCCGGGCAGAAGATCGTCGACGTGATCACCGTCAACGGCGTCCGCGTCGTCAACGAGGACGGCACCTGGGGCCTGATTCGCGCTTCCTCGAACAAGCCGGAGCTTGTCGTCGTCTGCGAGAGCCCGGTCTCGGAGGCGCGCATGCGCGAGATGTTCAAGGCGATCGACGGCGTGCTGCGCGAGAACCCGGAAGTCGGCGCCTATAATCAGACGATCTGACGAGCCCGCTCCCGGCGGGTGCAGGGGGAGGAGCTATTTCTTCTCCGCGCCCGTCGCTGCGGCGTTGCGCGCGCCGCTCTGTCCGGTGGTGCCTTCGAAGAAGCTCTTGCCGTCGCCGAGCTGCGCGCTCGGCTGGCAGGCCGGCGTGCAGGAATAGCTCTCGCGCTCGAGGCCGCGCTGCACCGTCAGGATCGAATCCGTGGCGGCGCCGACGCGTACGGTGGATTCCGCCAGCAGGGCACCGGTCGCATCGAGCGCGATCAGATTGGTGACGCCGTAGCTCTTGCCGGTGACGACCATCACGCCGTTGCGCTGAACCGTGACGTCCGCGATCGCCGGATTGCCGACGATGACCGTCTGCGCCTTCTCGGGCAGGCGCAGCACCTTGGCGTGGTCGACCACTACCTGGACCGCCTCGCCGGCATCGCTTCTTGCCTCTGGAGCCGGCGCGGCGATGAGCCTGGCTTGTGCGATGGCTCGGTCGGCCGGGACGCTCAGCCCGATGGCCACCGCGAACCCGGCGCAGGCCAGCGTCAGGAAAGATTTGGAGAGCCGCGATCCCGGCATCGCAATGGACATCGCCCGCGCCTCAAGGTTTCGAACAGGCTGAGCAAAGCCGAAAATGATGAACCATTTCCTAAGATGGCGATTTTCGGCGGCAGATGATGCAGCTTTCCGCCGTGGAAGCCTGGGGGTGCTCAGTGCAGGGCGCTGGAGCGGATGGGATGCGCGCCGCCTAACGTAGCGTAATATTTGGCAGCACGGGTTTGTTGTTCGGTGTAGATTTGACGTATCGAAAGTCTTATACCAAGTGTTAACTGAGACATTGCGCTAAATGCGCATTAACCATCGAGTGAAGACCTATAAAATTCGGCGAGTTATTCGTTCTCTTTAACTGATCGGCAAGGCGGGAGCCGTAGTGTCACTCCTGTCGCTGACCGAAGCCATCTAGAGCGAAGGCAGCAGTCAAACGTGGTGCAAAGGAGACTACCATGAAGAACCTGTTCGCGCGCTTCGCCAAGGATGAGTCGGGCGCCACCGCTATCGAGTACGGCCTGATCGCCGCCCTGATCGCCGTCGTCTGCATCGCCACCTGGACGACGATCGGCACGAAGCTGGACGAGAAGTTCGGCCTGGTTAAGACCGCTCTCGGCGGCTGATCCTCGGCCTAGACACTTCAACGCCCCAGGCGATGCCTGGGGCGTTTCGTTATTTCTGCGCACCGGCCGCAGGTAAGGCTTTGGTGACGCGTGAAGCTCACTATCCCTGACACCGCCATATCCGGATGAACGCAATGTCGCTGTCGCTGATCGCCGTTCTCGTCGTCTTTCCGGCTGCCATGGCCTATGCGGCGGCCAGCGATCTCGTGACGATGACGATCCCGAATTGGCTTTGCGCGCTGCTCGCCGCGGCATTCGCAGCATGTGCGGCTTCGGCCGGTTTCGGCTGGGCGGTTTCCGGTTGGCATGTGGCCGCGGCGTTTACGGTGCTGGTTGTTTCCTTTGGCATGTTCGCGGCCGGCTGGATCGGCGGCGGTGATGCGAAGCTCGCTGCGGTGACCGCACTCTGGCTCGGCTTCGACCAGATGATCCCCTATCTTTTCATCGCTTCGCTCGGAGGAGGGCTCCTTACCCTCGTCATTCTCCAGCTGCGCGCCATGCCTCTTCCCACTGTAGCTCGTGGCTGGGGATGGGCGCAGCGGCTGCATGACGTCAAACAGGGTGTGCCGTACGGGATCGCGCTTGCAGTTGCCGCGTTGGTGGTGCTGCCGGATAGCGCGATCTGGCGTGCCGCGATCGGAGCCTGAATAGCCCGTTCCTGATTTGGAACGATGCGATCCGCGCAAAAAGATACCTCCGGTTAACCATAATTTGACGATTCGAGGACCACGATCCGGGTGAGGGTCGGCCTATGCCGGCCAAGGATCGTGTGCCATGAGTCCCGCCCGCATCATCGTTCTTGCCGTAGCGATCGTCGCCGGTCTCGGCGCCGCCCTGCTGATCGGCCGGCCGCCGAAAGTCTCCACGCCGTCCGAGACCAAATATGAACCGGCGCCTACGGTCGACGTGCTGGTGGCCGCCGCCGACGTTCCGCTCGGCAACAAGCTTGCCGCCAGCGATCTGAAATGGCTGGCCTGGCCGCTTGCGAGCCTCCCTTCCGAGGCGATCCGCCGCCAGGACCTCCCTCAGGGTGAGGCCGAGTTCGTCGGCCAGGTCGCCCGCGCTCAGCTCTACAGCTCGGAGCCCATCCGCCGCGAGAAGCTGCTCAAGGCCGATTCCGGCTTCCTCTCGGCGATCCTGCCACAGGGCAAGCGTGCGGTGGCCATCACCACCGACAATCGCGGAGCCAACACAGCCGGCGGCTTCATCCTGCCCAATGACCGCGTCGATGTGATTCGCACGACCCGTGACGACAGCAACTCGCGCGACGGCTCGCCGCCGGTCAGCGAAACCTTGATCGCCAATGTGCGGGTGCTGGCGATCGGCCAGAGCATCCAGGAAAAGAACGGCGAGAAGGTCGTCGTCGGCGAAACCGCGACGCTCGAGCTCGACCCCAAGCAAGTCGAGGCTGTGACGCTGGCGCAGAAGACCAGCAGCCTCTCGCTGGCGCTGCGCAGCCTTCAGGATGCCGGCGACAAGGCTCCGCCTAGCGAAGATGGCGGGTTCACCCTCGTGCGCTACGGCGTCGTCACCAAGGCGGTGAAGCCATGATCCCGATGCAGAATTCGACGTCGTCGCTCCGGTCCGCGCACAAGCATGGTTTTGCGCTGCCGCTGGCGATCCTCTGTGCTGTCTTGCCGGCGACGGTCGGGCCTGCCCTGGCTCAATCCAAAGGGGCCGCCCCGGTCCTGAATGTCGGTGCCAGCGAGCACTCGCTCTCGCGCCGGCTCGATCTCTCGATCGGCCGCTCGCTGATCGTCGAGCTGCCGCGCGATGCCAAGGAGGTCTTCGTCGCCAATCCCAAGGTGGCGAACGCGGTGGTGCGCTCGGCCCGGAAGCTCTTCATCATCGGCATGGCCGACGGTTCGACCTCGATGTTCGTGATGGATGCCGAAGGCAAGCAGATCACGGCGCTCGAGATCGAGGTCGGCCGCGATCTCAACGTCCTGCGCCAGACGCTGCGCACGGCGATGCCGGGCGCCGATATCCAGGTGAAGCCGGCCGGAAACTCGATTCTCCTCGTCGGCACCGTTGCGAACGCCTCCGAGGCGACGCAGGCCATGGACATCGCCGGCGCCTTCGTTGGCAGCTCCACCACGGAGGGTCTCGTCCAGACGACGAGCAAGGGAGCAGTGATCAATTCGCTGACCATCCGCGGGCGCGACCAGGTCATGGTCAAGGTCACGGTTTCCGAGGTCGCCCGCAAGGCGATCAAGCAGCTCGGCATCAACTCGACCGGCGAGTGGAAGCTGGGCGACCTCAAGATCACCCCGACGCTCGACAACCCGTTCTCGGTGCAGCCGCAGCAGCTCGCGGCGACCTCGATCGCCGCCGGGATCGGCAAGTCGTCCAATGTCACGCTGCGCGCGCTGGAGCGAGCCGGCCTGTCGCGGATTCTTGCAGAGCCGACCGTCACGGCGATCTCGGGAGAGAGCGCGAAGTTCACGGCCGGCGGCGAGATCCCGGTTCCCAACGGTTACAGTTGCGATATCACCGGCCGCTGCAATCTCAACATCGTCTACAAGACGATCGGCGTCTCGCTGAACTTCACGCCGATCGTGCTGTCCGAAGGCAGGATCTCGATGCGCATCGCGACCGAGGTCACCGAGCTCGATGCCGAGAACCAGCTGCGCCTTGCTGACACCACGCAGACGGGCGCAGTGAACGCTCCCGGATTCCGGACGCGCAAATCGGACACGACGGTGGAACTGCCCTCCGGTGGAACCTTGGCGACCGCCGGCCTGATCCAGCGCGTCTCGCGCCAGGCGATCAACGGGCTGCCGGGGCTGATGAACATCCCGATCATCGGCACGATGTTTCGCTCGCGCGACTATCAGCGCGAGGAGACCGAGCTGATGATCGCTGTGACGCCCTATATCGTGAAGCCGGTCGGGCCCAACCAGCTGCAACGCCCGGATGACGGCTTCGTCGAGGCGCATGACGCCCAGACGATCCTGATGGGGCGGCTGAACAAGATCTACGGCTCGACCAGTGGCGGGCCGATTCCGCAGGCCTACAAGGGCCGCGTCGGCTTCATCGCCGATTGAAGACGGGGCCGCGACAAGGATGGCGATCGTGACCAGCAAGCTCTACCGGACACGCAAGACGGCGCTGCCCGCCGCGCTTGGCGCTGCGCTCCTGCTCGGGGCCTGCGCCAAGGGTGACATCTCGAGCTCCGGTGTTCCCATCGACACGCGAGAGCGCCATCCGATCGTGTTGCGCGATGCGCCCCGTTCGCTCGACGTCTTCATCGGCCGGGCCGGCGGCGGGCTCGATGCACGCCAGGCCGAGGATGTCGCCCGCTTCGGCGAGGACTACCGCCGCGGCGGCAAGGGCGGGCTGGTCGCCGAGGTGCCGACGGGGACCGGGCGGGACGTTGCGACCCATGACACGCTCGACGGCATCCGTCGCTCGCTCGCCCGCGCCGGCGTCTCGCCCAATGCTCTTTCGGTCAGGACCTATCGTATCGCCGATCCCGGTCTCGCCTCGCCGATCCGTCTGACCTATGCCTCGCTGCAGGCCGGATTGCCGCATTCCTGTGGGCAATGGCCGACCGATCTCGGCGCCTCCAGCTACAAGACCGACGCGGCGAACGAGCCCTACTGGAACTTTGGCTGCTCGACGCAGGCCAATCTCGCCGCGCAGATCGCCGATCCGCTTGATCTGGTGCGTGCGCGCAGCGAAGGTCGCTTCGACACGCAAAAGCGGATGGAGGGGATCAAGAAGCTGCGCGAGGGTAAGGACCCCTCGACGCAGTATCGCCAGGAACAGACCAAGGTCAGCGACGCCGTCGGAGGCAAATGATGGCGACCATGCCTGGATTTGAGCCGGAAACAGGCGGCGAGGAGATCATCGCTCCGCTGCCGCGGGTGACGCTGCAGGCCTTCTGCGAGACCCGCGAGGTTGCGGACGCGATGCAGGCGGTCGCTGCCGACCGACGCATGGACAAGGTCCAGGCGCGCATCCAGATGGGTGGGCCGGCCGCTGCGGTCGAAGCGTTCCGTGGAGCGCCGACACCCAATGTGATCGTCCTGGAAACGGTCAGCGAGCCCTCCGCGCTGATCACACATCTCGACGCGCTCGCCGAGAGCTGTGACCCCGGCACCAAGGTCGTCGTTATCGGCCATGTCAACGACATCCACCTCTATCGCGAGCTGATCCGGCGCGGCGTCAGCGATTATCTGGTCGCCCCGTTCGGGGTTCTCGACCTGCTGCGGACCTTGTCGGAGCTCTACGCAGCGTCGGGTGCGGCGACGCTCGGGCGCTCCATCGCCATCGTCGGCGCCAAGGGCGGCGTCGGCGCTTCCACCGTCGCGCACAATGTCGCCTGGGCGATCGCCCGCAATCTTGGCGTCTCGACGGTGATCGCCGATCTCGACGTCGCCTTCGGCACGGCCGGGCTGGATTTCAACCAGGATCCGCCGCAGGGCATCGCCGACGCCGTGTTCGCGCCGGAGCGGCTCGACGCCAACATGCTTGACCGGCTCCTGTCGCGCTGCAGCGACAACCTGTCCTTGCTTGCGGCTCCGGCCATGCTGGACCGAACCATCGATCTAGACGAAGACGCGTTCGATCTTCTCTTCGATCTGCTGCGCGGCAGCGTCCCCTGCATCGTGCTGGATGTGCCGCATCTCTGGTCCGGCTGGGCCAAGCGCGCCCTGGTCGGGGCCGACGAAGTGGCGGTCATTGCCGCGCCGGAGCTCGCCTCGCTGCGCAACGCCAAGAACCTGGTGGACTTGCTGCGCGCGGCTCGGCCGAACGACGCCATGCCGCGTCTGATCCTGAATCAGGTCGGCCTGCCCAAGCGGCCCGAGATCGAGGCGAGCGAATTCGCCAAGGCGCTTGGGATCGAGGTGATGAGCTCGATTCCCTTCGACGCCCAGCTTTTTGGCACGGCCGCCAACAACGGTCAGATGATCGCCGAAATCCAGTCGGGCGGAAAGGCGGCCGAGGCCTTCGTCCAGATCGCAACGGTTCTGACCGGGCGAGGCGAGCAGAAGCGCGGCAAGCGCGGCCTGCTCGAGCCGCTCGTCGCGAAGCTGATGCGTCGAAAGGCCTAGAGCATGTTCGGGAAGCGACAGGCGACCGCTCCGGCTCCAGCGACCCAGTCGTTCGCAGCACCGCTCGCGGCGGCGCGCCCGGTCGAGATGCGCCCGGCCGCCGCCAAGGCGCGCCGTTCGCCGCCGCCACCGCCGCCGGCGGAGGCGCCGAAGTCCGACGAATACTACCAGATGAAGAGCATGATCTTCGGTGCTCTCATCGAAGCGATCGATCTCTCGCAGCTGGCCAAGCTCGACGGCGAATCGGCCCGAGAGGAAATCCGCGACATCATCAACGAGATCATCTCGCTGAAGAACGTCGTGCTCTCGATCGCCGAGCAGGAAGAACTGCTCGACGACATCTGCAACGATGTGCTCGGCTACGGACCGCTCGAGCCGCTGCTGGCGCGCGATGATATCGCCGACATCATGGTCAACGGCGCCGGCAAGACCTATATCGAGACCGGCGGCAAGATCCAGCTGACCAGCATCCGCTTCCGCGACAACGCGCAGCTGATGAACATCTGCCAGCGCATCGTCAGCCAGGTCGGGCGCCGTGTCGACGAATCCTCGCCGATCTGCGACGCACGTCTTGCGGATGGCTCGCGCGTCAATGTCATCGCGCCGCCGCTCGCCATCGACGGCCCTGCGCTCACCATCCGCAAGTTCAAGAAGGACAAGCTGACGCTCGATCAGCTCGTTCGCTTCGGTGCAATTTCGCCTCCCGGCGCCGAGATCCTGAAGATCATCGGGCGGGTCCGTTGCAATGTCGTGATCTCGGGCGGTACCGGCTCGGGCAAGACCACGCTGCTCAACTGCCTGACCAACTACATCGAGCACGATGAGCGCGTGATCACCTGCGAGGACGCGGCAGAGCTGCAATTGCAGCAGCCGCACGTGGTGCGCCTCGAGACCCGTCCGCCCAATCTCGAGGGATCGGGTGCCGTGACGATGCGCGATCTCGTCAAGAATTGTCTGCGCATGCGTCCCGAGCGCATCATCGTCGGCGAGGTGCGTGGGCCGGAGGCCTTCGATCTGCTCCAGGCGATGAATACCGGCCATGACGGCTCGATGGGCACGCTGCACGCCAACACGCCGCGCGAATGCCTGAGCCGTATCGAATCGATGATCACGATGGGCGGCTTCAGCCTGCCGTCGAAGACCTTGCGCGAGATGATCTGCTCGTCGATCGACGTGATCATCCAGGCGCAGCGCATGCGCGACGGTTCGCGCCGCATCACCCACATCACCGAGGTGATGGGCATGGAGGGTGACGTGATCATCACCCAGGACCTGATGCTCTACGACGTGCTCGGCGAGGACCCGAACGGCCGGTTGATCGGCCGGCACCGCTCGACCGGTATCGGCCGGCCTCGCCTCTGGGAGCGCGCACGCTATTTCGGTGACGAGCAGCGGCTCGCTACGGCGCTCGACCAGCTCGAGGCCGAGGGCGTGGCCGAGGCCTGAGCGCAGGGAGACGGCACGTCATGGAATACGGCCAGATCGCTGCCGCCATCCTCGCCGCCATCTCGGCGGGCGGCGTCACTTACGCGCTGTTCTATCCGCGGCTCAGCGGCCAGGCGCGCGCCGAGCAGCGGCGTCTCGAATTTGCCGCCCCGGCTGCAGTGCGGGCTGCGGCGGATCGCGATGCGCAGAGCCAGGCCCGGCGCGGGCAGGTCGCGCAGAGTCTGAAGGACATCGAGAATCGCGAGAAGGCGCGTCACAAGGTCACTATCGAGGGCCGGATCGAACAGGCTGGCTTGTCCTGGTCGCGCAAGCAGTATTGGCTCCTGGGCGTGGTGACGGGCATTGTCCTGTCTGTCGTGCTCCTCGTCGCCTCAGGCAACTGGGTCGTGGTGCTGGTCGGGTTCCTCGTCGGCCTTTTCGGCTTGCCGCGCTGGTATCTGTCCTATCTCGGCAAGAAGCGGATGCTGCGCTTCACCAACGAATTCCCGAATGCGCTCGATGTCATCGTGCGCGGCATCAAGTCGGGCCTGCCGCTGAACGACTGCTTGCGTATCATTGCCGCGGAAGCGCAGGAGCCGGTCAAGTCGGAGTTCCGGCTGATCGTCGAGGCGCAGACGCTCGGCATGCCGTTGACCGAAGCGGCCGGCAAGCTGTTCGAGCGCATGCCCTGCGCTGAAGCCAATTTCTTCGGCATCGTCCTGGCGATCCAGCAGAAGACCGGCGGCAATCTCGCTGAGACCCTGGCCAATCTCTCGCGCGTGATCCGCGAGCGCCGCAAGATGCGCGACAAGATCAAGGCCGTGTCGATGGAGGCGAAGGCTTCGGCCGCCATCATCGGCTCGCTTCCTCCCGCAGTTGCCGGTCTCGTCTACCTGACGAGCCCCGGCTACATGGACCCGCTGTGGACGACGAATGCCGGACGCGCAGCGCTTGTCGGCTGCGCCGTCTGGATGGGCACGGGCGTCCTCGTGATGCGCAAGATGATCAATTTCGAGATCTGAGGAGCCTCCGGCATGCTTGCGCTCCTGCTCGAGAATCTCTCCGACATGCGGTTCCTGCTCGCTTTGGTCGGAGGCTTCGCCGTCATGGTCACGATCATGACTGTGGCGGCGCCGCTCCTCGAAGGCAGCATGCTCGGCAAGCGCATGAAGACCGTCGCCATCGAACGCGATAAAATCAGGGCTCGCGAGCGTGATCGGCTGGCGCGGCAGAAGGAGAAGGTCTCGCTGCGCCAGGAGCCGAAAGCGTTCATGCGCGACATCGTCGAGCGCTTCAAGCTCGGTGACTGGCTCGGGACCGAGAACGCCAAGAAGCAGCTCACCATGGCAGGCTTTCGCGGCCCGCAGGCCGAAATCGGCTTCCTGTTCTTCCGGCTGGTCACCCCGATCGGTCTCTTCCTGTTCGCGCTGTTCTACGTCTTCGTGATCAACGATTTCGGCCAGCCATTCTTCATGCGGATCGGTATCGCGCTCGGCGGCGCCTATGTCGGCATCAAGGCGCCCGAGATTTATCTCTCCAACGCGATCGCCAAGCGCCAGCTCTCGATGCGGCGCGCTTTTCCGGACGCGCTCGACCTGATGCTGATCTGTGTCGAGTCGGGCATGTCGATCGAGCTCGCCTTCCGCAAGGTCTCGACCGAGATCGGTGGCCAGTCAGTGCCGCTGGCCGAGGAATTCGCGCTGTGCACGGCCGAGCTCTCCTACCTCTCTGAACGTCGTCAGGCCTATGAGAACCTCGCGGCGCGCACCGGTCTGGAATCGGTGAAGTCGGTCTGTACTGCGCTGATCCAGGCCGAGCGCTACGGCACGCCGCTCGGAACGGCGCTGCGTACGCTCGCGCAGGAAAGCCGCGATCAACGGATGAACGAGGCCGAGAAGAAGGCCGCGGCACTGCCGCCGAAGCTGACGGTGCCGATGATTCTGTTCTTCCTGCCGGTCCTGTTCGTCGTGATCATGACGCCGGCGATCCTCAAGGTCTTCAGAATCACCTGATTGAGGGTCGGAAGGTCCGGCTTTGTCGGGCCGGGCTCAGCCCGCCGGCAGGGAGGCCTTCTCGGGCGCTGCCGCGCGAGCCGCCGGCTTGGGCTTGCCGCCGCGCAGCATGTCCCAGCTGTTCGGCTGGCTGACCGAGCGGCGCAGATAGGCGACGGTCGCCGAGGCTTCCGCCGGGCTCATATCCTGGCGGGCGAGCTGCTCGGCATCCTGGAAACGCCCTTGCAGGCCGAGTACCAACACGAGGTTCTGGCGAACCCTGGCGTCGGAGCCGGGCGTCGCTGCCGCTTCGCGCAGCACGCGTTCGGCGTCCGGGAGCCGCTTCGACAGGGCGAGCGACAGGCCGAGATTGGACATCACCGTCGGCTCGTTGGGCACGAGTCTCAGCGCCGCCGCATAGAGCTGCTGGGCGCGGTCGTGCTCGCCGAGCTGGTCGGCGACGGTGCCTTGTGCCGACAGGATCCGCCAATCGGGCTTTTCCGGCTGATGGGCCCGGCTCAGCACATCGTCCGCCTGCTTCAGGCGGCCGTTGTCTGCGAGCGAGCGGCCATAGGCGCCGAGCAGCTCCTGATCTTCGGTGTGGATGATCACGGCGCCTTCCAGGATGGCGAGGGCCTGGGCGTTCTTGTCGAGCGCGCGCAGAGCCCGCGCATAGAAGAAGGCCGCGTTGCGGTCCTTCTGGTTCGCTTCGTAGCGCTTGGCCCAATCCGCTTCCTCGCTACGCCATTGCGCCTCGGTCCGCGGCTGGGTCTGCCTCGTCCCGATCGAGCCAGTGATGTCGCCGGGGCCGCCGCGCATCTGGCAGGCGCCGAGCGTGATGCAGAGGACGGAAGCTGCGGCGAGATAGCCGAAACGAAGGGCGCGGAAGCGGATGGACATAAGCCGGAATGCCTCGCCGGTACGGGAAAGCTGTTGCCTTCGGTGATAAAACGTTAACCCTAACGGACTGTTAATCGGGCGGGTCGGGGCCGGCGTCACATGCTGGCACCGACGATTTCGCTATCCGAGGTTCGTCGATCGTGCATCCGCTGCTCCTGCCTGCTGGAACATCAGCCATATCAGTCCATTGCGTCGCAAAGGCCGATTGGCCGGCCCTTCGCGACGGGCTCGCGCCGGTGCCGCGCAGCTTCGCACTGGCGCAAGGCTTCGAAGCACGGCCCGGCCAGCATGCCCTGCTGCCGGACGCCGCCGGTGCGCTGGCCGCCGTGCTGCTCGGGGTCGAGCCCACGAGCCCGCGGCGGCGCGATCCGTTCGCTCCGGGCCGCCTCGCCACCACCCTGCCGCCGGGCGACTACGCTCTGGCGGGCGATATCGGCGATGCCGGCCTTGCCGCGCTGGGTTGGCTGCTCACCGCCTATCGGTTCGAGCGCTACCGCAAGCCCAAGCCCGCTGCGGCGCGGCTCGTCCTGCCCGAGGGCGTCGATGGCGAGGAGCTGAGCAATCTCGCAGAGGCGAGCGCCCTGGCGCGGGACCTCGTCAACACCTCCGCCGCCGATCTTGGGCCGGCCGAGATCGAGGCGGCCATATATGCGCTTGGCGAAACCCATGGCGCCGAGGTCTCCAGCACCGTCGGCGACGACCTGCTCGTCGCCAATTTCCCGATGATCCATGCCGTCGGCCGGGCCTCGCCCCGCGCGCCACGGCTGATCGACCTGCGCTGGGGCAAGCAGGGCGACCCGAAGCTGACCCTGGTCGGCAAGGGCGTCGCCTTCGACACTGGCGGGCTCAATCTGAAGACCGATGCCGGCATGCTGCTGATGAAGAAGGACATGGGCGGCGCGGCGGCGGCGATCGCGGCTGCCAGCATGATCATGCGGGCGAAGCTGAAGGTCCGGCTGCGCCTGGTCGTGCCGGCGGTCGAGAACGCCGTTTCCGGCGCTTCCTTCCGCCCCGGCGACGTCTTGCAGAGCCGGAAGGGGCTGACCGTCGAGATCGGCAACACTGATGCGGAAGGGCGGCTCATCCTTGCTGATGCGCTGGCGCTGGCCGACGAGGAGGCGCCCGAATTGCTGGTTGATTTCGCCACGCTGACCGGCGCGGCCCGCGTCGCGCTCGGGCCCGATCTGCCGCCCTTCTACACCCATGACGACGGCCTCGCTGCCGAGATCGCCCGCCTCGCCGCCGCCGCGAACGATCCGGCCTGGCGCATGCCGCTCTGGCCGCCCTATGACGGCATGCTCGATTCCAAGATCGCCGATCTCAACAACGTCTCCGGCGGCGCCTTCGCCGGCTCGGTGACGGCTGCGCTCTTCCTCAACCGCTTTGTCGAGAAGAGCCGCTCCTACGCCCATTTCGACATCTATGGCTGGAACCCTTCGACCAGGCCGGGGCGCCCCGAAGGCGGCGAATGCCAGGCAGCGCGGCTGATCTACGCGTTGGCGAAGCAGCTCTACGGCGCCCGTTAAGCCTGCTCCCTGACTTCGGTTGCGCGGGGCGCGCGGTGCGATAATGATACGGCCCCGTAACGATCGGGGACGGCATGGTGCTGGAGATCAAGCCGACGCAGGCGCTCAGGCTCTGGCGCGAGGTGCATCTCGACCTGGTGCGCGATACCCAACCCGATCTCTCGGTGCGCCAGATCGCGATCCTCCTGACCATCTATCTCGAGCTCCCGCCCCATACGGTGCGCGGGCTCGCAGCGCGGCTCGGCGTCACCAAGCCGGTGATCACCCGCGCGCTCGACAGCATGGGCAAGCTCGGCCTCGTCAGCCGCAAGCGCGACGAATTCGACAAGCGCAACGTCGTCATTCAGCGGACGGTCGCTGGCGCCCTGGCGGTCGAGCACCTCGCCGATCTGGTCACGGCGCGGGCGCGCGAGCTCGGCCCGGCCTGAGCGCTTCGCCCGTTAACCGGACAAGGCTAGAGTGTTCTTCATGAGCACGAATCTCGACCTTCGCCTCACCCCCGCTCGCCCCGACCTCGCCGCCCGTCATCTCGATGGCCAGGTCGAGGCGCTCGCCTTCGTGGACCCCATCCCGATGCGGGTGGTGACGCCCTCGGCGCCGCTGCGGCGCGAGCCCAGGCCGGATGCGCCGCTCGACACGGAAGCACTCGCCGGCGAGGCGGTGCGTGTCTACGAGCAGCATGAAGGCTGGGTCTGGGGCCAGCTCGTCGGCGATTCCTATGTCGGCTACCTGCCCGAGGATTGCCTCGTCGGCGATGCGCCTGTCCCGACCCATCGCGTCAGCGCGCTCAGGACCTTCGTCTACCCCGGCCCGTCGATCAAATTGCCGCCGCTCGAGGCGCTGTCGCTCAATGCAGCGCTGGCGGTCACCGGCGAGAGTGGCGATTTCTTCACGACCGTGCATGGCGGCCACATCTTCAAGCAGCATGTCCACCTGCGCGACCAGCACGAGCCGGACTTCGTTGCCGTCGCCGAACGCTTCCTCAACGTTCCCTATTTCTGGGGCGGCAAGACCAGCCTCGGCCTCGACTGCTCGGCCCTGGTCCAGCTTTCGCTGGCGGCTGCCGGCGTGGCGGCGCCGCGCGACTCCGACATGCAGGAGCGCGGGCTCGGCGAAGCCGTCATGTTCGACGACGGCCTGGACGGCCTGCGGCGCGGCGATCTCGTCTTCTGGAAAGGGCATGTCGGCATCATGACCGACCCGGACACGTTGCTGCACGCTACCGCCTTCACCATGAGCGTGATCAGCGAGCCCCTGCGCCCGGCGCGCGACCGCATCGTCGCTCGCAATGGCGGGCCGATCACTGCGATCAGGCGGCTATCGCCTCAATAGCCGCGCGTCGGGTCGACGACGTTCTGCAGCTCGCCGCCGGCCTCCAGCCGCCGGATCTGCGCCGCGATCTGGTCGGCGACGGTCTCGGGCGCCGACATCGCGGAATTGTGCGGAGTCACCGTCACGGCCGGATGGGTCCAGAGCCGCGAGTCCTGCGGCAGTGGCTCGATCTCGAACACGTCGAGCACCGCTTCCCGGAGCTCGCCGGCGTCAAGCGCGGCGAGGATGTCCGTCTCGACCTGCAATTTCCCGCGGCCGGCATTGATCAGCGCTGGCCCGCCGAGCCTTCCATCGCGCGCCAGCTTGGTCAGCAACGGACGGTTCAGGATGCCTTCCGTCTCCGGCGTATGCGGCAGCAGGACGACCAGGATGTCGGTGCGGGCGAGGAAAGCTGTGAGGCCGTCTTCGCCGGAGAAGGTGGCGAGCCCCTCGATTGTCTTCGGCGAGCGGCTCCAGCCGGCGACGTCGAAACCGATCACCTGGAGCTTGCGCGCCGCGTCCTGGCCGAGCTCGCCCAGCCCCATGATGCCGACGCGGACCTCGCGTGCTGCTGGCTGGTGGCGATCATCGTCCCAGGATTTCTCGCGCTGCTGCCGGTCGTAGCGGCGCTGCTGGCGCAGCTGCATCAGGCAGTGCATGACGACATATTCGCTCATCCGTGTCGTCAGGTCGGGATCGATCACTCGGGCGATCGGCGCCTGCGGCAAGCGGCTGTCGGTGAAGAGGTGGTCGACGCCGGCGCCGAGCGAGAAGATCGCGGCGAGGTTGGGCAGGCCGGCAAGGCTGCCCTCGGGATGCTTCCAGCTCGCGACATAATGCACCGCGCGCCGGTCGAAGGGCTCGCCGAGCGTGACGATCGGCAGCTCGGGCAGCAGCGCCGCGAAGCGCTCGCGCCAGCTCTCGACATGCCAGCCGGTGATCGCCAGAAGCAGGCTCATGGGTCGGGAGACTCCTAGATCACGATGATTTTGGATCGAGCCGATCCAAAATCATAGAACGTGATCGATTTCACTAAGTTAGAGCAGGATTCATGCGAAAAACCGGTTCCCACTTTTTCGCATCCTGCTCTAGGCAGGGATGATCTGCGGCCCACGCGTAACAGCGGTCTCGCCGCGGCGATAGGCGCTCTTCAGGCGGATGCGGGCGGCGTCGAAGCCGGCCTCGCTGCGGGCATGGATGATGCCGAGTGGCCGGTCGGGACCGACCCGGTCGCCGAGGCCGGCGAGCTCGGTGATCCCGACGGCATGGTCGATCTCGTCCTGCGGACGCGTGCGCCCGCCGCCGAGCGCGACCACCGCGAGGCCGACACCGCGCGTGTCGATCGCCTCGACCAGGCCGGGCCGGTCGGAGAAGACCGGGCGGACGATCGGCGCGCGTGGAAAGTGCCGCTCGGGATGCTCCAGCAGGTCGGCCGGGCCGCCGAGCGCCGCGATCATGTGGATGAAACGCTCTGCCGCCGCCCCGCTGGCGAAGGCGTCCTCGATCCTGGCGACCGCTTCCTCGCGCGTCGCCGCCAGCCGGCCGAGCAGCAGCATCTCGGCCGACAGCGCGACCGTGACCTCGTGGAAGCGCGGCTCGCGCCGCCGGCCGGTCAGATGGTCGAGCGCATAGGCGACCTCGAGCGCATTGCCGGCGGCGGAGGCCAGCGGCTCGCTCATATCGGTGAGCAGGGCCCGCGTCGGCAGGCCGGCGCCGTTGCCGACATCGCTAAGGCTTTGCGCCAGCGCCTCGGCCCTGTCGAAATCGCGCATGAAGGCGCCGGAGCCGAACTTCACGTCCATGGCGAGGCCGGAGAGGCCGGCCGCGAGCTTCTTGGACAGGATCGAGGCGGTGATCAACGGGATCGACTCGACCGTGCCGGTGACGTCCCGGATCGCATAGAGCCGCTTGTCGGCCGGAGCGAGATCGGCGGTCTGGCCGATGATGGCGCAGCCGGCCTCGCGCACGACATGGCGGAAGAGATCGATTCCGGGCTGGGTGACATAGCCCGGCACCGCGTCGAGCTTGTCGAGCGTGCCGCCGGTATGACCGAGGCCGCGGCCCGAGATCATCGGGACATAGCCGCCGCAGGCAGCGACCGCCGCCGCGAGGGGCAGCGAGACCGTGTCGCCGACGCCGCCGGTCGAGTGTTTGTCGAGCGCCGGCCCGGGCAGGTCGCGCCAGTCCAGCACCGTGCCGGAATCGCGCATGGCGAGCGTCAGCGCCACGCGCTCCTCGGCGTCCATGTCGCGGAAGAAGATCGCCATGGCGAAGGCGGCGGCCTGACCTTCGCTGACCGAACCGTCGGTCAGGCCCGCGATCATCTGGCGGATGTCCTGGGCGCTCAGGCGCTCGCCGTCGCGCTTGGCGGCGATGATCTCCTGCGGCAGGCGCATCAATAGGCTCCGTCGGTCCGTTCGGGCGGGGTGGTGCCGGCGATGATGTCGGCGAGGACGCCATAGAGACCACTGGCGCCGAAGCGGAAGGTCTTCGCCGTCGCCCAGTCCGGGCCCATGATCTCGTCGGCGAGGTCGAGATAGCTCTTGGCGTCGGCGAGCGTGCGCAGACCGCCCGAGGGCTTCAGACCGACCGGCTTGCCGGAGGCCTTGATCGCTTCCAGCATGGTGCGGGCCGCCGCCGGCGTGGCGGAAGTTCTGGTCTTGCCCGTCGAGGTCTTGATGAAGTCGGCGCCGGCGGCGATGGCGAGATCGGATGCCGCGCGCACAGCTGTCTGATCAGGGTATTCGCCGGTTTCGAGGATGACTTTCAGCATCTTGTCGCCGCAGCTGCTGCGCGCTTCGGCGACCATTTCGCGGGCAATCTCGGCATCGCCGGCGAGGAAAGCGCGCCAGGGCAGCACAAGATCGATCTCGTCGGCGCCGTCTGCGATCGCCTCGATGATGTCGCTGCCGATCAGGCTGCAATTGCTGTTGCCGGCCGGAAAGTTGACCACCGTCGCGATCCTGACCGGCGAGGCTTTCAGTGTCTGGCGCGCCAGCCTGATGAATTGCGGCCAGATGCAGATCGCCGCGACCGGGCCCGGCGCCGCGGCGGCGCGGGCGCAGAGCTGCAGCGTGCCGGTCTCGCTGGCTTGATCCGACAGATCGGTCAGGTCGAGCAGGCGTAGCGCACGCAAAGCGAGATCGGCGTCGGACATGGTCAGAGCTCGCTCAGGAAGACGCGCAACACCCGCCGCAAAGCCGTGGTCGCGGCGGCTGCGACGTCGCGCGTCTCGCCATGGCTGGGCGCCCCGCCGAGGATGCCGGCGCCCATATTGGTGACGATCGAGATGCCGGCGACGCGCAGGCCGTGACGGCGGGCCAGGATCACCTCCGGGACGGTCGACATACCGACGAGATCGGCGCCCAGCGTCTTGGCCATCTTGATTTCGGCCGGCGTCTCGAAGCTCGGCCCGGAGAACCACATATAGACGCCCTCGCCGAGATTGGCGCCGCTGCTGGCGGCCGCTTTCTTCAGGCGGGCGCGCAGATGCGGGTCATAGGCATCGATCATCGGCACGAAGCGGCCGTCGCCGGCATCGCCGAGCAGCGGATTGGGGCCGTTGAAATTGATGTGGTCGGTGATCAAGGCGAGGCTGCCAGGCCGCAAATCCGGACGGAGCGAGCCGGCGGCGTTGGTCAGGATCAGCGGCGGCGAGCCGAAGGCGGTGAGCATGCCGAGCGGTACGCGCATGATGGCCGGGTCGCCGGTCTCGTAGAAATGCGCCCGCCCTTCGAAGACCAGCACCTTGCGGCCGTGCAGCGTGCCGTAGCTGAGCCGCTTGGCATGGCCCGAGACCGTCCCTTGCGGAAAGCCGGGTATCTCCGCGAAGGGGATCGAGATCGGATCGACCATGTCATCGATGATGCGGCCGAGCCCGGTGCCGAGCACGATGGCGCAGTCGATGCCGCCATCGATGCCACGATCGATCAGTACCGATGCCGCTTGGTCGAAAAGCGCATCCGCTGCCATGTTGTCTGCTCCATCGGCGCGTTGGCCGCGCTCATCGGGCTGTCTCTACCGGACGCCCGCAAATCAGGTCGGCAAATTGGCCGGTCCGAACGAGGCTGGCAACAGCTCCGCGAGCGAAAAACGCGCACGGATGCCTTCGGACCCGGCGATGGCGATCGGCGTCTCCGGCGCGGCGAATTCGCGGATGCGCTGGCGGCAGGCGCCGCAGGGCGTCACCAGTTCGGCGCCGTCGCCGAGGACGAGGATGGCGCGGATCGCGCGCGCACCGCCGGCGATCATCGCCGAGATCGCCCCGGCTTCGGCGCAGGCACCGACGGGATAGGCGGCGTTCTCGACATTGCAGCCGGGGTAGACGGCGCCGTCATCGGCCAGGATGGCGGCGCCGACCTTGAAGCGCGAATAGGGCGCATAGGCCCGTTGCTGCGCGGCCTTCGCCGCGGCGAAGAGGGCGTCGAGATCGGGGTCGGCGGTCACTCAGCGTTCTTTCACATAGGGCAGGCCCGAGGCCTTGGGCGGCGTCGCCTTGCCGATGAAGCCGGCGAGCAGCACCACCGTCATCACATAGGGCAGCGCCTGGATCGCCTGCACCGGCACCTGGCCGATCCCAGGCAGGACGACACCCTGCAGCCTTATCGCCACCGCGTCGAGCAGGCCGAAGAGCAGGCAGGCGAACAGAGCTGGCCAGGGCCGCCAATTGGCGAAGATCACGGCGGCGAGCGCGATGAAGCCCTTGCCGGCGGTCATCTGCGGCAGGAACCCGGCCGATTGCGAGACGGCCAGATAGGTGCCGCCGAGCCCGCAGAGCGCGCCGCAGATGATCACGGCGGCGTAGCGCAATCCGGCGACCGAGACGCCGGCGGTGTCGACTGCGGCCGGGTTCTCGCCGACGGCACGCAGGCGCAGGCCGAAGCGTGTGTGTTTCAAGGTCAGCGCCGTCAGGATCAGCGCGAGCACCGCGAGATAGACTGGGGCAGCATGGCCGGAGATGGCGATGTCGTAGATCGGGCCGAGGACCGGGATGTCCTTGATCGTTCCGACGAGTGGCAGATCGAGCTCGGGAAAGCGCGCTGCGCCTTCGAGGTTCGGCGTGCGTCCGCCCTGGCCGTACCAGGCATTGCCGAGGATGGCGGTGAGGCCCACCGCCAGCATGTTGATCGCGACGCCGGAGACGATCTGGTTGCCGCGCCAGGTGATCGCGGCGAAGCCGTGCACCAGCGACAGGGCGATCGCGGCGAGCATGCCGGCCCCTAAGCCCGCCCAGGCCGAGCCGCTGTGATAGGCGATGACGGCCGAGGCGAAGGCGGCGATCAGCATCTTGCCTTCGAGGCCGATGTCGACGACGCCCGAGCGTTCCGACCAGAGCCCGGCGAGCGCGGCGCAGAGCAGCGGGATCGACAGGCGGATCGTCGAATCGAGGATGACGGCGAGGGTCTGGACGATCTCCATCGCCTAGCCTCCGCGCCCGAGAGCGAGCACGCTCGCCACCAGCCGCCGGAACAGGCCGTCGAGCGCCCCGGCGAAGAGGATGACGATGCCGCCGATGACCACGACCATGTCGCGGGTGATGGTCGGCTTGTCGAAGGAGAGCTCGGCTCCGCCCTGATAGAGCACGCCGAAGAGCAAAGCGGCGAGGCCGACGCCGACCGGATGGCCGCGCCCCATCAGCGCGACCGCGATGCCGACGAAGCCGTAGCCGGCGGTGAAGTCGAGCACCAGCCGGTGCTGCACGCCCATGGCTTCGTTGACCGCGAGCCCGCCGGCGAGCGCGCCGGAGAGCGCCATCGCCACCATGATGATCCGCGCCGGCGAGATGCCGGCATAGGCGGCGGCGCGCGGATTGGCGCCGACGGTGCGGATCGCATAGCCGAGCCGCGAACGGTAGATCAGCGCCCAGACCGCGACCAGGGAGGCGAGCGCCAGCAGGAAGGAAGTGTTGAGCGGCGTCGAGGGCAGCTTCAGGCCGAAGGCGCCGAGCAGTTCGTGGATCGGCGTCAGCACCGCCTGCTTCGGGAAATCCGGGGTTTCCGGCTGCATCGAGCCGGCCTTCCCCATCACTTCGACCAGCAAATAGACGATCAGCGTCGCAGCGATGAAGTTGAACATGATCGTGGTGATCACGACATGGCTGCCGCGCGTCGCCTGGAGATAGCCGGGGATGAAGGCCCAGAGCGCCCCGCCCGCAGCCGCGGCGAGGATGGCGAGCGGCACCAGCAATATGCCCGGCAGCGGCGCGAGCCAGAGGCAGGCGAGCGCGGCGAAGATGCCGGCGACGGTGGCCTGGCCCTCGCCGCCGATATTGAACAGCCCGGCATGGAAGGCGACCGCGACGGCAAGGCCGGTGAAGATGAAGTTTGTGGTGTAGTAGAGCGTGAAGCCGAGGCCTTCGAGGCTGCCGAGTGAGCCCTTCAGCAAGAGCATCGTCGCTTCCAGCGGGCTTTCACCGATCGAGAGCACGACGAGCCCGGCGACGACGAGCGCCGCCGCGACCGAGACCAGCGGGACAAGGGCGGTGTCGGCCCAGCGCGGCAGATCGATCGGCGCAGCGCTCATGCCGCGCGCTCGCTGACGCCGGCCATCAGCAGGCCGAGATCGCGCTCATCGGTCGCCATCGCCTCGCGCTCCCCAGTGATCTGGCCGCCGCAGAGCGCGAGAATGCGGTCGGAGAGGGCCATAACCTCTTCCAGTTCGACCGAGACGAGCAGGATCGCGACACCCTGATCACGCAGGGCGATCAGGCGGCGGTGGATGAACTCGATCGCGCCGATATCGACGCCGCGCGTCGGCTGGCCGACCAGCAGCACCTTCGGCGCCCGCTCGATCTCGCGGGCAAGCACGATCTTCTGCTGGTTGCCGCCAGAGAACTTCGCGGTTTTCAGGCCAGGATCGACCGGGCGGACATCGTAATCCTGCATTCCCACGCGCGCATGCTTTTCGACCAGTGCCGGCGACAGGAAGGGGCCAGGCCCGAAGGCCGGGTCGTCATGATAGCCGAGGATCGCGTTTTCGGCCGCCGCGAAGGCGGTGACGAGCCCGGTCCTGAGCCGGTCCTCGGGAATGTGCATCAGGCCGAGCTTGCGCAGATTGGCCGGGTTGCGGTCGGCAGCGTTGAGGATCTGGCCGCCGAGCCGGATCACGCCGCGCGCCGGCTGGGTCAGGCCCGCGAGCACGTCGAGCAGTTCGCTCTGGCCATTGCCGGCGACCCCGGCGATGCCGACGATCTCGCCTTCATGCAGGGTCAGGCTGGCGTCCCGCAAGGTCTCGCAGCCGCGCTCGTCGACCACGGAGAGCCCTGCCGCCTCCAGCACCGGCGCGCCGCGCTGGCGCGGTGCCTTCTCGACGCGCAGCAGTACGCGCCGGCCGACCATCGCCTCGGCGAGCTCGGCCGGGGAAGTCCGTTCGGTCTCGACATGGGCGACCATCTCGCCGCGCCGCATCACCGAGACACGGTCGGTCACCGCCATGATCTCGCGCAGCTTGTGGGTGATGAGAATCACCGTCTTGCCCTGCGCCTTCAGCGCCCGCAGCAATTCGAAGAGCTGGTCGGCCTCGGCCGGGGTCAGCACTGCAGTCGGCTCGTCGAGGATCAGCACCTCGGCACCGCGATAGAGCGCCTTCAGGATCTCGACGCGCTGCTGCAAGCCGACCGAGAGCTCCCCGACGATCGCGTCGGGATCGATGGCGAGCCCGTATTCCTGCGACAGCCGCGCCAGCTCGGCCCGCGCTTTGCCGATGCCGCCCTTGAGGAAGGCTCCGCCCTCGGCGCCGAGCACGACGTTCTCGACGACGCTGAGCGGCTCGACCAGCATGAAATGCTGGTGGACCATGCCGATCCCGGCGGCGATCGCATCCGAGGAGGAGCGGATGCGCCGCGCTTCACCGCGCACGCGGATCTCGCCGGCATCGGCCTCGTAGAAGCCGTAGAGGATCGACATCAGCGTCGACTTGCCGGCGCCGTTCTCGCCGACGATGCCGTGGATCGAGCCGGCGGCGACCGCTAGCGAGACGTCCTTGTTGGCCTTGACCGGGCCGAACGCCTTGCTGATGCCGTTGAGCTCGATCGCAGGGTGCGGGTTGTTCACCGGCGCGCCGCGCTCACATCGTGCACTTGGAATCCGACATGTAGTCGTGGACCTTGACGGTGCCGGCGATGATGTCGGCGCGGGCCTTGTCGGCGGCCGCCTTCATCTCGGGCGTGATCAGCGCCTTGTTGTTGTCGTCGAGGGCCCAGCCGACGCCGTCCTCCTTCAGTCCGAGCACCGAGACGCCGGGCTTCCAGGTGCCGTCGCGCGCCTCCTTGAAGGAGGTATAGGCGGCAACGTCGACGCGCTTCAGCATCGAGGTCAGCACCTTGCCGGGATGCAGCATGTTCTGGTTGGAATCGACGCCGATGCCGAGCTTGCCGGCGTCGGCGGCGGCGCGCAGCACGCCGATGCCGGTGCCGCCGGCGGCGTGATAAATCACGTCGGCGCCACGGTCGATCTGCGACTTGGCGAGCTCGCCGCCCTTCACGGGATCGTTCCAGGCGGCCGGGGTCGAGCCGGTCATGTTCTGGAAGATCTCGGCGTCCTTCTTGCCGGCCTTGACGCCCTGGACATAGCCGCAGGCGAATTTGCGGATCAGCGGGATGTCCATGCCGCCGACGAAGCCGACCTTGTTCGTCTTCGAGGCGAGGCTGGCGAGGAGGCCGACGAGATAGGAGGCCTCATGCTCCTTGAACACCACCGACTGCACGTTCGGCAGCTCGACCACCATGTCGATGATGGTGAACTTCAGGTTCGGGAACTCGGCTGCGACCTTCTGCAGCGCGGTCGCCTGCGAGAAGCCGACGGCGATGATCGGCGAATGGCCGTCGCGGGCGAAGCGCCGCAGCGCCTGCTCGATCTGGGCGTCGTTGGTCGGCTCGAAATCGCGGAATTCGACGCCGGTCTCGGCCTTGAACTTCTCAGCCCCGACGAAGACGCCCTCATTGAAGGATTTGTCGAACTTGCCGCCCTTGTCATAGACGATCGCCGGCTTGATCGCGGTCTGGGCGACGGCTGCCATGGCCGAAAGGGCGACGCCCGCCAGAGCGAGGGCGAGAGATTTCAAACGCATCGAGCCGTTCCCCTGTCACACGCGGAATGGTTGCGCCATTCCTGCCTGGGGTCACGATGGCACGGCTTGCGGGCGGGGCCAAGCGGGCTTGCCGGCCCGCCTGGCGATATGTGTCACATATGAACAGTCGCCTCAGCCGCGCTGGATCGAGACGCCGCCATCGGCGAGGAACGCCGTGCCGGTGACGAAGCTCGACGCATCTGAAGCGAGGAAGAGCGCGGCGCGGGCGATTTCCTCCGGCTGCGCCATCCGCTTCAGCGCGTGGATGCCCTCGACGAAGGCCAGCACCTCCGGGCCCGAGGCGGGATCGTTGGTGATGCTCGCTGGGGTGTCGGTACCACCCGGCAGCAGGGCGTTGACGCGGATGCCCTTGCCGCCGAGCTCGGCCGCGAGCGCCTTCACCAGACCGATCTGCCCAGCCTTGCTGGCGGCATAGGCCGACATGCCGGCGAGCCCGGCGGTATGGCCGACGAAGCTCGAGGTGAAGATCAGCGAGCCGCCGCGGCGCGCTTCCAGCGCCGGCGCCTGGTGCTTTGCGCCGAAGAAGGCGCTGGTCAGGTTGATCGCGATCACCTCGTGCCAGTTCGCGCTCGCCATCTCTCCGATCGGGCCGAGCTCGCCGATGATACCGGCATTGTTGAAGCCGATGTCGAGCCCGCCGAAGCGCTCGGTCGCGGTCTCGACCAGGCGCTGCGCCAGCGCCTCCTCGCGGATGTCGCCGGCGACGGCGATCGCTTCGCCGCCTGCCGCTTCGATCTCGCTGACGAGCGCGTCGAGCTCGTTTTGCCGCCGCGCTGTGACCACGAGTTTCGTGCCCTCGGCCGCGAACAGCTTCGCCGCCGCCCTTCCGATGCCGGAACTCGCGCCGGTGACGATCGCGACCTTGTCCTTCAATGCCGTCATGTCCTGTTTCCTCGCTCAGGGAATGCGGCGCGGGTGATCGCAGGCGGGCGGCCCGTGCAGACACCCGCTTCCTGTCACGGCAGGGCACCCGATTGCTGATGCGGACGGATCGGCCTAGCTTGCCGCCCATGACGCTGAACGACGCCGAGATCGAGCGCTATGCCCGCCATCTGGTGCTGCCGGAGATCGGCGGGCCCGGCCAGGCGAAGCTCAAGCGTGCCCGCGTGCTGGTGATCGGCGCCGGCGGCCTCGGGGCGCCGCTGATTCCCTATCTCGCCGCGGCCGGCGTCGGCACGATCGGCATCCTCGACGACGACCATGTCTCGCTCTCGAACCTGCAGCGGCAGATCATCTTCGGGACGGAGGATATCGGCGCGCGCAAGGTGGTCGCGGCCGCCAATTTCGTCACCCGGCTCAACCCGCGGGTCGAGATCGAGGAATACGTCACCCGGATCGACGCGCATAACGCCCGTGCTCTTGTGGCGTTCTATGACGTCGTCGCCGACGGCTCCGATAATTTCGCGACGCGCTATGCCGTCTCGGATGCCTGCTTCCACGAGAAGAAGCCGCTGGTGACGGCGGCGCTCGGTCGCTTCGACGGCTCGCTGACCACGATCCGCGCGCATGAGACCAGCGCCGATGGGCGGCCCAATCCGACCTATCGCTGCCTGTTCCCGAACGAACCGCCCCCCGGCACGGTCGCGCCCTGCGCCGAGGCCGGCGTGCTCGGCGCGCTCGCTGGCGTGATGGGCTCGCTGATGGCGCTGGAGGTGATCCGCGCCATCACCGGCTTCGGCGAGCCGCTGGTCGGCAAGCTGCTGCTTGTCGACGCGATGGCGATGCGCTTCGAGACGATGAAGTATGGCTGGGACCCGGACAATCCGCTGAACGGGACGGCCGGCGTCGCCGCCTGAGCTATTTTGCGGCGCGCTTGGCTTCGATCACATCGAAGAGCTGGGCCGCGAGGTCTGGCCCGCCGAGCTTCTTGATGGCGCGGACCCCGGTCGGGGCGGTGACGTTGATCTCGGTCAGCTTGCCGCCGATCACGTCGATGCCGACGAGCAGCAGGCCGCGCTCCCGCAGCGCCGGCCCGATCCGCTCGCAGATTTCGAGCTCGCGCTTCGACAGGTCGGTCGGCCTGGCCGCGCCGCCGCGCACCATGTTGGCGCGCAGGTCGCCGACCGCCGGCACGCGGTTGACCGCGCCAGCCGCCTTGCCGTCGATCAGGATGATGCGCTTGTCGCCCTCCGAGACCTCCTTGAGGAAGGCCTGGATCACCCAGGGCTCGCGGAAGAGATTGGCGAACAGGTCATAGAGCGAGCCGAAATTCGGATCGCCCTTGCCGGTCTTGAACACGGTCGCGCCGCCATGGCCGTAGAGCGGCTTCATCACGATCTCGCCGAACTCCTCGCGGAAGGCCTCGATCTCGGCCCGGTCGCGCGTGATCAGCGTCGGCGGCATCAGCTCGGGGAAATGCGTGACGAAGAGCTTCTCCGGCGCGTTGCGGACTTCGGTGGGATCGTTGACCACTAGCGTCTTCGGGTGGATGCGCTCGAGCATATGCGTCGAGGAGACATAGGCCATGTCGAAGGGCGGGTCCTGGCGCAGCAGCACCACGTCGAGCGTCGAGAGATCGGTGCGCTCGGGCTCACCCAGCGTGAAGTGGTCGCCCTCGATGTCCCGCACCTCGACTGGATTGATCACGGCGGTGACCTTGCCGTCGCGGAGGGTCAGCTTGTCGGGCGTGTAGGTGAAGAGCCTGTGCCCGCGCACCTGCGCCTCCAGCATCAGCGCGAAGCCGGTGTCGCCGGCGATGCGGACCTTCTCGATCGGGTCCATCTGGATGGCGACGTTCAACGGCATGGCGGAAGCTCCGGTTGCGGCCGTTATATCGGCTGCGGCGGCCCGCTAGTGCAAGAGGCTGCGCCTTGCGTCAGAGCACGAGCTCGAACACGCGGGGAACATGGCGGGGCAGTCGCCAGGGCGCGAGGAAGACCGCATCGGCCCGCAGGTTGCGCTGCATAGCCCATGGATTGCGCGCCAGCCATTGCCGGATACGCGCCTCCATCAGCCGGCGCTTGTCCGCTGTGATCGCGCTCGCCGCATCGTCGAGCACGGCGCGCGCCTTGACCTCGACGAAGACGATGTCGTCGCCACGGGCCATGATCAGGTCGATCTCGCCACCCTTGCCGCCGAAGCGGCGCTGCAGCAGGCGATAGCCCTTGAGGGTGAGGAAGGTGACGGCGAGCCATTCGCCGCGGCGGCCGGAATGACCTGAATGGCGGGCGCGCCGGCTGCGCAGCGCCTCGCTCATGGCGCGCGCGTCAATTCGAGCGCGCGGGCATAGACGACCCGGCGCGGTTGGCCGCTCGCGGCCGCGACCTGCGCCACCGCTTCCTTCAGCGAGACTTTCGTGAGCGCGGCGCGCAGGGCTTCGTCGAGCGTGTCGCCTTGCGCTGCGGCAGCGGAGGCGTCGGGCGGGCCGATCACCACGACGATCTCGCCGCGTGCCTCCTCGGCCTCGCCATAATGGGCGGCGAGTTCCGGCAGCGGGCCGCGCCGGACATTCTCGTAATATTTGGTCAGTTCACGCGCGACCGCGCCGGATCGTGCGCCGAGCACTGTGGCGGCGTCCGCCAGCATCTCCGCGAGCCGGCGCGGCGATTCGAAGAAGACGAGCGTGCCGGGAATAGCGGCAAGCTCGGTGAGGCGCCCCTTTCGGGCTGCGCTCTTCGGAGGCAAAAAGCCCTCGAAGAAGAAGCGGTCGGTCGGCAATCCAGCCAGCACCAAAGCCGCCAGCACGGCCGATGGACCGGGAATGCCGGTGACCGGCAAACCTTCCGCGACCGCTTCGGCGACGAGCTTGTAGCCGGGATCGGAGACCAAAGGCGTGCCGGCATCCGAGATCAGCGCCAGCTTGCCGCCCTGGCGCAGCTTGTCGAGGATCTTCGGGCGCATCTGCGCCGCGTTGTGCTCGTGATAGGGCAGGAGCGGCGTCGCGATGCCGTAATGCGCCAGCAGCGTCTTCGAGGTCCTGGTGTCCTCGGCCAGCACGGCGTCGGCCGCCGCCAGCGTCGACAGCGCCCGGAACGAGATGTCCTTGAGGTTGCCGATCGGCGTTGCGACGATGTGCAGGCCCGGCGCGAGCGGCTCGGCCTCGGCCCGGAGCCCGAAGGCCGCATAGCTTGGGGCGCGACCAGGGGCGGGCGGGGCGGATACAGGGCCGGACATGGCGGCGAAACTGCCACAGCGGCCCGGAAGATACCACTGCCGGCACAGCAACCTAGAGTTAACAACTTGAAAATAGCCTTGCTCGCTGGCAGGACTTGTCCACGGTTCGGGACAAGACATTCAGCCGGTGCGGGCTCGTCTCGTGCCTCGCCGAGGAGTGGAGACGAAATCCGTGTCGCGTCAGAGCAAGCTCCTCACTCCGCCGAGCCGTCGTCTCATTCTGTTGTCCGGTGTCGGTGCCGTGCTCGCCGCCTGCAGTGGCGGAACCGGCGGCTTCCCTGGCTTCGACAGCCCCACCGCGCCCCAGGGCGGTAACGCGCCGCCGAGCGGGCCTACCATCGGCACCGGCTCGGTCAAGGTCGGTCTGATCCTGCCGCTGACCGCCGAGGGTTCCGGCGCGACCGTCGGCAACTCGCTCAAGAACGCTGCCGAGATGGCGCTCGCGGAATTCCCCGGCGCCGACCTGACGCTGCTGGTCAAGGACGATCGCGGCACGCCTGACGGCGCCCAGGCCGCGGCGCAGGAAGCTTTCCGCGAAGGCGCCGAATTGATCATCGGCCCGCTCTTTGCGCCGTCGGTGCAGGCGGTCGGCCAGGTCGCCCGCGGCGCCGGCAAGCCGGTGATCGCCTTCTCCAGTGACAGCAACGTCGCCTCGCGCGGCGTCTATCTGCTCTCCTTCCCGCCGGAGAACGACGTCAACCGCGTCATCGCCTATGCCTCGGCGCAGGGGCGCAAATCCTTCGCCGCGCTGGTGCCCGAGACCGCCTATGGCAAGGTCGTCGAAGGCGCCTTCCAGCAAGCGGTGGCCAATCGCGGCGCCCGCGTCGTGGTGATCGAGCGCTTCGGCTCCGATCAGAACAGCATGCGCGCCGCCGCGACCCGTCTCGTGCCGGCGCTGCAGCAGGCCGATGCGCTGTTCGTGCCGGCCGATGCCGCGGCGATGCCGACGCTCGGTCTCCTCCTGCAGCAGGCCGGCTATGATCCGGCCAAGGTCAAACCGCTCGGCACCGGCGTCTGGAACGACGCCAATGTCGCGCGTGTTCCGGCGATTCAGGGCGGCTGGTTCGCCTCGCCCGACACCGCCGGCTTCAACGCCTTCTCCGGCCGCTACCAGAAGCGCTTCAACAGCGCCCCGACCCGCACCGCGACCTTGTCCTATGACGCGGTCTCGCTGGCGGCGGCGCTGGCCCGCACCCAGGGCAGCCAGCGCTTCTCGGAAAGCGTCCTGACCAATGCCTCGGGCTTTGCCGGGGCCGACGGCGTCTTCCGCTTCCGTCCGGATGGGCTCAACGAGCGCGGCCTTGCGGTGCTTGAGCTGCGCAATGGCCAGATCGTCACGGTCAACGCCGCCCCGCGCGATCTCGGGCCTCGGACGAACTGACGCGCCGACGGCGCGTCATTCTCGGCCGAAGCCCTCGGGTCCGACCTTTGGTCGGACCAAGGATAAACTCAGCGAAGAGCCGAGAATCTCGTGCGGGAAGAGGCGCCCCTTCAAGGGCGCCTTTTTGTCTCGAGATGCTCGGGTCAAGCCCGAGCATGACGTGCGTGGTTCCTCACCCGCCGATATTGAACGCCGCCAGAGCCGCCATGTTGACGATGTCGGAATCCTTGGCGCCGAGCGGGACGATCTGCACCGGCTTGTCGAGCCCGACCAGCAGCGGGCCGATCACGGTCGCGCCGCCGAGTTCCTGCAGCATCTTGGTCGAGATCGAGGCCGAATGGAACGCCGGCATCACCAGGACGTTCGCCGTCCCGGTCAGGCGGCAGAACGGGTACTGCGCCATCAGGTCGCGATTGAGCGCGACATCGGCCGACATCTCGCCATCGTACTCGAAATCGACGCGCTGGCTGTCGAGGATCGTCACGGCCTCGCGCACCTTTTCCGATCGCTCCCCCGCAGGATGGCCGAAGGTCGAGAAGGCGAGCATGGCGACCTTCGGCTCGTAACCGAGGCGGCGCGCGACGCCGGCGGCTTCGACGGCGATCTCCGACAGCTCCTGCGCCGTCGGCATCTCGGTGATCGCGGTGTCGGCGATCAGCACGGTCCGCCCGCGCGTGATCGCGATCGAGACACCGATGAGCCGGTGGCCCGGCCGGTCGTCGATGACGCGGCGGACCTCTTCCAGCGCGATCGAGTAGTTGCGCGTGACGCCGGTGACCATCGCATCGGCATCGCCGAGCGCCACCATGGCGGCGGCGAAATGGTTGCGATCCTGGTTGATCAGGCGCTGGCAGTCGCGGAAGAGATAGCCCTGCCGCTGCAGCCGCTCGTAGAGATACTGGGCGTAGGCGCTGTTGCGATGCGAGAGCCTGGCGTTCTGGATCTCGATGCCCTTGGCAGCGAGGTCGACGCCGAGATGCTCGGCGGTCTCGTTGATGCGCTCCTCGCGTCCGACCAGGATCGCCTTGCCGAGTTCCTGATTGACGAAGGAGGCCGCGGCGCGGATGACCTGTTCCTCCTCGCCCTCGGCGAAGACGACACGCTTGGGATAGCGCCTGACGCGCTCGAAGATGCGGTTGAGCGTGCCGGTGACGGGGTCGCGCCGTGCCGAAAGCTGCGCCTTGTAGGCGCCGGTGTCGACGATCGGCTTGCCGGCGACGCCGGTGTCCATCGCCGCCTTGGCGACCGCCATCGGCACGACATGAATCAATCGCGGATCGAACGGCACCGGGATGATGTAATCCTTGCCATAGCGCGGGCGCGCCCCCTGATAGGCGGCGGCGACTTCGTCCGGCACGTCCTCGCGCGCCAGCATGGCCAGCGCCTCGGCCGCGGCGATCTTCATCTCCATGTTGATCGTGGTGGCGCGCACGTCGAGCGCGCCGCGGAAGATGAAGGGGAAGCCGAGCACGTTGTTGACCTGGTTCGGATAGTCCGAACGCCCGGTCGCCATGATCGCGTCGTCGCGGATGGCATGCACCTCTTCCGGCGTGATCTCCGGATCGGGGTTGGCCATGGCGAAGATGATCGGGTTCTCCGCCATCGACGCGACCATCTCCGGCGTCACCGCGCCCTTCTGCGACAGTCCGAAGAAGGCGTCGGCCCCCTTCATCGCTTCGGCCAGGGTGCGTCGGTCGGTCACCGCCGCATGGGCCGATTTCCACTGGTTCATGCCCTCGGTGCGGCCCTGGTAGATCACGCCCTTGGTGTCGCAGAGGATGACGTTGTCGGGCTTGAAGCCCATCGCCTTGAGCAGTTCGATGCAGGCGATCGCCGCGGCGCCGGCACCGTTGATCACGAGCTTGGTCGACTGGATGTCGCGTCCGGTCAGGTCGAGCGCATTGACCAGGCCGGCGGCGGCGATGATCGCGGTGCCGTGCTGGTCGTCATGGAAGACCGGGATGTCCATCAATTCGCGCAGGCGCTGCTCGATGATGAAGCATTCCGGCGCCTTGATGTCTTCGAGATTGATGCCGCCGAAGGACGGGCCGAGATAGCGCACGGCGTCGATGAACTTGTCGGCATCCTCGGTATCGACCTCGAGGTCGATCGAATCGACGTCGGCGAAACGCTTGAACAGCACCGACTTGCCTTCCATCACCGGCTTGGAGGCGAGCGCGCCGAGATTGCCGAGGCCGAGGATGGCGGTGCCGTTCGAGATCACCGCGACCAGGTTCGAGCGGGTGGTGTAGTCGTAGGCTCGGCTCGGATCCTCGGCGATTGCCAGCACCGGCACGGCCACGCCCGGCGAATAGGCCAGCGACAGGTCGCGCTGGGTCGCCATCGGCTTGGTCGGGACGACTTCGAGCTTGCCCGGTCTCCCCTGCGAGTGGAAGAGCAGCGCCTCCTGATCGGTGAAGGTCGGACGGGTGCGCTTGGTCGGCGGAGAGCGGTCGTTCATGCGCTTGTTCTTTTTCACAGGCGTTTCCTCGGGGGGAAACGACCATAGGGCAGCCCCGCTTTCCTCGACAAGGCGCGATTGCGCGACAGCAGTTTTACCGTGTCGGCGGGGATTGGTGCCTGCTCTGAGCGCTCAGAGGCCGGCGCGCATGCGCGCGACGCTGTCGCCGACATAGCGGTCGAGCTCGACCGCCTGCTCGCTGACCAGGCGCGCCGCTTCGACGACGCGCGCAGCGGCCTGGCCGGTGGCGCGGGCCTCGCCGCCCGCCCCGGCGACGTTCTCGGTGACGGTCGCGGCCGAACCGGCTACGGCCTGGGCATCAAGGGCGATGCCCGAAGCGATCGCGCCCTGGCCGGTGACGACCTGCGCGATGGTGTCCGAGGTCGTCTCGATCGTGCCCATCGTGCCTTCGATCTGCCCGACGGCATCGGCGACGGCAGCGGCGGCGCCGCGGATCTCCTGCAGTGTCGCGGCGATGTCCTGTGTCGCCTGCTGGGTCTGCTCAGCCAGGTTCTTGACCTCGCCGGCGACCACCGAGAAGCCGCGTCCGGCGACACCGGCGCGCGCAGCCTCGATCGTTGCGTTGAGCGCCAGCAGATTGGTGCGCACCGCGATGTCCTCGATGAAGGCGAGCACGGCGCCGACCTTGTCGGCAGCGATCGCGAGCCCGTCGACATCGGTTCTGGTCGAGCGGACATGTTTCGCCGCCTGCCGGGCGGTCTCTGCCGCGAGATCGGTCTGGCGCGTCAGCTCGCGGATCGAGGCGTCGATCCGCTCGGCCGCATGGGCGACGCTGCCGACGCGCTGCGAGGCGAGCTCGGCCTGCTGCGTCGCCTCCCCGGCACGGGCCGTGGTGCGGTCGGCATTGGCGGCCATGCCTTGCGCAGCCTCGAGCATGCTGCGGGCGGAGTCGCCGACCCGGCGCAACGCCTTGCCGACGGTGGCTTCGAGATTGACGGCGAGCTCCTCCAGGGCAGCCTTGCGCAGCGTCTCGATCTCCTGCCGCCCGGTCGCCAGGGTCTTTTCCGTGGTCACGTCGAGCAGGATTCCGTCCCAGATCGTGGTGCCATCGGGCAGATGGCGCCTGGTCGCCTCGCTGCGGAGCCAGACGACGGAACCATCGGCCGCCGCATAGCGCAATTCGGTGCGCCGGTGCCCGAACTCGTTGACCTGTGCGTCCTCGCTCGTCGACGAGCAGCGCTGCCGGTCCTCGGGCAGGATCCGCGACAGCAGCGCCTCGGGATCGCGTTCGATCTCCTCCCGGCTCAGGCCGAGCAGTTCTCCCAGGCGATAGCTGACGAAGCGGTAGCGGCGCTCACCGTCCGGCCGATCGATCCGCTGATAGAGCGTGCCGGGCACGTGATCGAGCAATGTCTTGTAGCGGTAGGACGTCTCGCGCCGTTCGCGGTCGTTGCTGAGGACGAGTCCGACCAGCACGGTGCCGAGCGTGCTGACCACGATCATGATCGGCACGGCTTCGGTGAGGAAGCGCTGGGCCGCAGCCCAGTTCGGCATGAAAATATTCGAGGCGATCAGGCAGCCGGCGCTGATCAGGCTGAGCCGGACGAGGTCGCGCAGCGTCAGCGAGCGCTTCTGCCGGCCGAGCCAGCCGGCATAGAGCACGCCTGCGAGCGCATGCAGGACGATCCCCGCAATCCCGGTCGGCATGCCGACGCCGCCGAGATTGTAGCGTGCCGCCGCCAGCGGGACGGCAGTCAGCAACGCGGCGATCGGCCCGCCGATCGGGCCCGCCAGGATCGCGAAAGTGTTGCGCGAATCGACCACCAGCCCCGGCTGGATCACGAAGGGATTGGCCATGCTGCACAGCGCGCCGGCGGCGAAGAGCACGCCGACGGCGAGCTGGCGCAGCAGCGGGCGCCGGTCGATCCAGCTGGCGCTCGCGGTCAGGATCAGGGCCGCCAGCAGGAGAAAGGACAGGCTCTCGATCAGATTGATGAACAGCGACATGACGGGCCCTTGGCCGAAGCGGCCTGCCGACCCTGCTTAAATATGTTGAAAGCAGTCCTAACGGATGGCCTTGGCGGCGCGATTTGCTAGCGTGCGCGCCCCATGCGCCACACAAAGCCAGACGATATCGCGGAAGCCAAGACCGCCGCTGCAGCCGATGCCGGCCGTGTCACGCCGATGATGGCGCAGTACGTCGAGATCAAGGCCAACAATCCGGACTGCCTGCTGTTCTACCGGATGGGCGATTTCTACGAATTGTTCTTCAAGGACGCCGAGATCGCCTCTCGCACGCTCGGCATCGTCCTGACCAAGCGCGGCAAGCATCTGGGCGAGGACATTGCCATGTGCGGCGTCCCGGTCGAACGCGCCGACGACTATCTGCAGAAGCTGATCGCCGCCGGCCATCGCGTCGCCGTCTGCGAGCAGACCGAGGATCCGGCCGAGGCCAAGAAGCGTGGCGCCAAATCGGTGGTGAAGCGCGACGTCGTCCGCCTCGTCACCCCCGGCACCATCACCGAGGAGCGCCTGCTCGATCCCGGCCGGGCGAGCCTGCTCGTCGCCGTGGCCCGGCGCCGGCTCTCGGACGAGGTCTACGCCTACGGCATCGCCGCGGTCGACATCTCGACCGGTCGCTTCGCCGTGCTGGAGACCGACCAGCGAGGCCTCGCCGTCGAGCTCGCCCGGCTCGAGCCGCGCGAGATCGTCTGTCCCGACGCCATCCATGACGATCCCGAGCTCAGGGAATTCTGGCGCGACATCGCCGCGCCCGTGACGCCGCTGGCGCGCGAGGGGCTCGACCCGGCCTCCGGCGAGCGCCGGCTGAAGGAGTTCTTCGGCGTCGCCACGCTCGATGCCTTCGGCGCCTTCAGCCGCGCCGAGATCGCCGCCGCCGCCGCCGCGCTCGCCTATGTCGAGCGCACCCAGTTCGGCGCCCGCCCGCCTTTGTCGCCGCCCGTCCGCGAGGGCATGAGCGCGACCATGCTGATCGACGCGGCGACGCGGGCCAATCTCGAACTGACCCGCACCCTCGCCGGCGAGCGCACAGGCAGCCTGCTCGCCACCATCGACCGGACGGAGACGCCGGGCGGCAGCCGCCTGCTCGCCGAGCGCCTCGCCGGGCCGCTCACCGATCCCGAGGCGATCGGCCGGCGGCACGACGCCGTCGCGCTGCTGGTCGAGGTTCCATCGCTGCGCGAGGCGCTGCGGCGCGATCTGTCGCGCGTGCCCGACATCGCCCGGGCGTTGGCGCGGCTCTCGCTCGATCGTGGTGGCCCGCGCGACCTCGCCGCGCTCGGCTCTGGGCTGGACGCCGCCCGCGGCGTCGCAGCGGCGCTGCTGCGCCAGGGCGACCTGCCGGATGAATTGCGCGAGGCGGCGCTGGCGCTGGGCCGCACCGATCCCGATCTCGCCATCCGCCTTTCCACCACGCTTGCCGACGAATTGCCGCTCTTGAAGCGCGACGGCCGCTTCGTGCGCGAGGGCTTCGATGCGGCGCTCGACGAACTGCGCCTGCTCCAGGTCGACTCGCGCAAGGTCATCGCGCAATTGCAGGCACGCTATGCCGCAGAGACCGATTGCCGGACGCTGCGCATCAAGCACAATTCCATGCTCGGCTATTTCGTCGAGGTGCCGCAGGCGGTCGGCGAGACCTTCCTGAGGGAACCCTGGCGCGCCGTCTTCGTGCATCGCCAGACCATGTCGGACGCGATGCGCTTCTCCTCGGTCGAACTCGGCGAGCTCGAAGCCAAGATCGCCTCCGCCGCCGACCGGGCGCTCAAGCTGGAACTGTCGATCTTCGTCGCGCTGACCGAGGCGGTTCTCGCGCAGGCCGAGCCGATCAAGGCGGCGGCGCAGGCGCTGGCGGTCATCGACGTCGCCGCGGCTCTCGCGGAACTCGCCATCGATGGCGGCTGGACCCGGCCGCAGGTCGATGACGGTGCCGCCTTCACCATCAGGGCCGGGCGCCATCCGGTGGTCGAGGCGGCGCTGAAGCGTCAGGGCCAGCCCTTCGTCGCCAATGACAGCGAGCTGTCCGCGGCAGGCAAGAGCCGCGATGGCCGCATCTGTCTGATCACCGGCCCGAACATGGCGGGTAAGTCGACCTTCCTGCGCCAGAACGCGCTGATCGCGGTGCTGGCCCAGATGGGTTCCTTCGTGCCGGCCTCGAGCGCCCATATCGGCGTGGTCGACCGGCTGTTCTCGCGCGTCGGCGCCGCCGACGATCTTGCCCGTGGCCGCTCGACCTTCATGGTCGAGATGGTCGAGACCGCAGCGATCCTCAACCAGGCCGGGCCGCGGGCGCTGGTCATCCTCGACGAGATCGGGCGAGGCACCGCAACCTTCGACGGTCTTTCGATCGCCTGGGCCGCGATCGAGCATCTGCACGAGGCCAATCGCTGCCGGGCACTGTTCGCGACGCATTATCACGAGCTGACGGCGCTGGCCGAGCGGCTCGACCGCGTCGCCAACGCGACCGTGCGCGTCACCGAGTGGAACGGCGAAGTGGTCTTCCTGCACGAGGTCGTGCCGGGAGCGGCCGACCGCTCCTACGGCATCCAGGTCGCCAAGCTCGCCGGCCTGCCGCCGGCGGTGGTCGAGCGCGCCCGCGCCATCCTCTCCGAGCTGGAGAAGAGCGAGCGCGAGAAGCCGGTCGCAGCGCTGGTCGACGATCTCCCGCTCTTCGCCGTGCAGATGCGCAAGCCTGCAGCGGTCATTGCAGCGGCCGCTGGTCCGGATGAATTGCGCGAAACCCTTGCCGGGCTCGATCCCGACGAAATGACGCCGCGCGAGGCGCTGGAGGCGCTCTACAGGCTCAAGCGGCTGAATTGATTGATCGTCATTCTCGGACGGAGCGAAGCGGAGATCCGAGAATCTCAGGCCCAGTGCCGTTACTGGAGCCTCTTCCGGCCTGAGATGCTCGGGTCAAGCCCGAGCATGACGCGTGGTGAGAAAGCGGCCGATCGCTTCCGCCGCCGCGACGCCCGTCGCGAAGCAGGCTTGCAGCAGATAGCCGCCGGTCTGAGCCTCCCAGTCGAGCATCTCGCCGGCGATGAAAGTGCCCGGCAGGCGCTTCAGCATGAAGTCCCGGTCGATCTCCTCGGCCCGGACGCCGCCGGCGGTCGAGATGGCGCGAGCGAGCGAGGCCATGCCGTTGAGACGCAAGGGCGCTGCCTTGATCAGGCTGGCGAGCGCTTCAGGCTCGGCCGGCAGCGGACCGCCTACTGCCTCGCGCAGCACTGCCACGGCAACCGGCGAAAGCCCGGCCGCCTTGCGCAGGTGATTACTGAGCGTCTCGCCAGGACGACGCTTGGCCAGCCGGTTGGCGAGCTCCGGTTCGCTCAGATCCGGCCGCAGGTCGATCATCAGGGTGGCCTTGCCGTCGCGGGCGATCGCGTCGCGCAGCGGACCTGACAAGGCATAGACCGCCCCGCCTTCGATACCCCCGGCATCGATCATGATCTCGCCGGGAACACGCTGTCCGGCGAAGCTCAGCGCAATCCGCTTCAAGGGTAAGCCGGCAAATTTATCCCGCATCAGCGCCGACCAGGCGACGGTGAAGCCGGCATTGGCCGGACGCAAGGGGGAGATCGCGATACCCTTCTGTTCGAGCAACGCGGCCCAGGAGCCGTCCGCCCCGAGCCGTGGCCAGCTTGCCCCGCCGAGCGCCAGCAGGGTCGCGCGGGCCTTTGCGATCTCTTCGCCGCCACCGCGGACGGAGAACCGCAACGCGCCGTTCTCGTCCCAACCCGTCCAGAGTCGCCCCGCATGCAGCTGGACGCCGAGCCCGGCGAGCCGCGCCAGCCAGGCGCGCAGCAGTGGCGAGGCCTTCATCGCCTTTGGGAAGACGCGCCCGCTCGAGCCGACGAAACTCTCCGCGCCGAGCCCGTCGGCCCAGTCGCGCAGCGCCTGCGGCGGAAAAGCTTGAATCGCCGGCTCCAGCCAGGTTCGCGCTGCGCCATAGCGGCCGAGCAGAACGTCCAGCGGCTCGGAATGCGTCAGGTTGAGCCCGCCGCGCCCGGCGAGCAGGAACTTGCGCGCCGGTGAGGCCATCCGCTCGTAGAGCGCGACCTTGTAGCCGGTCTCAGCCAGCCTCTCGGCCGCGATCAGCCCGGCCGGGCCGGCGCCGATGATGGCGACGTCCGGTGCGCTCAATTGCCGAACACGGTGTTGAGCTGGCTGCCGACCATGATGAAGGTGGTGCGCTTCGGCATCTCCTTGAGCCGGACCGCGCCGATATAGGTCATTGCCGAGCGCACTCCGCCTATGATCTCCTGCATCGTGCCCTCGACCGGGCCGCGATAGGGCACCTCGACGGTCTTGCCCTCGGAGGCCCGGTATTTGGCGACGCCGCCGGAATACTTCTTCATCGCCGTGTCCGAAGACATGCCATAGAACACCATTGCGACCGGCACTTTTTCGCCGTCACGGGTCTCGTAGCGGATCTCGCCCTCGCATTCGTCATGGCCGGCTAGCATGCCGCCCATCATCACGAAATCGGAGCCGCCGCCATAGGCCTTGGCGACGTCACCCGGAACGGTCAGACCGCCATCGCCACAGACCAGCCCTTTCAGGCCATGGGCGGCATCCGAACACTCGATGATCGCCGAGAGCTGCGGATAGCCGACGCCGGTCATCTTGCGGGTGGTGCAGACCGAGCCCGGGCCGATGCCGACCTTGACGATATCGGCGCCGGCCAGGATCAGCGCCTCCGTCATGTCGCCGGTGACGACGTTGCCGGCCATGATCGCCGCATTCGGGAAGGCCTCGCGCGTCGCCTTGACCGTGTCGACGAACTTCTCGGTGTAGCCATTGGCGACGTCGAGGCAGATCTTGTCGATCGGCGCCTTGGCATGCACCGCCTTGAGCTTGTCATGGTCGGAATCGGTCGTGCCGAGTGAATAGAAGGCGTTGGCCGAGCCCGGCTCCTTGAAGAAGGCGATCAGCTCGTCGGCGTCGTAATGCTTGTGCAGGGCGACCATGGCGCCGTGCTTCAGCAGCGCGCGTGCCATCGCCATGGTGCCGACTACGTCCATGTTCGCCGCGATCAGCGGGAAGCCGGTCCATTCGCGGCCGGTATGCGCGAAACGGAAGCTCCGGTTGACGTCGACTTCGGCGCGGCTGCCGAGCGTCGAACGCTTCGGTCGGATCAGCACGTCGCGAAAGTCGAGTTTCGGATCGTTCTCGATGCGCATGGTCAAAGCTCCGGCGGCTGGCGCAGGTCAAAAAAGGCGCACGCGGCGTGAGGGAGCGTGCCGGGATTCATAGCCGCTCGAACCCATGGGAGCAATGCGCCGGCTGCGGTCGGAGTTCTCGGCGAAAGAAACTTTAGCATCCTCTAAAGTTTATGCTGGACGGCTCGCTTGCGCCGCGATACTTAAGTTCATGCTTCACCAACCTGACCAGCTCGATCTCATGTTCCAGGCGCTGGCGGACCCGAACCGCCGGCAGATGGTGCAGCGGCTCAGCGAGGGGCCAGCGAACGTCAGCGAGCTCGCCCAGCCCTTGCAGATGACGCTGTCGGCGGTGGTGCAGCACCTCGCGGTTCTGGAAGGAGCTGGGCTGGTGCGTACGCAGAAGATCGGGCGGGTCCGCACCTGCCAGCTCGATACGCAGGCGCTGCGGGCGGCGGAGCGCTGGATCGGCGAGCGCCGCGCCCTATGGGAGCGGCGCTTCGACCGGCTCGGCGCCTTCCTCGCCGAACAGGACCAGGATTTGAAGGAGGACGGAGCATGACCGAACGGACCGTCGTCCACGCCGATTTCTCCATCGAGCGCCGCTATGAGGCGAGCCCGGCCCGCGTCTTCGCTGCTTTCGCCGATCCCATCGCGAAGAGGCGCTGGTCGGCCTGCCATGACGAAGGCGGGCTCGGCGAGCACAGGCTCGATTTCCGCGAGGGCGGCCGCGAGACCATGCGTGGCGCCCCGGCCGAAAACGGCGTCTACGCGATGAACGCGACCTTCCACGAGATCGTGCCGGAGGAGCGCATCATCTACAGCTACGAACTGCTGCGCGATGGTATCCGCCTGTCGATCTCGCTGGCGACGATCGAGTTCCATCGCGACGGCGCCGGCACCCGGCTTCGCTTCACCGAGCAGGCCGCCTTCCTCGACGGCCATGACCGGCCCGACTGGCGCGAGCAGGGCTCGCGCATCGGCTTCGACCGGCTGGCGGACTATCTCGCGCAGGAGCAGGCGCCAGCCTGAACCGCAGCCGTCGTCGACCAATCCCGTTTCAGCCCGCTCCTTTGCAGAAGCAGGAATGCACACTCATGTCCTTGACGCTCTATTTCCACCCGCTTTCGGGCTTCTGCCAGAAGGTGCTGGTTGCGCTCTACGAGAACGAGACACTGTTTACGCCGCAGCTCGTCAATTTCGGCGATGCCACCGAGCGCGCCGATTTCCTGAAGCTCTGGCCGATCGGCAAGTTCCCGCTGCTGCGCGACGACAGCAATGGAAGGCTGATCCCGGAGACCAGCCTGATCATCGAATATCTCGCTCTGCACTATCCCGGCCCGATGACGCTGCTGCCGGAGAATCCGGTCGAGGCGCTCGAAGTCCGGCGGCTCGACCGCCTCTTCGATCTCCATGTCGCCATTCCCATGCAGAAGGTGGTGCTCGACCGGCTGCGCCCGCAGGGCAGCCATGACCCGGTTGGCGTCGCCGAGGCCAGGGCGACGCTTGCGTCGGCCTATGACGTTCTGGAGGCGGAGATCGGCGGGCGGCAATGGGCGCTCGGCGACGCGTTCAGCCTGGCCGACTGCGCGGCCGCACCGGCGCTGTTCTATGGCGAGCGGGCGCTGTCCTTCCGCGACAGCCATCCACGGCTCTGGGCCTATTTCGACCGCCTGCGCACGCGTCCCTCCTATGCCCGCGCCCTGGCCGAGGCCGAGCCCTATTTCCAGTTCTTCCCGCGCGGAGAGGGCGATGCCGGGCTGTCGCGCTAGCTCAGCTGGCGGCTCTGGTTTCGGCGGGCTGCCGCGCCACGACCTCCTCATAGGCCGCGCGCAGCCGCTCCATGACGCGCGGCCCGTCATGGGGACGCAGAATCCCGAGATGGCTTTCGCGCAGTTCGTCCATGAAGTCGTCGAGCAAGGGCTGCCCGCCATCCTGCAGGATCTGCGCGCGCACCGCCATGTCCGGGGTCACCGGCTGGAAGCGCAGGCCCCAGCTCGACAATTGCGCCAGTACCGGCAGCAGCTGGATGCCCTTTTCCGTCAGGCTGTAGATCGCCTTCTGCTTGTGGCTGGGGTCATCGGCCTTGGTCAGGACGCCCGCCGCCAGCAGTGTCTTCAGCCGGTCGGCCAGGATGTTCGAGGAGATGCCCTCCTGCGAGTTGAGCAGCAATTCGCGGAAATGCCGGCGATTGCCGAACATCATGTCGCGCAGGACCAGGAGGCTCCAGGCGTCGCCGACGACTTCGAGCGTCAGATTGATCGGACAGCCCGAGCGGGGATTCGCATTCATCTTGATCTCCAGAAAACCGCTTGCAATATCGCATCAGTTTGCTTAACTCGCAACCAGTTGCAAATCGCAATCAGTTAGATCATCGACCCCAGCACCAAAGGAGACGATCATGACCGCCAATCCCGTCATCCATGCCAGCTTCACCATCGAGCGCAGCTATGCCGCCTCACCCGCCCGCGTCTTCGCCGCCTTTGCCGATCCCGCGCAGAAGCGCCGCTGGTTCGCCGAGGGCGAGGGCTGGGAGGTCGAGCAGTTCGATGTCGATTTCCGCGTCGGCGGCTTCGAGCGCAGCCGTTTCCGCTTCCAGGGCGGCCCGCCGATCACCAATGACAGCGTCTATCAGGTGATCCAGCCGAATGAGCGCATCATCCTCGCCTACGCCATGGCGATCGATGGTGCGCCGCTCTCGGGCTCGCTGCTGACCATGGAGTTCGTGCCCGAGGGCACCGGCACCAGGCTCGTCTTCACCGAGCAGGGCGCCTATCTCGACGGCAAGGACGGCCCGATCCATCGCGAGGAAGGCTCACGTGAATTGCTGGAGACGCTCGCCAAGATGCTCGGCGAGCCCGCTGACGCGGCGGCGTGAAGGAACAGGACATAGCCTGGCAATCCGCCGACGGGCTCCTCCCTTCCCCCTTGCGGGGAAGGGTACGGGAATGGGGGGCGAACGACTGGGCGAGCGGCGGCTTGTAGAAGTGGGTCGATCCCAGTTCCCTACGAATTCGCTTGGACTTTGCGCCCCACCCCTGCCCCTCCCCGCAAGGGGGAGGGGGCCCCGCGCACCCCATTCCGATCGTTCCATTCAGCCGCAGTTCATCCCCGGCCGGCTAACCGGCATGCTGGCGGCATCCGAACCGGGAAAACCCGGCGGCTGCTGCCTCCGATGCCGCGATCCGGGGGGATCTCTCGACTGTGCTGAAGGCCGTCGATCCGAACACCGTGCCTGCCGGCCCGCCATCCGATTGGCAGGTCACCAAGAGCTTCGCCCGTCTCACCGGCGGCTTCTGGCGCGGCGGCACTGCCGGCCGGGCCTGGTTCTGGTCGGTCGCGCTGGCGAGCGCGATCATCCTCTCCGTCTTCGCCAATGTCACCGTCAACCGCTGGAACGGCTGGTTCTTCGACGCGCTCGAGAAGAAGGACGGCGAGAGCGCGCTGATCGCCATGGCGGTCTTCCCGGTGCTGGTGCTGATCGCAGCCGGCCTCGGCGTCATCATCCTGGTCTCGCGCGAGACCTTCCAGGTCCATTGGCGCGCATGGGTCACGGCCAAGCTGGCCGATGGCTGGATCGGCGAGCGCCGCTTCTACCGGCTCGGCCTCTCCGGCTACGAGCCCGCCAATCCGGAATACCGCATCGCTGACGATGTCCGCTGGGCGACCGAGCCGGTGGTCGACTTCGCCATCGGCCTGCTCTCGGCAGTGATCACCGCGATCACCTTCATCGGCATCCTCTGGTCGATCGGCGGCTCCCTCAGCGTCGAGATCCGGGGCGTCGCCTTCGAGATTCCCGCCTATATGGTGCTGGCCGCGATCGTCTACGCGGTGCTGGTCTCCAGCCTGATCACCTGGGTCGGCCGGCCGTTGCCGCGCCTGATCGCCGCCCGCAACGAGGGCGAGGCGCGCCTGCGCTTCTCGCTGATGCGCATCCGCGACCATGGCGAGACGATCGCGCTCTCGCGCGCCGAAACCGGCGAGCGCCGCGCCGTCGCCGCGACCTATGACACGCTGGTGACACGCTGGCTGGCGATGATCCGCCAGCGTGGTCGTTTGACCTGGATCACCAATGGCAGTGGCGCCCTCGTCCCGGTCGTACCGCTGCTGCTGGCGGCGCCGAAATACCTCTCCGGCGAAATGTCGCTCGGCGACGTCGTCCAGGTCGCCGCCGCCTTCGTCGCCGTGCAGAACGCCTTCAACTGGGTGCTCGACAACTTCATGCGCATTGCCGAATGGCTGGCCTCGGCAAGGCGCGTCAACGAGCTCGCCGTCGCGCTTCATGCGATCGAGGCCGGCGCGGCCGAGAGCGACATCGCCGTCCTGACCAGCGACGATGGCGGCCTGCGGCTGGACGATCTCACCCTGACCGATCGCGACGGCCGCACCTTGCTCGCCGATTTCTCCACGTCCCTGCCCGCGGGCGCGACGCTGCATGTCGCCGGCGAGCTCGGCCATGGCAAGGCCGCTCTGATCCAGGCGGTGGCGGGCCTCTGGCCATGGGGACGCGGCGCGGTGGTCCTGCCGGATGGCGCGCGCATCGCCGTGCTGCCGCAGCATCTGCATCTCTCGGAAGGCAGCCTGCGCGCCGCGCTCGACCCGATCGGCGGCCATAGCGACGAGGAGGCTGCTGCCGTGCTCCGACATTACGGCCTCTCCGGCTTGGTGCCGCAAATCGATCTCTCGCGCGACTGGGACAAGGCGCTGACCACCGGCGACCGCCAGCGCCTCGCTCTGGCCCGGACCGAGCTGGCGGCGCCCGATATCCTCGTGCTCGACGAAGCCACCAGCGGCCTCGAAACCGAGGCGGCGCTCGATCTCCTGTCGCGGCTGCGAACCGCGCGGCCGCAAGCGGTGATGCTGCTGATTGGCCAGAGCCCGGGTTTCACCGAAGCCGCCGACCATCACCTCACCATGCGCCGGGCCGGCGGTGTCGCCCGCATCGCCGCATCCGACATGGTGCGCCCTGCTGCGCTCGCCGAAACCGGCGCAGGCTGACGTTCAGGCGCAGTTCAGGACCTTTTCCATCCAGTGCCGGGCAATCTTCCGGTCCTTTCCGAACACGGAGCCGACAGCATGTTGAACATCTGGGACGTCTATTGGGGCCTGCGCGTCGAGCAGTGTCCCTGCGACGTGCACTTCGTCGAATGGCTGGAAGAGCAAGGGCTGACCGAGAAGCGCATCTACCATTTCGGTACCGGCGGCCATCACTATGTCGGCATCCGCTGCGCCGAGCCGGAGCTGAACAGCACGGTGCTGGGGATCACCGCCTCGCCCAAGGAATACGAGGCCTTCGTCAAGCTCGCGATCGACAATCCGACGATCACCAAGACCTACAGCGCCTATTTCGGCGACATCTACACCAGCAATGCCCGCCTGCTGCCGCGCTTCGACATCGTCACGCTCTTTCATTCCTGCGAGTTCCGCAGCGAGAAGAACGACGTCTATGGCGCGCTGACCGATCTCGAAGTGATGCAGCTCTTCACCGACCAGACCGATGCCGGCGGCTATATCCTGTTCTACACCGGCTCCTTCGCCTATGAGAGTGCCAAGCCGATCATCGCGGATTGGGCCAAATCGCGTCAGGTCGAGGAAATCGGCGAGTTCAAGACGCTCCGGGTCTTCCGCAAGACCGCCTGAGGCGATTGCCTGAAGCGCTGAACGGCGTTAATTCCGTCCCGTCGATCCATACGAACCAGGGAGGGCTGCGTGATCACGTTCTTTCGTCACCATCGTCAGCGCGGCCCCGTTCAGGCCCTGCAAGCCGGCTTGCAGGGCTGACCGCACAGGCGATCCTTTCTAGGTCTCTTCCAGGTCTGCCCTTTGTGAGGGCGTAGCGTCTTCGAGCCCGGAGCTCGGTCAGCCACGCCCATCCCCTCATCGAGCCAGGCGTTCCGCATTCGTGGTGGTCCGGGGTTAGGGACCCCGGCCGAATGACGGCGCGCGGCTCGGGCAGTTCCGAGACCGACCATGACCTTGATCACCTCGCGCAATCTCGGCGTCACGCTGGGCGCGCCCCTCTTTTCCGACCTCTCCTTCTCCCTGATGGCCGGCGACCGCCTCGGCCTCGTCGCCGCCAATGGCCGTGGCAAGTCGACCTTGCTGCGCTGCCTAGCCGGCTCTTTCGAGCCGTCCATCGGCGAGATCACGCGCTCGCGCGGCCTGCGCATCGGCCATGTCGAGCAGGACGCCCCGCCGCACTTGCTGGGCCAACCGGTCGACCAGCTTCTGCTCGGCCAGCTGCCGGCCGAGCAGCGCGAGAGCGAGCATTGGCGCGTCGGCGTCGCGCTCGACGGGCTCGCTGTGCCGATGGAATCGCGCCGGCGCCCGCTCGGACAGTTGAGCGGCGGCTGGCAGAGGCTCGTCCTGCTCGCGCGCGCAGGCATCGCCGAGCCGGATCTGTTGCTGCTCGACGAGCCGACCAATCATCTCGATCTCGCCCGCATCGGCCTGCTGGAGAGCTGGCTCGCCGCTCTGCCGCGCGACATGGCCGTGATCCTGTCGAGCCACGACCGTGCCTTCCTCGATGCGACGACCAATCGGACGCTGTTCCTGCGGCAGGAGCGCTCGCGCCTGTTCGCGCTGCCTTACTCCCAGGCTCGCGCGGCACTGGATGAGAGCGATGCCGCGATGGCTCGCCAGCATGAGCGCGACCTCAAGGCCGTCCAGCAGATGCGGCGGCAGGCGGCGAAGCTGAACAATCTCGGCATCAACTCCGGCAGCGACCTCCTGCTGAGCAAGACCAAGCAGCTCAAGCGCCGGGCCGACGAACTCGAAGCTTCAGCGCGTCCGGCCCATCGCGAGCGCTCGGCCGGCGCGATCAGGCTCGCTGGCAGCGCGACGCATGTGCGGGCGCTGGTCGAGCTCGACGACGTCGCGGTCGAGACGCCAGACGGGCGGCTTCTGTTCAGGAGCGGCAAGCGCTGGATCGGCCCCGGCGACCGCATCGTGCTGCTCGGTCTGAACGGCGCCGGCAAGTCGCGCTTCGTCGGCATGCTCCACAAGGCGATTGCAGGTGACGAGCAGCCCGGCATCAAGCCGACGCCCTCGCTGGTGCTGGGCTATGCCAGCCAGAGTCTCGCCGAATTGCCCGATGCCGAGACTCCGCATGGGCTGATCAGCCGGCGCTTCGATGTTGGCGACCAGCCGGCCCGCGGCCTGCTCGCCGGCGCCGGTATCGTCATCGATCGCCAGATCGGGCCGATCGGCGCGCTCTCGGGCGGACAGCGGGCGCGGCTCGCCATGCTGGCGCTGCGCCTGGCCCGGCCGAACTTCTACTTGCTGGACGAGCCGACCAACCATCTCGACATCGAGGGGCAGGAGGCGCTGGAGACCGAGCTCACTGCCGGCGAGACCAGCTGCCTCCTCGTCTCGCATGATCGCAGCTTCGTTCGGGCCGTCGGCAACCGCTTCTGGCGTATCGACAAGCGGCGACTGGTCGAGGTCGACGATCCCGAAGTCTTCTTCGAGGAGGTGCTGGAGGCGCAGGGCTAGTCGTCTCCATCACGCCGATTGAAAGTTGCCGGCGCGTCCTGCGCCGGCCTCATGGCGCGCATTCGTCGCGCCATCCTGCCTTGTGCATCGCGGCGAAGGCGCTATCTCTCGGGTCCGGCCGCCAAGGCCAGCCGCCAGCAATCCGCCTTGCCCACCGCAGCCGCGCATGGGCGCAACCCGACAAGAGCACCGATGTCGTTCGGCCCGCACGAGCCAGGAATGCCGCTGCGCAAGCGCAGCCGCTGGTGGTGGCTCGGCCCGCTCGCGTCCTCGGTGATCTTCATCGCCTCGCTGGTGGTGCTCTATTACATCGTCCGAGAGATCGAGCCGGCCGAGATCGCCAGCACCTTCTCGCGGACGAGCTGGCGCCAGATCGGGTTGGCGCTCGGTTTCACCGCGCTGAGCTATCTGCTGCTCACCGGCTATGACGCATTAGCGCTGAAGCGGCTCGGCCTCTCGATCCCCTATCGGACCACGGCGCTCGCCTCCTTCACCAGCTATTCCGTCGCCTTCACCCTCGGCTTTCCGATCGTGACCGGCGGCACGGTGCGCTACTGGGTCTATTCGGCCAAGGGCGTGCGCGCCTCCGAGGTCGCGAGCCTCACCGTGATCGCCGGCCTGACCTTCTGGCTCGGGCTGGGCATGATCCTCTGCGCCAGCCTGTTCTATGCGACGGATGCGGTGGCGCAGCTGGCGCGGACCTCGCCGCTGGTGATCCAGGCGGTCGGCGTCGCCGTCGCGCTCGGCACGCTCGGCTATCTCGCCTGGGTCGCGACCGGCGAGCGCACCTTGCGGGTCAGCGGCTGGAACCTGCCGCTGCCGGGCCTCGGCGTCACGCTGGCGCAGATGCTGCTCGGTGCCGCCGAGGTCTGTGCAGCCGCTGCCGTGCTCTTCGTCCTGCTGCCGGGCGGGCACAATCTCGAATATCCGGCCTTCCTCGCGGCCTATATCTTCGCCTGTCTGATCGGCATCGCCAGCCATGCGCCCGGAGGCGCTGGCGTGTTCGAGGCGACCATGCTGCTGGCGCTCAATCGCCTGCCCTATGAGCAGGTGGTCGGCGCGCTCGTGTTGTTCCGGATCATCTACTACATCCTCCCGTTCATCCTGGCCCTGGTGCTGCTGGCATTGAACGAGATGATCCGTCGCATCAGGCGGCACGAGATCTGAGGCGCAGCCCTGTCGAGCATGACCAGGCGAGCGCGAGCTTGACGTAACGCCCCACCGACGCCAACTCGATTCTGCCGGGTGGGTGTTGAGGCCGCTGGCGGCCCGTGGGAGAGCGATTGGACACGACGAGCCTCATCGACGAGATCTACGAGGCGGCCGTCGTGCCGGAGCGATGGGCGGGTGTGCTCGACCGGCTGGCGGCGCGTGCCGGCGGCGTCGGCACGATCCTGTTCGCGGCCTCGCCGAACCGGTTCCAGTGGACCTCGTCCAAGGCCATCCATGCCATCACGGCCGAATGGGTCGCCTCGTCGTTCGTCGTGGATAATCTGCGGGGTAAGCGCCTGGTTCCGCTCTTCGAGCCGCGTTTCCTGACCGATCTCGACGCGATTACGCCCGAGGAACTGGAACAGGACCCGTTCTATCGCGATTTCCTCAGGCCACGCGGCTGGGGCTGGTGCGTCGGCACCTCGATCCGCTCGCCCAGCGGCGACAGCATCGTCTTCTCGATCGAGCGCCTTTATGCCGACGGCCCGGTTCCGCGCGAGACGGCCGCGGCGCTCGACCAGTTCCGGCCGCATCTGGCCCGGGCCTCGATCATCGCGGCGCGCCTCGGCCTCGAGCGGGCGCGCGCCAGCGTGGCGGCACTGGAGCTGGTCGGTCTGCCGGCCGCCATCATCACAGGCCGCCATAGCGTGCTTGCGGCCAACGAGCTGATCGTGAAATGCGCTGCCGTCGGGATCGGCGCCTTCGATCGCGTGCGCCTCACCGATCCCGTGGCCAATGAGCGCCTGCAGCGGCATCTCGATGCGGCCGGAGATGCGGGCCTGTCATTCCCGATCCGCGCGAGCGGCGAGCGGCCTGCCTTCGTCGCGCATCTGGTTCCGCTCAGGCGGGCCGGGCTCGATGTCTTCTCCGGCGCGGCCCAGCTGTTCTATCTCACCGAGGTCGGCCGCAGCGAAGCTCCGTCTGCCGCCATCCTCGAAGCCTTGTTCGATCTCAGCCCCGCCGAAGCGAGGGTCACGCGGCTGTTGCTGGCGGGCGGCACGGTTGCCGGCATCGCCACCAGCCAGGGCATCCGGCCTGAAACCGTCCGGGGCCAACTCAAATCCGTCTTCGCCAAGACGGATGTGCGTCGCCAGGCCGAACTGATCCAGCTCCTCGGCGGCATTCAGGCTCCCGGCACGCCGGGCTTCGGCCTGGGAGGAGCAGCCGGGACCGGCACGCGCGGATAGCACTTCCTCGTCCGGGGGAATTGCGCTGCACTATCGCTCCGGCATAAGACGCCTCGCCGCAAGCCACGCAAAGGCAGGAGCCGCATGCACGCTTTGGTCGACCCAAAGGCGCCCGTCACTGCGGCGCTGATCGAGGCCATCGGCGTTCCCGCCGTGCTGCTCGACCCGCAGGGCGTGATCCAGGCGCTGAGCCCGACAGCGCCGGCGCTGGTCACTGCGCTCGCCAAGGGCAAGCCGCTTGCCCTGGTGATGCGCGATCCCGATCTGATCGATGCTATCGAGCAGGTCTCGCGCCATGGTGGCCGCCGCGCCGTCGAATTGATCGAGCGCGTGCCGGTCGAGCGGACCTTCCGCATCCACATCGCCGCGCTCGCCGGCAGCGGCTGGCGCCGGGCCGTGCTGCTGACCTTCGAGGACCTTAGCGAGCAGCGCATGACCGAGCGCATGCGCGTCGACTTCGTCGCCAATGCCAGCCACGAATTGCGCACCCCGCTGGCCTCCGTGCTCGGCTTCGTCGAGACCCTGCAGGGACCGGCGCGCAACGATGCCGCCGCCCGTGACCGCTTCCTGACGATCATGCGTGAGCAGGGCCTGCGCATGGCGCGCCTGGTCGACGATCTGCTCTCGCTCTCGCGCATCGAATTGCGCGCCCATCTCGCGCCGGAGACGCCGGTCGACCTCGCCAGCATCGCTCGCGAGATCCTGGACTCGCTCGTGCTGATGGCGCGCGAGCGCGAGGTGACGCTGAAGCTCGACATTCCGCAGCACCCCGTCACCGTCGCCGGCGACCGCGACGAATTGCTGCGGCTGATGGAGAATCTGGTCGAGAACGCGATCAAATATGGCCAGCGCGGCGGTGAGGTCGGTATCACCGTCGGGATATCCGGCGACGAGGCCAGCCTCAGCGTGCGCGACGACGGGCCGGGCATCGCGCCGGAGCATCTGCCGCGCCTGACCGAGCGCTTTTATCGCGTCGATACCGCTGCGAGCCGCGAAGCCGGCGGCACGGGCCTCGGCCTCGCCATCGTCAAGCACATCGTCCTGCGCCATCGCGGCCGGCTGACGATCGAGAGCGTCGTCGGCCAGGGCGCGACCTTCCGGGCGATCCTGCCGCGCCTTCCCGCGGCGGTCCGTTAACGATTTGTGACGAGGACGGGTGCGCTTTCATGACTGTGTGTCATCCAGCTGTCATATAGCCGGTGTTCTAGCAGGGCCGCTGCACTTGCGATCCGAAAGAGGACATCTGATGCGCAAACTTCTCATTCTCACGGCCGCTGCAATCGGCCTGACGGGCGCTGCCCAGGCTGCCGACATCACCGGCGCCGGCGCGACCTTCCCCTTCCCGATCTATTCGAAGTGGGCCGAGGCCTACAAGAAGGAGAGCGGCGTCGGCCTGAACTATCAGTCGATCGGCTCGGGCGGCGGCATCCGCCAGATCAAGGCGAAGACCGTCGCCTTCGGCGCCACCGACGCCCCGCTCAAGGGCGAGGACCTCACCAAGGACGGCCTGATCCAGTTCCCGACCGTGATGGGCGGCGTCGTTCCGGCGGTCAACATCGCCGGTGTCGAGCCGGGCAAGCTCAAGCTCTCGGGCGAGCTGATCGCCGAGATCTACATGGGCACCGTCAAGAAGTGGAACGACCCGAAGATCGTCGCCCTGAACGCCGACCTCAAGCTGCCCGACGCCAACATCAACCCGGTCTACCGTTCGGACGGCTCGGGCACGACCTTCGTCTTCACCGACTACCTCTCCAAGGTCTCGGCCGACTGGAAGTCGAAGATCGGCACCAACACGGCCGTGCAGTGGCCGGTCGGCATCGGCGGCAAGGGCAATGAGGGCGTCTCCGCTTCGGTCAAGCAGGTCGCCAACTCGATCGGCTACGTCGAATACGCCTATGCCAAGCAGAACAAGCTGGCCCACGCCCTCGTCAAGAACGCCGACGGCAACTTCCCGGCTCCGGACGACAAGGCCTTCCAGGCCGCCGCCGCCAACGCCAACTGGAACGAGGCTCCCGGCTTTGGCATCTCGCTGAACAACCAGAAGGGCGCCCAGGCCTGGCCGATCACCTCCGCCACCTTCCTGCTCGTGCACGCCAAGCCCGAGAAGCCGGAAGAGGTGCAGGCCGCGCTGAAGTTCGTCGACTGGGCCTATAAGAGCGGCGACCAGCTCGCCCTCGACCTCGACTACGTGCCGCTGCCGGCCAACGTCAAGGATCAGGTCCGCAACGCCTGGAAGGGCGTCACCGATCCGGCGGGCAAGCCGATCTTCTGATCGCTCCCGCACGAGAATACCGGGCGGGGGCCGGCCACGGCCCCCGCTTCCGCGACGACCAGAATATCGTTTCGCCCCGATAGTCGCCTTTCGAGACCGGAGTAACCACGGATGGCTGCCGTGACCGATCAGTTCGCCGCGTCGAGCGCGCCGCCGCGCAAGACCCCGATGGGGACCTTCGATCTCATCTTCCGCAATGCCAGCTTCCTGGCGGCGCTGTTCGTGCTGGTGCTGCTCGCTGGCATCATGGTCTCGATGGTCATCGGCGGCTGGCCGGCCTTCCGCGAGTTCGGCTTCGGCTTTCTGACCTCGAGCGTCTGGGACACCCAGAACGAGCAGTACGGCGCCTGGCCCGCCATCGTCGGCACCCTGTCGACCGCGCTGATCGCGCTCGTCGTCGGCGTCCCGCTCTCGCTGGGGATCGCCGTCTTCCTGACGCAGCTCGCCCCGCCCTGGTTCAAGCAGCCGGTCTCGACCGCGATCGAACTGCTCGCCGCCGTGCCGTCGATCATCTATGGCATGTGGGGGCTGTTCGTCTTCGCGCCGCTGTTCGCCGCCTATGTCCAGATCCCGCTCTCGAACATCGTCGAGGGCATGCCGATCGTCGGCACCATCCTCTATTCGCGCTCGCCCTCGGGCCTGGGCATCCTGACCGCCGGGATCATCCTGGCCTTCATGATCATCCCCTTCATCGCCTCGATCACCCGCGACATGCTTGACCAGATTCCGTCGGTGCTGCGTGAGAGCGCTTATGGAATTGGGGCCACGACATGGGAAGTCGTGCGCCATGTCCTGGTGCCGCAGGCCGGCGTTTCGATCATCGGCGCGATCATGCTCGGCCTCGGCCGCGCGCTCGGCGAGACCATGGCGGTCACCTTCGTCGTCGGCAACGCCAACCGACTCTCGGCCTCGGTCATGGACCCGGGCTCGACCATCGCCTCGCGCATCGCCAACGAGTTCAACGAGGCGCTCGGCCTGCAGCTCAACGCGCTGATCGCGCTCGGCTGCATCCTGTTCTTCGTCACCTTCGTCGTCCTCGTCATCGCGCGCCTTCTGGTGGCGCGGGTGAAGCGCTACTGAGCGGAGCTGGACCCATGACCATGGCGACATCTGCCAAGACCACGGCCGCCCCGCATGTCGAATGGGGCCGCGTGCGACCCGCCCGCCGCACCGCCGACCGGATGATGAAGATCATCGCGACGAGCTTCACCCTGATCGCGATCGTCGTGCTGTTCTGGATCCTCGGCATGCTGATCGTGAAGGGGCTGGGCGGGCTCTCCGCCTCGACCTTCACCCAGATCACGCCCGGACCTGGCACCGAGGGCGGCGGCCTCGCCAATGCCATCGTCGGCTCGATCGTGCTGACCCTGCTCGGCATCGTCGTGGCGACCCCGATCGGCGTGCTCGCCGGCACCTATCTCGCCGAGTACGGCAAGGCCTCGAAGCTCGCCGACCTGATCCGCTTCATCAACGACATCCTGCTCTCGGCGCCCTCGATCCTGATCGGCCTGTTCGTCTACGTGATCATGGTCGAGCCCTTCCGCGGCTATTCCGGCTGGGCCGGCGGCGTCGCGCTCGGCATCATCGCGATCCCGGTGATCGTGCGCACCACCGAGGACATGCTGCGCCTCGTTCCGGGTTCGCTGCGCGAGGCGGGTGCCGCGCTCGGCGCCCCGCCCTCCGTCGTCATCACCTCGGTGACCTGGCGTGCCGCGAAGTCCGGCATGGTCACCGGCATCCTGCTGGCGCTCGCCCGCATCGCCGGCGAGACCGCACCGCTGATCTTCACCGCGCTCAACAACAATTTCTGGTTCTCGCCGAACCTGGTCGGCGGCGTCTCCAACCTGCCGGTGACGATCTACCAGTTCGCCTCGGCCCCTTACGAGAACTGGCAGCAGCTCGCCTGGGCGGGGTCGTTGATCATCACCGTCTCAATCCTCGTGCTTTCCATCATCGCCCGGCGCATCGTGCGCGGCGGCAAGTGAACAGCGTCCGATCGGAAGGACCATGCAGATGCTCTCGACCCTGGAACTGAGCCCGCAGTCGCTGGACGCCGAGGCTCCCGTCCGCATCGCCGTCAAGAACCTCGATTTCTACTACGGCGAGCACAAGGCGCTGAAGAACATCAATCTCGATTTCCGCGACCGCCACGTCACGGCGCTGATCGGCCCGTCCGGCTGCGGTAAGTCGACCCTGCTGCGCATCTTCAACCGCATCTATTCGCTCTATCCCGAGCAGCGCGCCACCGGCGAGATCCTGCTCGACGGCCGCAACATCATCTCCAACAATGTCGACGTGAACGAACTGCGCTCGCGCATCGGCATGGTCTTCCAGAAGCCGACGCCGTTCCCGATGTCGATCTACGACAACGTCGCCTTCGGCATCCGCCTCTATGAGAAGCCGCCGAAGTCGGAGCTCGACGATCGCGTCGAGGGCGCACTGCGCCGCGCCGCCCTCTGGGACGAGGTCAAGGACAAGCTGAGGAGCTCCGGCATGGGCCTGTCCGGCGGCCAGCAGCAGCGCCTGTGCATCGCCCGCACCATCGCCCAGAAGCCCGAGGTCATCCTGTTCGACGAGCCGACCTCGGCGCTCGACCCGATCTCGACCGGCAAGATCGAGGACCTGCTCGAGCAGCTGAAGAGCGACTTCACCATCGTCATCGTCACCCACAACATGCAGCAGGCGGCGCGCATCTCGCAGTACACCGCCTTCATGTATCTCGGTGAGGTGATCGAATTCGACGCCACCAACACCATCTTCATGAACCCGCACAAGAAGCAGACGCAGGACTACGTCACCGGCCGTTTCGGCTGACATCCTGAAATCGTCGGCAGCCCCGAAGGATACGCCCCGATGTCCGACCATATCGTCCGCTCCTATGATGCCGATCTCGAGGGCCTGCGCCGCAGCCTCGCCGAGATGGGCGGCATGTCCGAGCGCATGCTCGGCGACTCGACGGTCGCGCTGGTGCGCCGCGACACCGCGCTCGCCCAGAAGATCATCAGCGCCGACCAGCGCCTCGACAATCTCCAGCGCGATGTCGAGGAGAAGGCGGTGCTGACCATTGCCCGGCGCCAGCCGCTCGCCAACGACCTACGCGAGCTGATCTCGGCGATCCGCATCGCGGCCGATATCGAGCGCGTCGGCGATCTCGCCAAGAACATCGCCAAGCGCGCCGTCGCGATCTCTGGCCAGTTCTCGCCGCCACATCGCGCCGTGGTCGGGCTCGAGCATATGAGCCGCCTGGTCCAGGCCCAGCTCAAGGACGTGCTCGACGCCTACGCTGCGAGCAACGAGCAGAAGGCGATGGAGGTCTGGCGCCGCGACGATGAGATCGACGCGCTCTATACCTCGCTGTTCCGCGAGCTCCTCACCTACATGATGGAGGACCCGCGCAACATCACCTTCTGCACGCATCTCCTGTTCTGCGCCAAGAACGTCGAGCGCATCGGCGACCACACCACCAACATCGCCGAGACCATCCACTATCTCGTTACCGGCCAGTCGATCGACGAGAGCCGGCCGAAGCTCGACACCACCAACATCCTCGTCGACCTGCCGGCGGCCAATGGCTGAACCGGCGGGGCTTGAACGGACCCTGACATGCCCGCACGCATCCTGATCGTCGAGGACGAGGAGCCGCTCACCCTGCTCCTGCGCTACAATCTCGAGGCCGAGGGCTTCGAGGTCGACAGCGTGGCGCGCGGCGACGACGCCGAACTGCATCTGCGCGACCATACGCCGGACCTCGTCCTGCTCGACTGGATGCTGCCCGGCCTCTCCGGCATCGAGCTCTGCCGGCGCCTGCGCACCCGCCGCGACACCGAGCGCGTGCCGATCATCATGCTGACTGCCCGCGGCGAGGAGACCGAGCGCGTGCGCGGCCTCGCTACCGGCGCTGATGATTATGTCGTCAAGCCGTTCTCGCTGCCCGAGCTGATCGCCCGCATCCAGGCGCTGCTGCGCCGCGCCAAGCCCGGCCATGTCGCCGGCCTGCTCGCGGCCGGCGATCTCGAGCTCGACCGCACGACGCGGCGCGTCCGCCGGGCTGGTGCCGAACTGCATCTCGGCCCGACCGAGTTCCGCCTGCTCGAATTCCTGATGCAGGCGCCGGGCCGGGTCTATTCGCGGGCGCAGCTGCTCGACGCCGTCTGGGGCCGCGACGTCTATATCGACGAGCGCACCGTCGACGTCCATGTCGGGCGCCTGCGCAAGGCGATCACCCCGGCCAACGCCAAGGATCCGCTGCGTACGGTGCGCGGCGCCGGCTACGCCTTCGACGAGACGTTTGCGCGGGGTTGATCGCGTTCGTCAGCGCGGTGCGGCGATGACGACAGCCGCGCCGGCAAGGCAGAGCGCCGCGCCGGCCAGGTCGTAACGGTCGGGCGCGACCTTCTCGACCAGCGCCATCCAGGCCAGAGACGCCACGATGTAGACGCCGCCATAGGCGGCGAAGGCGCGCCCGGCGGCGGGGCTGTCGACCAGCGTCAGCAGCCAGGCGAAGGTTGCGAGAAAGACGAGGCCTGGCAGCAGCCACCAGACCGGCTTGTCGAGCTTCAGCCAGGCCCAGAAGGCAAAGCAGCCGGCGATCTCGGCCAAGGCCGCGCCGAGATAGATCGCGATCGTAGCCATCACGTCCTCCTGCCAGCCCTGGTCATGAAAAAGCCGGCCCACAGGCCGGCTTCCGTAAACGTTTCGCGAGTGCCTGTCGTCAGGCGCGGGCGACCTTGCTGCGGTCGCGGCGGCGATCCGCTGCCGGCTGGTAGGCGATGCGGGCGTGATAGGCGCAATAGGGCAGGCCGGTCGCGCTGCGGCCGCCGCAAAAGCGGAATTCCGGCGAAGTCGGATCGCCCATCGGCCAGCGGCACATGTATTCGCGCAGGTCCATGATCGTGACCCGCTCGGAAAACGGCACCACCACGTCTTCGGACGGCGCCGGCGCGCGCTCGACCTGCGCCTCCGCTTCGATCTCGGGCGAGAACTGTGGGGCGAGGGCGGTATTGCCGCGGGTCAGCCCGGCGCCGCCGCTCTGATGGCCAGCCGGATGGCTCGGCGGACGGGCGGCAGGCTTGCGCGGACGCGGCGTCGCCGAGCCCGGGCTCTTGGCCCGGCCGGACAGGCCGAGCCGATGAACCTTCCCGATGACGGCGTTGCGCGTGACATTGCCGAGTTCCGCCGCGATCTGGCTCGCGCTCAGGCCGTCATTCCAGAGCTTCTTGAGCAGTTCGACGCGTTCGTCGGTCCAGGCTCCGGCTTCGGTCATGGAGTTGCACCTGTCTTCGTCATGCCCCGCCAGCGTGCCGGCGAGGCATAGGGAGAGATCATGGCGGAATCCGATACCGGCAGCGTCCGCCGCAAAACGGAAGCCGTTACGCCCGGGACTGACGATACTGGAGACGCCGCACGAGATGTCGTATCTGACGAAGAGGACCATACAAGATGGCCTGACTCGGCCACAAGAGTCGCCGAATCGTAATTCGGCTTTTCCCCAGCCAATCACCGCAGACGGCGGAACAGTGAGTCCAATCGGCAACGCTGCCGCGAGAGCCGGATCCGATCAGGGTGGCACACCCTGATCGGTGAATCCGTCTCTCACTTTTAGAATGGAGATCGTTTTATCCCAACGGCTTGCGGAACAAACGGTTGGGACGGGCCCAAGTCAGCCGGAATTGACAGGGCCGGGCCGGTTTTGCATAGTCGCCGCGACGCAGCCGCCCCCTAGGGCGGCGCTTATGTTTTTGAGCGATCGGGATTTTCCTTCGATGCGGCTTGACGCGCGACGAGACGGCGGGAACGGCCAGCGACGATAATGTCGCCGGCGGGTCGCATCGTGCCGGCATCATGCCGCCTCGCGTCCCACCCTGCCGTTCCCGGCCTGAAATTCCGCGCTACCTTCCTGTTTCGCCGCAAGGATTTCGCTCCATGAGCACCGCTTCCATTTCCCCCACGTCTTCCGTCCTCCTGCCGACCTATGCCCGCGCTCCGATCGCGCTGGAGCGTGGCGAAGGCGCCTGGGCGATCGCGGCCGATGGCACCCGTTACCTCGATTTCGGCGCCGGCATCGCCGTCAATGCACTCGGCCATGCCCATCCGCATCTGGTCGAGGCGCTGACTCAGCAGGCTCAGCGCATCTGGCACACCTCCAACCTCTACACGATGCCCGAGGGCGAGAAGCTCGCGCGCCGGCTCTGCGAGGCGACCTTCGCCGAGCGCGTCTTCTTCACCAATTCGGGCGCCGAGGCGAACGAGTGCGCGATCAAGATGGCGCGCAAGTATCACGCTGCGAAGGGCCATCCCGAGCGCTATCGGATCGTCACTTTCGAGGGCGCCTTCCATGGCCGCACGCTCGCGACCATCGCCGCCGGCGGCCAGCAGAAATACATCGACGGCTTCGGCCCCAAGGTCGACGGCTTCGACCAGGTGCCGTTCGACGACGAGGCGGCGCTTAAGGCGGTGATCACGCCGGAGACCGCGGCGCTGATGATCGAGCCGATTCAGGGCGAGGGCGGCCTGCGCTCGGTGCCGATGCGCTTCCTGAAGCGCCTGCGCGAGCTCTGCGACGAGCACGGCCTGATGCTGATCTTCGACGAGATCCAGACCGGCGTCGGCCGCACCGGCAAGTTCTTCGCCTATGAACACAACGGTATCGCCCCCGATATCATGTCGATCGCCAAGGGCATCGGCGGCGGCTTCCCGATGGGCGCCTGCCTTGCCACCGAGGAGGCGGCCTCCGGCATGACACTCGGCACGCACGGCACCACCTTCGGCGGCAACCCGCTCGCCATGGCGGTCGGCAACGCGGTGCTCGACGTCATCCTGGCGCCGGGCTTTATCGAGAACGTCCAGAAGACGGCGCTGCGCCTGCGCCAGTCGCTGGCCCAGCTCAAGGACCAGCACCCCCAGGTGATCGAGGAGATCCGCGGCGAGGGGCTGATGCTCGGCCTCAAGCTCAAGACCCCGAACACCGATTTCGTCGCCCAGGCGCGGGCCGCCGGCCTGCTCGTCGTCGCGGCCGGCGACAATGTGGTGCGCCTGCTGCCGCCGCTGATCATCGGCGAGAGCGAGGTGGCCGAGGCGGTGGCGCGGCTCGACAAGGCGGCGGGCGCGGTCGAGGCTGAGCTCGCCCGGCCAGCGGCGGAGTGAACATGATGTCTGCGATGCGTCACTTTCTCGATCTCTCGGACTTCTCCGCCGGAGAGCTCCGCGCCATTCTCAAGGCTGGAGAGGATATCAAGGCCCGCCGGCGCACGCCCGCGGCCGCTGGTGACCGCCTGCTCGAAGGCAAGGTCATCGCCATGATCTTCGAGCAGCCTTCGCTTCGGACCCGCGTCTCCTTCGATGTCGGCATCCGCGAGCTCGGCGGCTCGCCGATGATGGTGACCGGCCAGGAGATCGAGCTCGGCGAGCGCGAGACCATCGCCGACACCGCCCGCGTGCTCTCGCGCTATGTCGACGCGATCATGATCCGCATGCTCGACCACGATTCCGTGGTCGAGATGGCGAAGTACGCCACCGTGCCGGTGATCAACGGCCTGACCAAGCGCCAGCATCCCTGCCAGGTGATGGCCGATGTCATGACTTTCGAGGAACGCAAGGGGCCGATCAAGGGCAAGCGCATTGCCTGGACCGGCGACACCAACAATGTCCTGACCTCCTGGGTCCATGCCGCCGGCCGCCTCGATTTCGAGCTCGCCATCGCGACGCCCGAGGAGCTCGCGCCCCCCCCGGCATTGCTCGACTGGGCCCGCAAGCAGGGCGCGAAGCTGCAATTGACCTCCCGGCCCGAGGCCGCAGTCGAGGGCGCCGACTGCGTCATCACCGATTGCTGGGTCTCGATGGGCGACGAGGAAGGCACGCGCCACAACCTGCTGCGGCCCTATCAGGTCGACGAGCGCCTGCTCGTCCGGGCCGAGAAGGATGCGATCTTCATGCACTGCCTGCCCGCGTCGCGCGGCGAGGAAGTGACCGATCAGGTCATGGACGGGCCGCAGTCGGCTGTGTTCGACGAGGCCGAGAACCGGCTGCACGCCCAGAAGGGCATCCTGGCCTGGTGCTTCGGCGGAGTGGCCGCCTGATGGCCGATGCTCCGCCAGCGGGCGCACCCGACGACCGGGTGCTGCCTTTCGCCGTGCCGGCGCTCGACGTGCGCGGCCGGGTCGTCAGGCTCGGCCCCTCCCTCGACCAGGTCCTGGAGCGGCATCATTACCCCGAGCCGGTGGCGCGCGTCCTCGCCGAGGCGGCGGCGCTGACCGTCATGCTCGGCACCACGCTCAAGGGCGAGGGCCGTTTCCAGCTCCAGACCAAGAGCGACGGGCCGATCTCGATGCTGGTCGTCGACTTCAATGCGCCCGACTGCTACCGCGCCATGGCCCGCTACGATGCTGACCGGCTCGCAGCGGCGATTGATGCGAATGCGATTTCGACCGGCGAGCTGCTCGGCAAGGGCCATCTCGCCATGACCGTCGACCAGGGCACCGACGCGACCCGTTATCAGGGCATCGTCGCGCTCGACGGGCAGAGCCTGGAAGAGGCCGGCCATCAGTATTTCCGCCAGTCCGAGCAGATTCCGAGCCGCATCCGCCTCGGCGTTGGCACGGTCCTGACCGGGAGCGGTCTCGCCTGGCGCGCCGGCGGTCTGATCGTCCAGTTCATGCCGACCTCGCCCGAGCGCCTGCGCGCCGCCGATCTCCATCCCGGCGACGCGCCGGAGGGGCACGAGATCCTCGCTGCCGGCGACGATGACGGTATCAGCGACGATGCCTGGGCCGAGGCGCGCTCCCTCGTCGGGACGATCGAGCATCACGAACTGCTCGATCCGCTGCTGGAGAGCGAGCAGCTGCTCTACCGGCTCTTCCACGAGCGCGGCGCCCATGTCTTCGAGCCCGTTTCGGTGCACGAGGCCTGCCGCTGCTCGCGCGAGCGCGTGCTCGGCATGCTCAAGGGCTTTTCGGCCGACGACCGCAAGGCGATGATCGCCGATGACGGCTCTCTCGGCGTCACTTGCGAGTTCTGCTCGCGCCGCTACGAGTTCGACCCGGCCGAGGTCGAGGCGGAGATCACGGCGGGGGAGTGATCGCAGTGCGTCATGTTCGGGCTTGACCCGAGCATTTCAAGCCGGAGAAGGCGCAGATTGGCGCCCTCTCGTCAGGAGATTCTCGGGTCTACGCTACGCTTCGCCCGAGAATGACGGCGTTGTTTACACCCGGCACTCCGCCATCAGCTTGCGCATGAAGGCCTCGCCGGCGGCGAACTGCTCCAGCGTGATGTACTCGTCCGGCTGGTGGGCCTGGTCGATCGAGCCGGGGCCGCAGACGATGGTCGGCAAGCCGGCGCGTTGGAAATGCCCCGCCTCGGTGGCGTAGGCGACGGCGATGGTGCGGTTGCGCCCGGCGAGCCGCATCACCAGCGTCTCGGCTTCGGAGCCCGGATCTGGGGCGAGGCCCGGCACGTCCGAGCTCATTACCGTCTCGATCGCAGCCGACGGCGCGGTCTTGCGCATGCGGGCCAGTACCTCGTCCGACAACTTGGCGAAACGGGCCGGCACCTCCTCGGGGTCGGAGCCGGGCAGCGTGCGCACCTCCCAGGAGAGATCGGCGCGATCGGCTAGGATGTTGCGGGCGATGCCGCCATGGAACTTGCCGATATGGATGGTGTCGTAAGGTGGATCGAAGCGGCCGCTCTCGTCGATCAGGCCCTCGTGCTCGTCGGCCATGGCGACGAGGCCGGCGGCGAGCCGCGCTCCGGCATGGACGGCGCTGGCGCCGAGGTGCGGCTTCGAGGAATGCGCGGCAAAGCCGGTGATTGCGGTGAAGAAGGTGCGGATGCCCTTGTGGGCATCGGCGAGTTCGAGCGAGGTCGGCTCGCCGACGATGACGGCGCGCGGCTTGGGCAGGCTCTTGCCCATCGCGGCGATGCCGTCGACGACGCCGAGGCAGGTGACTTCCTCGTCATAGGAGAAGAACAGGTGGATCGGCGTCTTCAGGTCCGCGGCGAGGAAATCCGGCACCAGCGCCAGCGCCAGCGCGACGAAACCCTTCATGTCGACCGAGCCGCGGCCATAGGCCTTGCCGTCCTCGACATGGAGAGTGAACGGATCGCGCGACCAGGCCTGCCCCTCGACCGGTACGACATCGGTATGGCCGGAGAGGACGATGCCGCCCTTGTCCTGCGGGCCGATCGTGGCGAACAGCGCCACCTTGTCGCCGGTCGCATTGGGGAAGCGCACGGAGGGCACGCCCCAGCCCGTGAGGTAGTCCTCGACGAAGGCGATCAGGTCGAGATTGGATTTATGGCTCACCGTGTCGAAGGCGACGAGGCGGGCGAGCATGTCGAGCGGCTGGTAGCGCTGCCCGGTCGGAGCTGTGGCGTTCAATGCAGGACCTTCTTCACATAGGGCGAGTCGAGCGGAAACAGCGGCACCTCGACATCGAAGCGCGCGCCATCCTCGCCGAGCATGGCATAGACGCCGCGCATGCTGCCGTCGGGCGTCATCAGCGGGCAGCCGGAGGTGTAGCTGAAGCGCTCGCCCGGCTGCAGGACCGGCTGCTGGCCGATCACGCCCTCGCCGCGGACCTCGTGCACCTCGCCGCGGCCATCGGTGATGAACCAGTGACGCGTCATCAGCTGCATGGTGTGGGGCGACAGATTCTCGATCTCGATCGTATAGGCCCAGAAATACCGGCCTTGATCGGGAGTGGACTCGGAGTCCATGAACTTGGGCGAGGCGGTGACGCGCACGCCATGCGTTTCGGCCTGATACATCATCGCGGCTCCGTGCCGCCTCCACGCGGCTCTCGCCGGGGCGGCGGGAAGGCCTTGTTAGGACTCGGGGCAGTGCAGCGTCAATGCCGCCTATCGGTTGCATGGGTCGACCCTGGCGCAAGCGAGCGGGCATGTGGACAACGCGTCGCCGGACTCGCCAGCCGCGCTCCGGCACGGCAAGAAGAACGATCAATCTCGCGGCGAGCCGGCTTTGCGCCGCACTTCACAAGGTGGTCTGATAGCGCCATGGCGACATCGCCCGACATGCTGGCCGAGATCGCGACCGCACCGGCTTCGCTCGCCGGCCCCTCCGGCGTGCTGCCGCGCCAGGACATCCGCAAGCTCGTCCATCGCGGCATGGTTCGTTCGACCTCCGGCGCCTTCTCCGAGAGCCAGTACCAGCCGGCGAGCCTCGACCTCAGGCTCGGCCACAAGGCCTACCGCGTCCGCGCCAGCTTCCTGCCCGGGCCGAACAAGAGCGTCGCCCAGGTGCTCGCCGACCTGACCCAGGATGAGGTCTCGCTCGAAGAGGGCGCGATCCTCGAGAAGAACTGCGTCTACGTCGTCGAATTGATGGAGTCGCTGCATGAACTGCCGGCGACGATCTCCGCCTTCGCCAATCCAAAGAGCTCGACCGGCCGGCTCGACGTCTTCACCCGCCTGATCGCCGACCGCAGCGAGGCCTTCGACAGCGTCGCCGGAGGCTATTCCGGCAAGCTCTATGCCGAGATCTCGCCGTCGAGCTTTTCGATCAAGGTGCGCAAGGGCAGCCGCCTCAACCAATTGCGCTTCCGCCGCCGCGGCTCCGGCCAGGAGGAGGCGGAGGGCTTTCGCGTATCCGACCGGGAGCTGCGCGAGGTCCATCGCCATACGGCCCTGGTCGACGGGCCTGCGACGATCCGCAACGGCCTGCTGTTCAGCATCCATCTGGGCGATGCCGAGAACGAGATCATCGGCTACCAGGCCCAGCGCTTCACCGATGTGATCGATGTCGATCGTGTCGGTGGCTACGAGATCGACGATTTCTGGACGCCGATCCCGGCCAAGCGCAAGCGGCTCATCCTCGATCCGCACCAGTTCTACATCCTCGCCTCGAAGGAACGAATCCACATCCCGCCGGCTTTCGCCGCCGAGATGGCGCCGATCGACCCGGCGATGGGCGAATTCCGCGTCCATTATGCCGGCTTCTTCGATCCGGGCTTCGGCGTCGGTGCCGGCGGCGTCCCCGGCAGCCGCGGCGTGCTCGAGGTCAGGAGCCATGAGGTGCCCTTTCTGCTCGAGGACGGGCAGGTGGTCGGGCGCCTCGCCTTCGAGCGCATGGCGGCCGAGCCCGACGCCCTCTACGGCGCGATCGGCACCTCGAACTACCAGGGCCAGGCGCTGAAGCTCTCGAAGCATTTTCGGAGCTAGGCGACGGGAGAGGCGCTCGGTCCGCGCGGCCGGCTCAACCCTTCCTTAGCTGCAAATTCTTGTCCAACAGCCGAATAGTGTCGCGATGGCAACCTACGGGGCGACAAGATGGCGATTCCGTGTCAGATGGCTGCAAGCGCGGGAGACGACGCCGGCCTCGGTCTGCGGCGTGTTCATGCTTGTGTCACGGACGGGAGCCAGTTGACCGCTTCCCGTTTCATGGCTTTCGTAGTCAAACGCCTACAGGGAAAGGATTTCTCATGCGCGCCCTCATCATTGCCGGCGTTCTCGCCGCTGGCCTCGCCGGTTGCCAGAGCGTCGAGCAATCGGCGGCCGAATCTGACCAGGTCTGCCTCGATGCCGGCCACCGCCCCGGCACCCGCGCTTTCGAGCGTTGCCGCAGCGAGGTCTTCCAGAGCTTCCGCCGCTCCAATGCCCAGGCCAGCAATGCGGTCGCGGCTGGCGTCGTTGCCGGTGCCGTCGGCGGCGCGGTCATCGCCGCCTCGTCGCGCCGCCATTACGGCTACTATGGCTGCGGCTATTACGGCTGCTGGTAAGACGCCTCGCGTCTGACATAGGCCGCGCCGAACGACAGGGGTTCGGCGCGGTTTTTTCGTTTACAGCCGGAATCTCGGATCGGCCGGCTTGCCGGTTGCGGCTCTGCCCGGCTATACGGGCAGGCATGCGGGCGTAGTTCAGTGGTAGAACGTCAGCTTCCCAAGCTGAATGTCGTCGGTTCGATCCCGATCGCCCGCTCCAAATTCCTTTTTAGATCAGCGCCTATGAACCGACGCTGAAGGCATCGCGCGTGCGCTGGACCACGTCGAGGAAGGCCTTGATGATCCGGCTGGTCTGTCGCTGCTTCAGCACGACCACATGCGCATAGGTGTAGACCTCCGCCCCCTCGATCGGGATTAGCCGCAGCGTCTCGTCCGGAACGAACTCGGCCTCCGAGACATAGCTGATGCCGAGCCCGCGAATCACCGCCTCGCGGATGGCTTCGCGACTGCCTATCTCCATGACGAGGCGCGGCTTCGTGCCCGTCATGGCCAATGCGCCCTCGAAGGCACGCCGCGTCGTCGAGCCCTGTTCGCGCGCGATCACCGGCTCGCCGTTGAGTTCCGTCAGCCGGATGCTGCGGCGCCCCGCCAGGCGATGATCGCGCCGGACGAAGACCGCGACCGGATGGCGCCGATAGGGGATGGTCAGGAGCCGGTCGTCCTCGTCGATATAGGCCAGGACCGCGACGTCGCAGCGATAGCTGGCGAGATCGTCGAGCACCTCGGTCGAGTTGCCGATCTTCACGGCGAGATCGATGCCCGGATAGGCCTGGTTGAAGGCGGCGAGCATCTCGGTGACATGGAACGGCCCGACCGCGCCGATCGAGAGCCGGCCGGTCCTGAGCTCGCGTGACTCCGTCAGGAAGGCGAGCGCCTCGGCCTCCTCGGCGAAGAGGCGGGTGGTGATCCCCAGCAATTGGCGCCCGGTATCGCTCAGCTCGCGCCGCCTGCCGCGCTTGACGAAGAGCTCGACGCCGAACTCCTCCTCCAGCGCGCCGACCTGCGCCGTCAGGGTCGGCTGGCTGATGTTGAACGCCTCGGCGGCGGCATTGAAGCCGCCCGCATTCGCGACATTGTGGAACGATCTGAGCTGAGTGTAACGCATAGAGAATTGCTATCTATTCGGATCAAAAAATCAATTTGTTATAGAAACTCAGCTCTGTGAGCATCCTCCCCAACGCAGCCGGCAAGGCGCATTGCAAGGGATGGACCGCATGAACTGGGCGTACTGGAACCCCGTGAAGATCCGGTTCGGTAACGGTCTCCTCGATGAGGTCGCCGGTCTGATCGCTGGGCGGCGCTGGGCCCTCGTCACCTATGACCAGCCGCTTTTCCGCGAATTTTCCGCCCGGCTGACCGCGGTCGCCGGTGCGCCGGTCGTCTCGATCACCAATATCGAGACCAATCCGGATTGCGCCGATCTTGCCGAATCCTGCCGCCAGTTCGGCGCGGCCGAGCCGGCCGAGGTCATCGTTGCGCTTGGCGGCGGCTCGATGATCGACGCCGCCAAGGTGCTGGCCGCCAGCAACGGCGATTTCGAGACAGTGCGCCGGCACCTGACCGAGAAGACGCCGCTCGACGAGACCTCGATCATCCCGATCATCGCCGTGCCGACCACGGCGGGTACCGGCTCCGAAGTCACTTCCTGGGCGACGGTCTGGGACTCCGCCAATGGCAGCAAGTATTCGCTCGCCCACCCCATGCTCTACCCCGAGACGGCGGTGCTCGACCCTTCTCTGACGGTCGGCGCGCCGCGCGGGTTGACGCTGGCGACCGGGCTCGATGCCCTCTCGCATGCGCTTGAAAGCATCTGGAACGTCAACGGCAATCCGGTCTCGGCCAACTACGCGGTCGAGGCCGCCAGGGAGATCATCGAGACACTACCTCGCTTGCTGGAGCGGCTGGACGATGTCGAGCTCAGGACCCGGCAGATGCGCGCCAGCCTGCTGGCGGGCCTTGCCTTCTCCAACACCAAGACGGCGCTCGCCCACAACATCTCCTACGACATCACGCTGAAGAGCGGCACGATCCACGGCATCGCCTGCTCCTTCTCGCTGCCGATGGTGATGCGCTGGGCGATGGGCGCGCAGCCGCAATGCGACGCGGCGCTGCGCCGGGTCTTCGGTCCCGATCTCGAAGCCGGCGCCGAACGCCTCGGCGCTTTCCTCAGGGATCTCGGCGTCGCGACCGATCCGTCCGCCTATGGCGTCTCGGCCGGCGAATGGAACCGCCTCGTCGGCAAGGCGCTCGAAGGCGAGCGCGGCCGCAACTTCATCGGAAGGCAGGCGGCTATGGCCGCCTGAGAACCAAGCGGGCAACGACGCCCATAACGGCTCACCGGCAGATCAAAAAGATCGCCGGATCATCTTGGGAGGATGACATGACCACCACGCGTCGCACGATACTCAAAGGTTCGCTGGCCGCCGGAGCGCTGCTGGCAGCGCCGGCCCTGGTCCGGGCCCAGACGAAGCTGGTCCGCGTCGGGCTGATCCCATCAGAGGATTCGCGGGCGATGCTGGAATCGAGCGCGCAGCTCCTCGCCGCGCTGCAGAAGAACCTCGGCATCCCCGTACAGGGCTTCGTCGCCTCCGACTATAACGGCGTGATCGAGGCGATGCGCTCGAACCATGTCGACGTCGCCTATCTCGGCCCGTTCTCCTATGTGCTCGGCACGACGGTCGCGGCGATCGAGGCCTTCGCCACCGCCGAAACGGCGAAGTCGAGCCGCAGCTATTATCGCAGTCAGATCATCGCGCGGAAGGATAGCGGCATCGGCGACTGGAAGGACCTGAAGGGCCGCACCTTCGCCTTCGTCGATCCGTCCTCGACCTCCGGCCATCTCTTCCCGAAGGCCGGTTTGATGAAGCTCGGCTTCGATCCCGAGAAGGATTTCGGCCGCGTCCTCTTCACCGGTTCGCACGATGCCAATGCGCTCGCCGTCGCCAACAAGCGCGTCGACGCCGCGACGATCGCCGACCGCATCCTCGATGCAGCCGTGCAGAAGAAGCTGGTCGATCGCGCCGACATCCATGTCGTCTGGGAGTCGGACCCGATCCCGGAATCGCCGACCTGCTGGCGCAAGAACCTCCCCGACGACCTGAAGGCGAACATCAAATCCGCCTTCCTGAACATCCGGGACATCACCTGGGCCGACCAGGGCAAGCTCAACCGCTTCGTCGAGACCAACGACCAAGCCTACGACATCATTCGCGAGACCGCGAAGGTGCTGAAGCTCGATCTCACCAAGATGAAGTAGTCGCGCAAAAAGCGACCGGCGGAGGAAGCGGCATGATCAAGATCGAAGGGCTGAAGAAGTCCTATGCGGGCCGCCCGGTCCTGCAGGGCATCGACCTCAGCGTCAAAGCCGGCGAGTTCCTCGTCGTGCTCGGCCCCAGCGGCGCCGGCAAGTCGACGCTGCTGCGCTGCATCAACGGGCTGGCGCAGCCCGATGCCGGGCGGACCGTCATCGACGGCAAGGTGCTCGATCTGAAGCGCGGAGCCGCCGGCAAGCGCCCGGTGGCGATGATCTTCCAGCACCACAACTTGGTGAAGCGCCTCTCGGTGCTGAAGAACGTGCTGGTCGGCCGGATGGCTGGCCTGTCTTCCTTCCTATCCATGCTCCAGCTCTTCCCGAGAGAGGACGTTGCGATCGCTATGGATTGCCTGGCGCGGGTCGAGCTCGCCCAGAAGGCGAATTCGCGCGGCGACCAGCTCTCCGGCGGCGAGCAGCAGCGCGTCGGCATCGCCCGGGCGCTGGCCCAGCAGCCGGCGGTGATCCTCTGTGACGAGCCCGTGGCGAGCCTCGATCCCAAGACCTCGCGCATCGTGCTCGGCTACCTCAAGGCGATCTGCAAGGAGGAGGGGATCGCGGTGATCTGCAATCTCCACCAGGTCGACTACGCCGTCGAGTTCGGCGAGCGCATCGTCGGCTTGAGCGGCGGCCGGGTGATCTTCGACGACACGCCGGACCAGCTCACCTCCGAGATCGTCCACCAGATCTATCCCGGCCTGGAGGACCCCGGCATCAGCCGCGTGCTGAAGCCCCGTCCGGCGAGCCAGCCCGTGCTGGCGCCGATGATCGCCACCGCAACCGCCTGACGGGGAGCTGAGCCATGTCGTTCGGAACGCTGCAACTCGTCCTTCGTCCCCCGCAAGGCCGCTTCGGCTGGTGGGGCGTCGGCTTCGTCACCCTCGCCGCCCTGGTTTTTCTGTGGTGGGCCGCGGTCGGCTCCCAGATCAACGCCAGCAATCTCTGGAACGGCATCCCCTATATGTGGGACTTCCTGGTCCGGATGGTACCGCCCAATCCGGAATTCCTCGAACGGCTGTGGCGGCCGGCGCTGGAAAGCCTGCAGGTTGCGGTCTGGGGCACCTTGCTCGGCGTCGTCATCGCCCTGCCGGTCTGCTTCTTCGCCGCGCGCAATCTGAGCCCGAGTCCTGTCGTCTTCCATGCGACGCGGCAATTGCTCAACTGCATGCGCGGCATCAACGAGATCATCCTGGCGCTGATCTTCGTCGCCGCGATCGGCCTTGGCCCCTTCGCCGGCGTGCTGGCGCTCGCCATCCACGGCGCCGGCATGCTCGGCAAATTCTTCGCCGAGGCGATGGAGGATATCGACGAAGGGCCGCTGGAGGCCTTCCGCTCGGCCGGCGTCGGGCCGTTCAAGACCTTCTTCTTCGGCGTGCTGCCGCAGGTCCTGCCGGCCTGGCTCGGGACGATCTTCTATCGGCTGGAGACCAATGTGCGCCAGTCGACCGTGCTCGGCATGGTCGGCGCCGGCGGCATCGGCTTCGAGCTCGTCTCCTCGATGAAGCTCTTCAAGTACCAGGACACAGCGACCTGCATCCTTGTCATCCTGGCGATGGTCCTGATCGCCGACCTGGTCTCGTCCCGCGTCCGCGCCCTGATCCGCTGATCGGCGCCGCCTGAGGAGTTTGTGATGAACATGCATTCGAAGCTTGGCGCGGATGTCGTCGCCAATGGGCGCAGCTATGCCCGTCCGGTTCGTCCGACGGTGGTGATCTGCATGGACGGCTCGGAGCCGGCCTATATCGAGGCGGCCAGCGCCAAGGGGCTGACGCCGAACCTCGACCGGATCATGAAGACTGGGGCGAGCACGCACGCCTATTCGGTGATCCCGAGCTTCACCAACCCGAACAACCTCTCGATCATCACCGGCCGCCCGCCTTCCTGGCACGGCATCGCCGGCAACTTCTTCTACGACCGCGAGGCGAAGGAAGAGGTGATGATGAACGATGCCCGCTTCCTGCGCGCTCCGACCATCCTCGCTGCCTTCCAGCAGGCCGGCCTCAAGGTCGCGATGGTCACCGCCAAGGACAAGCTCCGGACCCTGCTCGGCAAGGGCCTCGACTTCTCGGCGGGCAGCGCGATCGCCTTCTCCTCGGAGAAGGCCGACAAGGCCAACAGGGCCGAGAACGGCATCGACGACGTCCTCGGCTTCGTCGGCCTGCCGGTACCGTCGGTCTATTCGGCCGATCTCTCGGAGTTCGTCTTTGCCGCCGGCGTCAAGCTGCTGGAGAGCTTCAAGCCCGACCTGATGTACCTCTCGACCACCGATTATGTGCAGCACAAGGCGGCGCCGGGGTCGCA
>NZ_JBNNPK010000016.1:0-162825 GCF_050275675.1 Allobosea sp. NPDC003192
GGATCGGAACCTCAGCCCTCATCCTGAGGAGCGCTCGCAGAGCGCGTCTCGAAGGATGCTCCAGCTGTCTCCGGAGCCTCCTGAAGCATCCTTCGAGACGCCGCTTCGCGACTCCTCAGGATGAGGGTTCAGATGGGATGCCGCCCGGCGTCAGTGCCGGGCGGCGATGTGCTGGTCAGACCAATGTCACTTCATCAGCGCTTCGGTCTCGGAGACCATGCGCTCGAGGCCGGCCTTGGGCTGGATCTCGCCGCGCATCACGCCGGCGATGACCTCGCGCTGCTGGCGCCAGATGCGGACCGAGTTGCCGCCCGGATAGCCCTGCCAGGGCGAGGCGCGGTTCACCTGGCCGTTGATGGTGCGGAAATTGGCATTGTCCTTGTAGAACGGGCCGAGAAAGGCCTCCTCGCCGGCGCGCAGATTGGTCGGCATGTAACCGGATGTCTCGACGACGATCTTCTGCGCCTCCGGCCCGGTCACGAACTTCACGAACTCCCAGGCCGCCTTCTGCTTGGCCGGGTCCTTGGCGGTGATGATCGCCGCATTGCCGCCGGTCGGCAGCGTGCCCTTGGCCTTGTCGTCGATCGGGAACACGGCGGTCTTCAGGGTGAAGCGCTCGCCGATCAGGTCGGTGACCTGGCGCAGGCGGGCCGGCGTGTCGAAGAAGATGCCGATCTTGCCGGCGATGAACTGCTGGCGCGACTGGTCCCAGTCGATCAGCGGCATGCCGTCCTCGGTGACGAGGCTGCGCAGCGTCTCCAGCGCCTTCAGGCCGACATCGCCGCCGAAGGCGACCTTCTTGCCGCTGGCGTCGAGCAGGGTGTGGCCGCCCTGCTGGACGATGCCGCGCCAGAGCCAGTCATCCGGCCAATCGTGGATGTTGTAGGCGAGGCCGGCGACATCGGCGGTGCGGATCTTCTTGGCGAGGGCGATGGTGTCGGCCCAGTTGTCCGGCATCTTCTCGGGGTCGCCGCCGGCCTTCTTCACCAGCTCGGCGTTGAAATACATCAGCGGCGTCGAGGCGTTGAAGGCAAGGCCCGCCTGCTTGCTGCCGACCTGCCCGAGCGAGAGCAGCGCGTCGGAATAGTTGGCCTTGCGCCAGGCTTCCGGCTCGGCCTTGAGCAGTTCGCCGAGATCGACAACTTGCTTGCGCTTGTCGAGCGTCTCGACCAGCTCGGTCAAAAGGTGGAAGCCGGAGTAATAGACATCCGGCAGCTGGCTGGTGACGGAGGAGCGCAGCATCGCCTGATGCCCCTCGTCATAGCTCGCCGCCGGGGCCCGGAAGTTGATCTTGATGCTCGGGTTCTTCTTCATGAACTCCGCGGCGATCGGCTCGTGGAACTTGGCGAAGGCCGGGAAGGCATAGAGCACGTCGAGCGTGACCTCCTGGGCGCGCGCCGCCGTCGAGGCGGCCAGCGCGAACGCCGCGGCGGCCAGGGTTCTGCCGAAAGCTTTCATCGGTCATCTCCTTGAGAGAACTGGATTTTCGTCAGGCTTAGGCGTTTCGGTGGTCGGCTTATTTCACGCCGGTCATTGTGATGCCGTCGATGAATCTGCGTCTGGCGATCAGGAAGGCGAGGACGAGCGGCGCGGTCAGGATCGTCGCTGCGGCGGTCAGCGCGCCGTAGTTCGAGCCGGTCTCGGCATCGGCGAAGAACATCATCCCGAGCGGCGGCGGCGCGAGCTTGGCGTCGGAGATGACGATCAACGGCCAGTAAAGGTCGTTCCAGTGCGCCACGGTCGAGAACACCGCAAAAGCGGCGATCGCCGGCCAGGCGCTGGGTGTGACGATGCGCCAGACGATCTCGAACTCGCTCATCCCGTCGAGCCGGGCGGCGTTGATGATGTCGTCGGGAAAGCTGCGGAAGAACTGGCGGAACAGGAAGATGGCGAAGACTGACAGGAAGAACGGCACCATCATCGCAAAATAGGTGTTCAGCAGGCCGAGCTGGGCGAGGCCGATATAGAGTGGCATCGCCGGCACCTGCACCGGGATGCACAGGCCGAGCAGCACCAGCACGAAGAGCAGGTTGCGCCCGGGGAAATCGAGCTTCGCCAGTGCATAGGCGCAGGGGATCGCGACGAGGAGCTGCACCACGAGGATGCCGGCGCAGAGGATGACGCCGTTCAGCGCGAAGCGCAGCAGCGGCGCCTTCTCCATGGCGAAGCGATAGTTCTCGATGCCATAGAACTGCTTCGGCCAGAGCGCGATCTCGGCACTGAAGATCTCGGCCGGCGGCTTGATCGAGGTGACCAGCATCCAGATGAACGGCGCCAGCATGAACAGCGCCCCGGCGATCAGCACGCCGTGGATCAGGACGAGCGAAAGAAAGCGGCGCGCCGTCGAATGTGCGGGAGAGACCGTCGCAGCGGGGAGAGCTGAGGCCGACATCAGTAGTGCACCTTCTTGTCGAGGGCGAAGGTCTGCACGGCCGAGAAGACGAGGATGAAGGCGAGGAAGATGAAGGTCAGCGCCGCGGCATAGCCGGTGTGGAAATACTGAAAGCCTTCGAGATAGATGTTGTAGAGCAGCACCTCGGTCGAGCCGACCGGGCCGCCGCGCGTCATCACCGCCACCGTGTCGAAGATCTTGAAGGCGGTGATCATCGTCGTGATCACCACGAACATCGTCGTCGGCCCGAGCAGCGGCCAGGTGATGGTCAGGAAGCGGTCGATGCCGCCCGAGCAGCCGTCGATATCGGCGGCCTCGTAGAGATCGCGCGGGATCGCGGTCAGCCCGGCCAAAAACAGGATCATGTTGAAGCCGAGGATCTGCCAGATGCCGAGCACGGCGAGCGTCGCCAGCGCGGTAGAGGGCTCGCTCAGGAAGGCGACGGGCGCAAAGCCGAGCCATTTCAGCAGGCCGTTGATCGGCCCGAGCGAGGGATGCAGCAGGAACTGCCAGACCGTCGCCATCGCGATCAGCGTCGAGGTCACCGGCAGGAAATAGATGACCTCGTAGAGCGAGCGCGAGCGCGTCCGCCGATGGATCAGGATGGCGATCAGCAACGCCCCAAAGACGCCGCCGGGCACCAAGATCGCGACGTAGATCAAGGTGTTGAGCAGCGAGCGGCGGATGATCGGGTCGGCCAGCGCCTTCTGGAAATTGGCGAGCCCGACGAAATCGAGGTCGACGCCGCCGAACTCATAATTGGTCAGGCTGAGCGCGACGAGCACGGCGAGCGGCGCCAGGATCGTCAGCACCAGCAGCAGCAGCGCGGGCGCGGCGAAGCCGAGCCCGGTGACCCGCTCGATCCAGAGCCGACGGCGCCGGCTGGAGGCGAGTTGCACGGGCATGTCGAGCGCGAGCGTCATGCTCAGGCCCTCAGCGGGACGATGGAAGCGGTCGCGACGCCCGGTCCGCGCGGCTCGATCCGCTCGCCATCGGCGGCGAAGAGATGGCAGGCGGCCTCGTCGAAGCCAAGCGTCACCTCGGTGGCCTCGCTGACGCCCGCTGCGATCGCCGGGCTCGTGCGCATCGTCACGCCCGGCACGTCGCGGCCGGCGAGATCGAAATGCAGGATGTACTCCGAGCCGAGATTCTCCTTGCGCCGCAAACGGGCCGAGAACCAGGCGCGCCCTGCCCCCGCGGGCTCGCCCTGTATGAGCGACAGCGCTTCGGAGCGAACGCCCAAGGTTACCGCCTGCCCCTGGGCCTGCTGCACGGCCAGCGAAAGCGGCCGGCCGAACAGCTCGAGCCGGCCGCCGACGCCTACGCTTGCGGGCAGGAGGTTGATCGCCGGACTGCCGATGAACTGCGCGACCTTGAGCGAGGCAGGCTTCTCATAGAGCTGGGAGGGCGTGCCGAGCTGCAGGATCGTGCCTGAATCCATCATCGCGACGCGGTCCGACATCGTCATCGCTTCGACCTGGTCATGCGTGACGTAGATGAAGGTCGCGCCCAGCCGCTTGTGCAGTTCGGCGAGTTCGGTGCGCATATGGACGCGCAGCTTGGCGTCGAGATTGGAGAGCGGCTCATCCATCAGGAAGACGTCGGGCTGCCGGACCATGGCGCGCCCCAGCGCAACGCGCTGGCGCTGGCCGCCGGACAATTGAGCCGGCTTGCGATCGAGCAGATGCTCGAGCTGGAGCTGGGCAGCGGCGGCGGCGACATCGGTTTCGATCCCACGCATCACCGTGCGACGCTGGGCCGAAAGCGCCCGCAGCAGCGGCAGGCGCTGCCAGAGCTTCAAGCGCGACATGGTCAGCGGCAGCGCGATGTTCTGGCGCACGCTCATATGCGGGTAGAGCGCATAGGACTGGAACACCATCGCCACACGCCGCTCATGCGGACGCAAATGATCGACCGGCTGGCCGCCGATCGCGACCGCGCCGCCACCCTGATGCTCCAGCCCGGCGATGATGCGGATCAGGGTCGACTTGCCGCAGCCGGACGGGCCGACCAGGGTCAGGAACTCGCCATCGGCGATGTCGAGATCGATGCCGCCGAGCACGCGGGTGGTACCGAAGGATTTGGCGATGGAGGACAGGGTGACCGTTGCCACGTCGCTCACCTTTCTGTGCGGGGGCCTGAGGGCTTCTTGCGTTTGACGTCGTCGGAGAGCGGCCCTTTCGGGCCAGCGACAGTCTCAGGCGGCGCGCGGCGGGTAGACCTCGTGAATCACATCGTCGATCCAGAGCGTCTTCAACGCAGCGATCTCATGGATCGCAGCGGCATAATCCCTGCCGTCGAACTCATAGGTCACGGCGCCCAGCGTCGTCGTGCCGGCCATGCCGGGCTGCAGCTCGGGACCGACCACGAAGCCGGAGGACGGGCCCCAGATGTAGCGGGTGCCGTCGACCGCGAAGTCGTGGGCGCGGTGCAGATGGCCGCTGGCGACGAAGGCGACCTCGTGCTTGCGGACGAGATCGAGCAGCTGTGCCCGCGGCTTGGGCGGCACGCTCCAATAGCCCTTGTCGCCCTCGTCGGGCGCTTCGATGAAGAGCGGCCGATGCAGGAACCAGCCGAGGCGGCGGCCATCGGCTTCGCCGATCTGCTGCTCCAGCCAGTCAAGCTGGCGCGCCTCATCGGCCTCGTCGCTGCCGAACAGCATCGAGTTGAGGCCGATCAGCCGCCAGCTCTCGACATCATGAACCCAGAAATCCGCACCGAGATGCCCGCGCCAGCGTGCCAGGCGCGGCGCATCGACCGGCTGGTGCGGATGATGGGCCTCGCCGACATCGTGGTTGCCGGGGACGCTGAGGACCGGCACGCCGAGGGCCGTCAGGAGGCCGCTGCAATAGCCGAAATCCTCGTCGACATCGGCGCCATCGACGGTGACGTCGCCGGTATGGATGACGAGATCGGGCTTCTGCGCCGCCAGCCAGGCCTTCAGCGGCTGCCAGTTGCCGGCGAAATGCGGCTTGTTCGGACTGAGATGAGTGTCCGAGATTTGCACGATCCGACGCATGACCACCCTCCGAACCGCCCCCCCATGCTGAGGATGCGGGCTGCCTCCATCCATGCGGGGCAGCGGTTTTGCCATGGACCATACAAATGAATGTTTGATGACACAAATGTATTTTCAGGGATCCCGTCGAGTTTCTCTGGGCTTCATGGCGGCTTGGTGCAGAGCTCGATGTCAGGCTCCGCGAACGAGACGCCATTCGCAGGGCCGTTCTCGATGCTCAGGATCGGCGTTCGACAAGACTTGTCTCGGAGGCCTGAAGCCACCGAGAGCGTGTGAGGAGGATTCCGTCCCAGGCCCATAGCTGCACTCGGAGAGCCTGCTCGTGGTCAAGCCGGTGAATGCCCCTCCCTTCCGCGCGACAGCTGCCTCAAACGAAGGCGAGCGGCCTGCCGCTGTCCGGATGGGGCATCACGCCGACCTCGACGCCGTAGATCGCGCGCAGGATATCTGGCTGCACGATCTGCTCTGGCGTCCCGCGCGCGACCAGGCGGCCGGAATGCAGCGCGACGATCTCGTCGCAGAAGCGGGCCGCCATGTTGACGTCGTGCAGCACGACGACGATGCCGAGGCCGCGCTCATGCGAGAGCTGCCGCACCAGCGTCAGCACCTCGAGCTGATGGGCAAGGTCGAGCGCTGCGATCGGCTCGTCGAGCAGGAGGCATTCGGCGTCCTGCGCCACCAGCATGGCGAGCCAGGCACGCTGGCGCTCGCCGCCCGACAAGGTGTCGACCAGGCGATCGGCGAAACGCTCGACATCGGTGAGCGCCATCGCCTCGCGAACCTTGTCGCGGTCGCGCTGGCCGAAGCGACCGAGGGCGCCGTGCCAGGGATAGCGACCGAGCGCGACCAGTTCGCGCACGAGCATGCCGGCGGCGGGGGGTGTCTGCTGCGGCAGGTAGGCGACCTTGCGGGCGAAGGCGCGGCTGTCCCAGCTCTCGATCGGGCGTCCGGCAAAGCGAAGGGTGCCGCGCGAGAGGCGCTGCTGCCGCGCCAGCAGCTTCACCAGCGTCGACTTGCCCGAGCCGTTATGGCCGAGGAGGCCGATCACCTTGCCCGCGTCGAGATCGAGCGACAGCGGTTCGAGCAGGACACGATCCGCGATCGAGAAGCCGACGCCCTCAAGGGTGAACCACGGGGTGCTCGTCTGCGGTATCGCCTCGATCGCTAGCGGCATGGCAGGGGAGCGCTCGGCCGCGCTCGCAATCGCTTCAGTCTGCATCACTCACCATGATCGTGCACATCGGCATGGCCCCGACGCCAATAGGCGGCGACGAGATGGCGGTCCTTCGGCAGCTGCCGTTCGCCGCGAAGATGCTTGCGGATAGCCCGCGCAGCGGCCTGCTCGCAACCGGCGAAGACGAAGGGGCTGCCCTGTTCCGGCAAGGCGATGCTGCGCACCGCTTGTGGCAACAGGTCGGTCGAGCCGGCCGGCGCGCCGTCGCGGTGCAGCCAGGTCACCTGGATCGATGCGTCGGAGGCGATCTCCTGCCGCTCGGCGGCGTCCGCCACTTCGATGACGATGCTGGCGCGGGCGGAGCTCGGCAGGCTCTCGGCGATGCGCGCAATCGCCGGCAGCGCGGTCTCGTCGCCGCAAAGCAGATACCAGTCGGCGGAGATCACATCGCCACCGCCGGGGCCGAGCAGACCGACACGGTCGCCCGCCTTCGCCTCGCGCGCCCAGAGCGAGCCTGGCGAGTCGTCATGGAGCACGACGTCGATATCGAGCTCGCCGCGGGCATGATCGATCGCACGGATCGTATAGGTGCGCTTCGCCAGGGCATCCTCGCCATCCGGCCAGATCACCCGGCTGTCGGGGCCGACGCTGGGCCAGACCGGCTCGCGCCCGCGCGGCGGGATCAGCACACGAACATGCAGGCCGCCGCTGGTGAAATGGCCGGGATCGTCGCAGGCAACGGTGACTCGGCGCATCGCCGGGGTGATGTCGCGGGCGCCGCGCACCACCACTTCGCGGAAATAGGGGATGCGGGTCTCCCCGACTGCGTCGCCTTGCCAGTGCAGCGCGATGCTCTCGCCATCAGCGAACTCGACGAGATGCTCGGCGATCGAGGATTTGACGACGAAGAGATAGCTTTCGCTCGGCGAGGTGACGGCGATGGCGAGCGCATTCGCTTCGAGCGTCAGCTGGACCGCTCCGAAGGTGCCATCAAGCCGGGCATTGCCAACCTCTCGCGTCACCGTGCCATGGTCGACGAAGTGGTCGCAGAGCCGGTCGAGCATGCCGGCCGGGTCGGTCAAGGCGACCCGCGTGCTCGCGTGCAGGGTGATGTCGTCAGGCATGCCGGCTTCCCGTGCGGTTCAACAGCCAGATCAGATAGGGGCCGCCGATCAGGGCCGCAAACAGTCCGGTCGGCACCTGATAGGGGAAGGCGACGAGGCGGGCGAGCCAGTCGGCCAGGATCATCACGCCGCAACCGATCAGGAGCGAGGCGGCGAGCTGATCGCGACTGCGGGCGAAGCCGGCGAGGCGCGCCACATGCGGCGCGATCAGACCGATCAGGCTGAGCGGGCCGATCAGCAGCGAGGCGACCGCGGTCGCCAGCGCCGCGACGGCAGCAAGGATGAGGCGGCTGCGCTCGACGCCGAGGCCGAGACTGCGGCTCGTCGCTTCGCCGAGCGGCATCAGATCGAGCCAGCGCGTCGCCAGGAAGAGCGGAGCGAGCAGGACCAGGCAGCCGGCCAAACCGACCCAGACTTCGATCTCGCCGGCCCGGTTGGTCGAGCCCGAGAGCCAGGTCAGCAGCACATAGGCGCGCAGATCCCCCTTGGCGAGCGCGATCGAGACCAGGGCCATGCAGAGCGCGCCCATGGCGATGCCGGCCAGCAGCAGGCGCTGCCAGCCGATAGCCGGTCGGCCCGCAAGGACCAGCATGAGGAGAAGCACGGCGAGCGAACCGCCGGTGATGCCGGCGAGCATCGAGAACGGGCTGAATGGCAGCAGCGCGAGCGCCAGCGTCAGGCCGACACCACCGCCGGCACTGACCCCAAGCACTTCCGGCCCGGCCAGCGGATTCGCCGTGAGACGTTGCATCAGGCAGCCGGCGGCGCCGAGCAGGGCTCCCGCGGCCCCGGCCGCAATCAGGCGCGGTCCGCGGAACGGCAGCAGTTCGGCAAGGAGGTCGCCGGTCGCCAGCCCCCAGCCCTGTGGCCCACGCCCAAGGACGAGACCAAGCATGGCGACTGCGGCAATCGCCAGGGCGAGCGCGGCAAGCCAGAGCGACGGCCGCGCGATCCGGCGCGTCAGAGCCATGGCATCGACGGCTTGCGCGGGCGGCGACGGCGGCACGCGATGCATCAGCCAGAGCAGCAAGGGGCCGCCGAACAAGGCGGTGGCAGCGCCGGTCGGCGCGAAATCGGCAAAGCCGGACCCGAGCAACTGGACGGCGCTATCGGTGATGGAGAGCAGCAACGCACCGACGGCCGGGGCCGCCAGCAGGAGCTGGCGCGGGGTGCGCGCGCCGATCTCGCGCGCCAAGGCCGGGGCGGCGAGGCCGACGAAGCCGATGACGCCGACCTCGACGGTGACGCTGGCCGCCAGCCAGATCGCGACGCCGAGCACGGCGATGCGGGTGGCGTGCAAGGCAAGCCCCAGGCTTCGTGCCGTAGCGTCGTCGAGGCTGAGCAGGGATAGAGGGCGCAACAGCAGCGCCGCAGCGAGCCAGCCGAGCAGAAGGCGCGGGCCGAGCGACAGGGCAGAATCCCAGCTCTGCTGGCTGAGCGAGCCCGCACCCCAGATGAAGAGCGAGAGCATGTACTCGCCCTTGGCCAGGATGACAGTTGCGCTCAGGGCGGCCGCGAGCATTGCGACGATCATGCCCGAGAGCACCACGGTCAAAGGTTCGAGCCCACGCCGCCAGCTCAGTCCGAGCACCAGCGCAACGGCCGCGATCGCCCCGGCTAGCGCGACGCCTTCGCGCGAAAAGACGATGGCCGCGGGAGCGAAGGCGGTCGCGAAGGTCAGCGCCAGTTGCGCGCCCGAGACAACGCCGAGCGTCGAGGCGTCGGCAATCGGATTGCGCAGGACGCGCTGCAGCAGCAGGCCGGCAAGCCCGAGCGCGGCGCCGCAGATCAGCGCGGTGACCGAGCGCGGCACGTGGCTGTGCCAGAGCAGGATCGATTCCAGCGTGCTCGCGAGTTCGGCCGGAGCCGCAAGCGGTGGCCGCGTCATCACGACGGCGGCGAAGAGCGCCGCGGCCGCGAGGGCGCCGGCGAGCCAGATCGCCGATGGGCGTAGCGGCGGCGAACGCATGGGCAGAGCCGCTTCAGCCATGAGCCCGCTCCGTCAGCAGCGCCTCGCTGAGAAGCCGCGCAAAACGCCGCGCCGCCGGCAGGCCACCAAACGGATTGATCGAGGCAAGCTGCAGCACGCGCCCTGTGCGCATGCTCGGCAAAGCGTTCCAGAAGGTGCTGGCCGCGAGGACGTCGAGCGCGCCAGGGGGGACCGGCGGGATCAGCGCGATCCAGGCATCGGGAATGCGAGCCAGCGCCTCGATGCCGACCGGAGCCATGGCGGAATAGCTCGTCGCCTCCGTCCAGGCATTGGCGAGGCCGAGCCGTTTCAGCACCTCGCCGAACATGCTGTCGGCGCCGAAGACGCGGAAATGCCTGGCATCGCCGAGATTGATTGGGATGACCGGCCGCGCCGCATGCGGCTTCAACCGCTCGCGCAGGCCGGCGAATTCCACCTCGGTCTCGGCGATATAGCGCTCGGCCTCATCGCTCCTGCCGAGGCGCGCGCCGATGGCGCGCATCATCGCCGCTGCCGGCTCGTAAGGCGGGCGACTGGGCACATAGATCGAGAAGCGCTCGACCGGCGCGATCCGGGTGAGCCTGGGCTCCGAGCTGACATAAAAGCTCGAGGAGTAGATCAGCTCCGGCCGCGAGAGCAGCAGCAATTCGAAATTGACGGTGCCGCGCAGGCCGAGATCGGTGACACCTGCCGGAATCACAGGCTCGACCGCGACCTCGCGGAACTGCAGCAATTCGGGAGCGGCAACCGGGGTTATGCCGAGCGCGATCAGGGTCTCCAGCACCGACCAGTCGACGGTCGCGACGCGAAGGTCGTTGGCCAGCGCTGGGCGCGGCAAGGTGGCCGCCGCCAGAATGGCGAGCGCGTCGCGCCGTCTCGGGAGACTAAAGCTCATGCGTGCGGGTCTAGCATGGACGAAGGCCGCGGCGGGGAGCCGCGGCCTTCCTATGTCGTGCGGGTCCCTTGCCCCTACCACCGGTAATTGGCCGAGACCGTGACGGTGCGGGCGTCGCCATAGCCGCAGCCGGACTGGCCGTTGCAGCTCTTCACATAGACCTTGTCGAACAGGTTGGTGACGTTGAGCGCCATGCCCCAATTGCCGATCTGGTAGCGGATCGCGGCATCGACGACGGTTGCCGCCGGCACCTTCAGCGTATTCTCGGCATTGGCGAAGGAGCGGCCGACATAGCGGACGCCGGCGCCGAGACCGAGGCCCTTGAAGGCGCCATCAGGCACGGTGTAGTCGAGCCAGGCCGAGCCGGTGACCTCCGGCACGACCACCGGCGTCTTGCCGACCAGAAGCGGGCGGGTGTCCTTCTTCGTCGTCAGGTCGAAGGCGGTGAACGAGGCGAGCAGCTTCAGGTCCTTGGTGATGTTGGCCTTGGCCTCGAGCTCGAAGCCGCGCGAGGTGACCTCGCCGAGCTGCTGCTGCGCGAACGGGTTGAGCGCGGTCGGGGCGGGATTCAGCACATTGCGCTTGCTGATGTGGAAGACCGAGGCCGTCAGCAGCGCGTCCATGAAAGTCGGCTTGTATTTGATGCCCGCCTCGAACTGCTGGCCTTCCTCGGGGCGGAAGGGCTGGCCGGGTCCGCCGAGCAGATTGGGCACGGCGTCGAAGACCGGGGTGAAGAAGGTCGCGGCGCTGACATAGGGGGTCAGGCCATTGGCGAACTCGTAGCCGAGGCCGGCGCGCCCGCTCCAGGACGCCTCCTTCTTGTCGTATGTCGGCGAGAACAGCAGGCCGGCCGGACTGACCGACTTCTTGTCGACATAGTCGTAGCGGCCGTTCAGCGTCAGCAGCCAGCCGCCGCCGAAGCGGATCTGGTCCTGGGCATAGAAGCCGATCTGGTGATGCTTCAGGTTCTGGTTGAGATAGACGCCGGTCGGGCCCTGCGCCGCGCCGTAGACCGGATTGGTGACGCTGATCGTGGTCGCGCCGCCCGAAGCCTGAGTGTGGTCGATGTTGAAGTATTTGTAGTCGACGCCAAACAGCAGCGAATGCTCGAGCGGCCCGGTCACGACCTTGCCGTCTATGCGGTTGTCGACCGTGAAGGTCCGTACCCGCGTCCGCTCCTGGAAGCCGATCCGATAGAGCTGATAGTCAGGCCCGAGCGGCTGCAGGCGGTCGCCGAAGGGCGCGTCGGGGCCGGCATAGCCGAAGCCGTAGGGGCCGAGCTGCGAGCCCTTCATCACGCCGTAGCGCAGGTTCTGGGTGAAGTTCCAGTTGTTGGCGAACTGATGCTGGAACTCGTAACCGAGCAGGGCCTGGGTGCGTTCCTGATCGTCGATTGCGGGCTCGCCGAAGAAGGCCTCGCGCCGGATCCTGCCGAAGGGCGCGTTCCTCACCGTGCCGATATAGGGCAGGAAGCCGCCGCCGACATGGACCTGGTCGAGCGCGGCATACATGCCATAGGCGGTGAAGCGGGTGGCGCCATTGGGCTGGTAGCTGATCTGCGGCATGATCATGCCGCGGAAATCCTTGGAATAGTCGGTGTACTGGTCGCCGCCGGAGAGCCTGCCGGTCAGGCGCGTGCTCCAGACGCCCTGCTTGTCGCTGACGCCGATATCGATGCCGGTATAAGCATTGCCCCAATTGTTGATGCCGGCCTCGACATAGCCGAAATTCTTACCCGTAGGACGCTTGCTGACGAGATTGACGATGCCGCCGGGCGTCGAGCCGCCATAGAGCACCGAGGCCGGGCCCTTCAGCACCTCGACACGCTCGAGCAGGAAGGGATCGATCTGGAAGCCGCCGAAGCCGTAGGAATAGAGCTGCAGCCCGTCCATGAAGACGCCGGTCTGCGTCGCCTGGAAGCCGCGGATGAAGATCCAGTCGGTATCGGGATCGGGGCCGAAGGTCTGGGCGGCGACGCCGGCGGTGTAGCGCAGTGCCTCGTCGACCTTGAGTGCCTTGCGGTCGTCGATCTCGTCGCGGCCGAGCACCGAGACGGCCTGCGGGATCGCGAGGATCGAGGTGTTCGCCTTCGAGCCGGTCGCCGAACGTGTTGCGACATAGCCGTTCACCGGACCGGCCGTGGTACCGCCATCGCCCTCGACCGTGATGGTGTCGAGCTGAACCGTCGGGGCGGACTGCCCTTGCGCGAGAGCCGCGCCGGCACAGAGCACCGCGAACGAGACAGTCGACCCAAGAATAAATCTAGTCTTCATCTTTTGCGTGTAGCACATTTGCAATCCAGGTCCCAGCAAATGCCGCCATTCCAGAACTGATCAAATTTAGAATCGTTCAAAGGCGGAGTTCAGCTTTCCGTTGGGCAATATCAGCAACGCGCAGGGCGGGATTGATCGTTCCTGTCATGCATTGAACGATCCTGGGCGTCAGTCTACAATTGTCTTGACCACGTTGCATTTTGATCACGCACCGCAAGGCGATTTTTCGCCGCCCCGGAGGCTAGCCATGGGTTTCCAGCCACGCATGCGTTCGATCCGCGAGGGCATCAGCGTCATCGGATCCCTCAAATACCGGGTCTGGAACGGTGTCGTCGCCGATCTCTGGCAGGCCGAATGCCAGGCCGGTGCGACCGGCGAGTACGTCTCGGAGCACCCGCGCCTGTTCGTGGTGCTCGACAAGGTCGGCGGCCATTTCGAGACAAGGCTCAATCCGAACGAGCCCGGCATTTCCAGCAGCGCCCGCGCCAACGCGATCAGCTTCATGCCGGCCGGCGTTCCGGTCTGGGGGCGCACGCAGCAGCGCATGCGCATCCGCCATCTCGACCTGCATTTCGATGCCGCGACGGTCAGCGAGCGGCTGGGCGAGGCGCTGTCGCCCGAGCGATTGGCGCAGCCGCGCATCGCCTTCTCGAACCCGCGCATCCTTACTTTGGCGCGTCTGATCGCCGGCGAATGCGCCGAGCCGGATGCACGCCATGATCTCTATGGCGACGGGCTCGTGCTCGCTGTCCTGATCGACCTGTTCGGCGTGCGTGCCAATGCGCCGCGCCGGCGCGCCCCGCTGAGCAACTGGCAGCTCAAGGCGGTGACCGATCACATCACCGAGCATGCGGCCGGGACGATCCGGCTGCAGGATCTCGCCGAGCTCGTCGGCATGTCGCAATCGCATTTCAGCCACGCCTTCAAGGCCTCGACCGGGCTGCCGCCGCATCAATGGCAACTCAAGGCCCGCATCGAGCGTGGCCAGCGCCTGCTCGCGGCCGGCGACCGGCCCTTGACCGAGATCGCGGCCGATGCCGGCTTCTCCGACCAGGCGCATTTCACCCGGGTTTTCCGCCGGCTGGTCGGTGAAACGCCGGCGGCCTGGCGCCGAGGCTCCGCGGGCCGGATAGCGAGCTGACCAAGCCTGCCCGTCCAGCATTGGCTCAACGTCTGCTCTTGCTGCGGTATCCGGCGGATCGCAGTCGACAGGCATGAAAGGCGAGCCTGTTCGTGCCGCCATCCGGTTTTTTTGTTGGTAGCCGGCCGGCTGCTCGGCATCATCGCGCCATGATCGACCTGCGCAATATCGAGACCTTCTTCTGGGCAGCGGCGCTCGGCAGCCTCCGTGCGGCCTCGGAGAAGCTCGGCACAACCCAGCCTGCGATCTCGCAGCGGATCGCCTCGCTCGAACAGGCGCTGGGCGTGCGCCTGTTCGAGCGCGATGCGCGCGGCGTCAAGCTCACGGCCAAGGGCCACGAACTGCTCGCCCATGCCGAACGGATGATGCAGGTACGCCGCGACATGATGAAAGCCGCGCGCGACCAGAGCACGATGAGCGGAACGCTGCGCATCGGCGTCGCCGAGACCATCGTGCAGACCTGGTTGCCGAAGCTGATCGAGGAGGTGCACGTCGCCTATCCGGCGCTTGTCCTCGAGATCGAGGTCGACAGCACCCATGTGCTGCAATCGCATCTGATGGCGCGCCAGATCGACCTCGCCTTCCTGCTCGGCCCGGTGCTCGAGGCGCGGGTGGAGAACCTGCCGCTCTGCACCTATCCGCTCGCCTGGGTCGTCAAGCCCGGTGTCGGCCTCGGCCCCGGTCCGGTCACGCTCGCGCGCATCGCCGGGCTCCCGATCATCACCTATCCCTCCAACAGCTCGCCCTATCGGCAGGTGCGCGACATGCTGATGCGCGCCGGCATCTCGACCCCGCGCATGTATGGCAGCGCCTCGCTCTCGATGGTGGTGCGCATGGTGCTCGACGGCATCGGGGCAGCCGTGATCACGCCGGTCTTCCTCGGCCGCGAACTCGAACGCGGCGAGTTGCAGATCGTCGAGGTCGAGGCCGATCCGCTGCCCGATCTCAGCTTCACCGCGAGCTGGATCGACGGGCCCGACAGTCATCCCTCCCGCGTCATCGCGCGCATGGCGCAAGCGGTCGCAAGACAGGATGGTCGTGGCACCGGGGAGTGATAAATCCGGCTTATACCTCCGTTCCAAACATACGATTGGACAGCAACGCCCCCGATACCCTGCAATGTCGATGCATAGACGGCTCTAAAGTCGCGGCAGAGGGGTCACATGTTGAACGTTGCAGACATCGCGATTTCGAAGCGTCTCGTCTTGGGCGCCGCTGTCCTCGTCTCGTCCTGATCCGCGATGACGGTAGGAGCGGCGCGCGACACCGTGGATCTGCTTGTGGAGCGGCGTAACGCTCTGCTGCATCTCGCGCGCGGCCAGGGCGCGGAAAATGTCGCCGTCTTCGGCTTTGGCAGCGCACTCGGCGCCGGCAGCGCCTCGCATGGCGCCCTGCGTTTCTTCAGCGGCTGGGACGGGCATGAAAGCCTGTCGCTCCTGCTCGCCAGCGCCGAGGGCACGTGCCTCATCGTCGGCAGCCCGTTCATGCTGCCGCTGGCGCGTGAGACGCGACCCGATCTGATCGTCGAATATGTCCCGCCGCTCGACTGGGGCAAGGCGCTAGCGGCACGGCTGTCAGGGGCTTCCCTCGCGACGGTCGGCTTCGGCGAACTGCCCCGGCAGATCGATGCCGCGCTGGCACGGACTGGCGTCACCACCGGTCCGGCCCTCGACGAAGCCGCGGCCCGGCTGCGGCTGGTCAAGGATGACCATGCCATCGCGCTGCACCGTGATGCCGCGGCGCTGTGCGATGTGCTCTTCGGCCGGCTCGGCGCGGAACTGGCCCAGCGGCGCCCGGCATGGGAGAGCCAGCTCAGCCTCGAAACCGAGGCGCGCCGGCAAGGCGCCGACTATTGCCGGACCTGGCTGACCATCGCCCCGGCAGCCGACTATCCGCGCTACTGGCCTGCCGAAGCGCAGCGAGTGCCCGAGCACGGCGATCAGGTCCTCTTCGGCATCGCTCTCACGGTCGACGGTCATTGGGGCCATGGCATCCGGATGGGCAGCATCGGACTGCAGCAAGCCAAGCATCGCGAACTCGCCGGCCATGTCGAGGCGATGCTGGAAGCGGGCTTGGCCGCGCTGCGCCCGGGCTTGCCGCTGACGGGCGCCGAGCAGGCCATGGAAGCTGTATTGGCCGGGCGCGTGGATGAGCAGAGCCGCCAGCGCCTTCGGCGTTTTCGCAACGGGCACGGGCTCGGCTGCTCCTATGAGGAGCCGCTGACGACTGCTGTGTTTCGCCAGCATTTCGATCCCGGCGCGCCGCCGGCAACAGCTTCCGATCTCGCGCTGGCACCCGGCATGCTTTTCGAGCTGCACCCCAACCTGTTCCTGCCTGGCCTCGGCGGCGCGGCGCTCGGCGAGATGGTCCTCGTCACGCCGGATGGCCCGCAATGCCTGCTCCGTCACCCCCGCGCCTGCCAGTCCTGGGACTAGGGTGCGGGAATATCTCACCACCAACCACCAACGAGGGGATAAATGATGAAAGCTTTCATTCTTGCCACCGGCCTGCTCGCGGCGACCGCCGCGACCGCGCAGGACCTGCCGAAGGCCAATCTCAAGGTCGTGGGCGGCCTCAGCAACCTCACCGCCTACCAGGACTACGAGCAACCCTTCTGGACCAAGACGATCCCCGAGAAGTCGAAGGGCCAGATCACCGCCGAGATCAAGGGCTTCAACGAAATGGGGCTGAAGGGCCCTGAATTGTTGCGATTGATGTCGCAGGGCGTGATCGAGTTCGGCACGGCGACGCTGTCCTATTTCGCCAGCGACAATCCGATCAACGAGGCGATCGACCTCGCCGGCCTCGCCCCCGACGCCAAGACGGCGCGCGCGATCACCGAGGCGTTCGAACCGGTCTACGCCAAGTTCTACGGCGACGGCTCGAAGGTCCGCCTGCTCGGCATCTCGCCCTATCCGGCGCAGGTGCTGTTCTGCAATGCCGAGATAAAGGGCCTCGCCGATCTCAAGGGCAAGAAGGTCCGCACCTCCAGCCGCACCCAGGCCGAGTTCGTCGAGGCCTTCGGCGGCTCGAGCGTGACGATGGCCTTCGGCGAGGTCGTGCCGGCGCTGCAGAACAAGGTCGTCGACTGCGCCATCACCGGCTCGCTCTCCGGCTATTCGGCCAAGTGGTACGAGGTCTCGACCCATCTCATGGCGTTGCCGATCAACTGGAACCAGCAGATCCACGCGGTCAACGAAGCCGCCTGGAACAAGATCGACCCGAAAGTCCGCGAGTTCCTCGCGACCAACATCAAGACCCTGGTCGGCCAGATCTGGGACGCCGCCGCACAGCAGACCCAGCAGGGCTATGACTGCAACACCGGCGCCGCCGCCTGCACCCTGCCGGTCAAGGGCAAGATGCAGCTCGTCGTTCCGACCGATGCCGACAAGGCGCTGCTCAAGACCGTGCTGCAGGAGAAGGTGCTGCCAAAATGGGCCGCCCGCTGCTCGGCCGATTGCGTCGCCGGCTTCAATGCCACGGTCGGCAAGGAACTCGGCCTGACCGCCAAGAAGTAAGCGCCCTCGCGGGAGGCCGGCGCATGCCGGCCTCCTCCTTAATCTCCTGGGAGCCGAGGATTCGATGACCAATCCGCCCCCGCCTAATGCTCTGGCGGCGCTGCTGCGCCATGCCGAGAGCCTGTCCCGCGTCGCCGTCTGGTGCGCCGGGGCGCTGACGATCGCGAGCGTGCTGCTGATCTCGTTCGACGTGCTCGCCCGCAAGTTCCTCGGCTTCACCACCGGCGGCGCGGACGAGTTGTCGAGCTACGCCTTCGCGATCAGCACGAGCTGGTCGCTCGCCTACGCGACCTTGCAGCGGGCCAATGTCCGTGTCGACGTGCTCTACCAGTACATGCCGGTGCGGCTCGCCGCGGTTCTCGACTGGGTCTCGCTGGTCGCGCTCGGTGTCTTCATGGCGATGCTGACCTACTACGCCTACGACGTGGTCGGCGCCTCGTTCGCCCAGAGCTCGCGGGCCAACACGCCATTGGCGACGCCGCTCGCGATCCCGCAGGGGCTCTGGTTCGCCGGCCTGCTCTTCATGTGCGTCATCCTCGCTCTGATGCTGCTGCGCGCCTCGATCGCGCTGGTGACAGGCGACATCGCGACCGTGAAGGCGATCGCGGGCGTGCGCTCGACCCAGGAAGAGGCCGAAGAGGAAGCCGCCGCCGGCGAGCGCATGGTCAAGGGAGACGCGGCATGATCGCCACCACCCTCATCCTCCTGCTCGTCCTGATCGGCCTATCGATCCCGGTCGGCGCCGCGCTCGGCGTGCTCGGCCTGATCCTCGACCCGCTCTATTCGATGCTGCCGCTGACCCGCGGCATCGGCGAGCTGGCCTGGAGCACCAACAACGAGTTCCTGCTCGTCGCCATCCCGCTCTTCATCCTGCTCGGCGAGATCCTGCTGCGCTCCGGCTTCGCCGAACGCATGTACGGCGCGATGAGCCTGTGGCTGTCCTGGCTGCCGGGCGGGCTGATGCACGCCAATATCGGCGCCTCGGCGTTGTTCGCGGCGACCTCGGGCTCGAGCGTCGCGACCGCCGCGACCGTCGGCACCGTCGCGCTGCCGCAGATCAAGCGCTATGGCTACAACGAGCCGCTCTTCCTCGGCAGCCTGGCGGCCGGCGGCACGCTCGGCATCCTGATCCCGCCCTCGATCAACCTCGTTCTCTACGGGGTGCTGACCAACTCCTCGGTGCCCAAGCTCTATCTCGCCGGCATCGTCCCGGGCCTGCTGCTCGCCGGCCTGTTCATGCTCACGGTCATCGTCGGCTGCATCGTGAAGCCGGAATGGGGCGGGCGCCGCATCACTGCGAGCTGGGGCGAACGCTTCGCCAGCCTGGCGCATCTGGCGCCGCCGCTCGGCATCTTCTTCCTCGTGGTCGGTTCGATCTATGCCGGCCTCGCCACCCCGACGGAGGCTGCCGCGCTCGGCGTCACCGGCGCGATGCTCCTCGCGGCCTGGTCGCGCCGCCTGACGCTGTCGATGCTGCGTGAGGCTGTCGAAGGCACGATGAAGGCGACTGCGATGATCATGCTGATCATCCTCGCTGCCGCCTTCCTCAACTTCGTGATGTCGGCGACCGGGATCACCGACGCGATCACCAGTTCGATCCGGGGGCTCGGCTTTTCGCCGGTGCAGATGCTGGTCGTGATCGTGGTGTTCTACCTGATCCTCGGCTGCTTCATGGAGACGCTCTCCATGATGATCACCACGATCCCGATCGTGGCGCCGATCATGATCGGGCTCGGCTATGATCCGATCTGGCTCGGCATCCTGATCATCGTCCTCGTCGAGGCCGCGCTGATCACGCCGCCGGTCGGGCTCAACCTCTTCGTGGTCCAGAGCCTGCGCAAGAGCGGCTCGATGAACGCGGTGATCGTCGGCAGCATGCCCTATGTCGCGGCGATGGCGGTGTTGATGCTGCTGCTCGCGGTCTTCCCGGACCTCGCACTCTTCCTGCCCCGCGTCTTCGAATAGCCGCGGCGCATCACCTTTCCCTGGACAATCAGCAGGACGTCATGGAACTCAATTTCACCGTCGAAGGCGGCGCTGCCACGCAGCCGCTCAAGGTCGAACTCGCCCAACTGGTCGTCGCCGGCTGGGCCGGACGGGATCGTGCCGCGATCGAGCATCATATCGAGGAGCTCGCCGCGATCGGCGTGCCGCGGCCGAGCAGCGTGCCGCTCTACTACCGCGTCGCCGAGAGCCTGGCGACGCAGGCCGACCGCATCCAGGTGCTCGGCACCGAGAGCTCCGGCGAGGTCGAGACCTTCGTCTTCAGCGCGGGCGGGCAGATGTATGTCAGCCTCGCCTCCGACCATACCGACCGCAAACTCGAGACGATCGGCGTCGCGATCTCCAAGCAGATCTGCGCCAAGCCGCTGGCGCGCAAGGCCTGGCGCTTCGCCGAGGTCGCCGGCCATTGGGACGAGATGATCATCCGCTCCCATATCGAGGAGAACGGGGCGCGGGTGCTCTATCAGGAAGGCCCGCTCGCCAGCCTGCGCCCGCCGCTCGAGCTGATCGCCGGCTTCACCGGCGGCGCCGCACTCCTGCCCGATGGAACCGGCATGATCTGCGGCACGGTCGGCGCGATCGGCGGCATCCGGCCGGCTCAGTCCTTCAGCATGGAGCTGTTCGACCCCGTGCTCGGCCGCAGCATCGAGCATAGCTACCGGAGCATCTCGCTGCCGGAAGTCGCGTGAGATGAGCCAGACCTTGATCGAACTGCAGGGCGCGCTCGAAAGCGAGCGCACCTCCTCGGTTGCCCTGACCGAAGCTGCACTGGCGCGCGCGCAGGCGAGCGATGGCGAAGGCGCTCGCGTCTTCACCAGGCTCCATGCCGAAGGAGCGCTCAAGGCGGCGCAGGCTTCCGACGCCCTGCGGCATGCCGGCTTTCCGCGCTCAGCCCTCGAGGGCCTGCCGATCTCGATCAAGGACCTGTTCGACGTCGCCGGCGATGTCACCATGGCCGGCAGCGCCGCGCTCGACGATGCACCGCCGGCCAAGGCCGACGCGCCCGTGATCAAGCGGCTGATTGCCGCCGGCGCGGTCCTTATCGGCCGCACCAACATGACCGAGTTCGCCTTTTCCGGGCTCGGCCTCAACCCGCATTACGGCACGCCGCTCAATCCGTTCGACCGGGCCGCCAAGCGCATTCCCGGCGGCTCGTCCTCCGGTGCGGCGGTCTCGGTCAGCGATGGCATGGCGGCGGCCGCGATCGGCACCGACACCGGCGGCTCGGTCCGGATTCCCGCCGCGCTCTGCGGCCTGACCGGTTTCAAGCCGACCGCCCGGCGCGTTCCGCGCGACGGAGCCTTGCCGCTCTCGACCAGCCTCGACTCGGTCGGGCCGATCGGGCGCAGCGTCGCCTGCTGTGCCATGCTCGACGCCATCCTCTCCGGGACCGGCGAGAGCCTGCTCGGCGAAGCCAGTCTCGCCGGCCTGCGGCTTGCCGTGCCCAGGACCGTCGCCCTCGACGGCATGGACGCAGCTGTCGCGGCCAGCTTCGACGCCGCGCTCGCAACCCTGTCGCGCGCCGGGGCGCAGATCCGCGAGATCGCCGTCCCGGAATTCGCGCAGCTCGGCGCGATCAACGCCAAGGGCGGTCTTGCGGCGGCGGAAGCCTGGCACTGGCATCGCGAGCTGATCCAGCGGGCCGGCGATCGCTACGACCCGCGCGTGCGAGTACGGATCCTGCGTGGCCGGGAGATCTCGGCTGCCGACTATATCGATGTGCTGGAGGCCCGCGCCGCCTGGATCGGTGCGGTCGAGGCGAGGATCGCACCTTTCGACGCCTTGGTCATGCCGACCGTGCCGGTCGTCGCGCCCCGCATCGACGAGCTCGCGGATGACGCCGTCTTCGGCGCCACCAACCTGCTGATCCTGCGCAATCCGACCTTCATCAATTTCCTCGACGGCTGCGCGCTGAGCCTGCCCTGCCACCGCCCCGGCGAGGCGCCGGTCGGGCTGATGCTTGCCGGCGCCGGCGGCCGCGATCGCGCGATCCTGTCGATCGGGCAGGCGGTGGAACAGGCGCTGCGCGCTGCAAACGGGAACTGAACTCATGGACCTAAACCTGCCCATGCTCGATCCCTACCAGGCGCGCCTGGCCGCTCGCTCGGGGGCCTTTGATGCGCCGACCGCGAATGTCGCTCCTGGTTTCGTCCAGGCCAATCTGGCGATCCTGCCGCGCGAGCTCGCCTTCGAGTTCCTGCTCTTTTGCCAGCGCAACCCGAAACCCTGCCCGCTGATTGGGGTGTCCGAGATCGGCGATCCCATGCTGCCGGCGCTCGGGCGCGAGCTCGACATCCGCAGCGACTTGCCGCGCTACCGCGTCTGGCAGGATGGCGAGCTGGTGGCGGAGCCGACCGACATCCGTGACTACTGGCGCGACGATCTCGTCAGCTTCCTGATCGGCTGCTCCTTCTCCTTCGAGGAGGCGATGCTCGCCGCTGAGCTGCCGGTGCGCCATATCGAGCAGGGCAGCAACGTGCCGATGTACCGGACCTCGATCCCGACCACGCCGGCCGGCCGCTTCTCCGGCCCGCTCGTCGTCTCGATGCGCCCGCTGATGCCGGCCGACGCGATCCGCGCGGTCCAGATCACCAGCCGGTTCCCCTCGGTCCACGGCGCGCCGGTCCATCTCGGCGACCCCGCCGCCATCGGCATCCGGGACATCATGGCGCCCGACTATGGCGACCCGGTCGAGATCAGGCTGGGCGAGATCCCGGTGTTCTGGGCGTGCGGGGTCACGCCGCAGGCGGTGATCGCCAAGACCCGCCCGGAATTCTGCATCACCCACGCCCCGGGCTACATGCTCGTCACCGATATCAGCAACGGTACGCTCGCGACGGGATGAGGCCAGACGAAGACGGCGATCCTCCATCGACCGTCGATCGCTCGAGATCCGGGCGGCCACCATCCTGCGACTGAGCAGGCAGCATCGCTTGCTCAGAGGGCGATGGCGCCGTCAGGCAGACCATGGCGCGTGATCCGTGTTCAGAGCATTTGGCGCTCGGCCATCGCCCGGAACCGCGTCCCTTTCGCCAGGAGTTCGAGATAGCTGCCGCTTTCGACGACACGGCCGTCCTCGATTACATGGATCAGGTCGGCCGAGGTGATCGTCGAGAAGCGCTGGGCCACGACGATCTGCGTGCAGTTGAGGCTGCGCAGCCCGGCGACTACCTTGTCCTGCGTGACGTTGTCGAGTGCGCTCGTCGCCTCGTCGAGCAGCAGGACACGCGGCCGGCGGATGATGGCGCGAGCCAGCAGGATGCGCTGGCGCTGCCCGCCCGACAGGCTGACACCGCCATCCGCGATGCTGGTCCGCAGCCCCATCGGCAGCGCGGCGACGAAATCGGCGAGTTGGGCGATACCCAACGCATCGAGGACCTGCTCGTCCGAAAATGGCAGGCCGCAGGCGACATTGTCGTAGAGCGAGCCGGCAAGCAGGCGCCCGTTCTGCAACACCACGCCGTAGCGCTGGCGCAATTCGTGGACGTCGAGCAAGCGCATATCGGTGCCGTCGACATGGACGGCGCCGGATTCCGGCACGTCGAAGCCGAGCAGCAGGCGGATGACCGAGCTTTTGCCGGCACCGGAAGCACCGACGATGGCGACGAAGCGGCCCTCTGGAATCCGCATCGAAAGTCCCTTCAACGCCAGTGGCGCATCCGGCGCATAGCGAAAGCGGACATCGCGCAGCTCGATCTCGCCGCGCAACCGGCCAAGCCTGGCGCCCTTCGCCTTCGGCTCTTCCGGCGCTTCGAGGATCGGCCAGACACGTTCGAGATGCGGCTTCATCATCGCCAGGAAGAGCAGCCCGCGGGTCATCGCGAGCATCGCTCCGACCGCCTGGCCGAGCGCCAGGTTGAAGGCGACGAAATCGGCCGTGCCCATCAGCGGCATGGCGACCACGCGCTCGTTGTCGGCGCGGAAAATGGCGAGGAGATCGCCGCTGGCGAGGCCGAGCACGACCAGAACGGTCGCGATCACCAGCGGATCGAAGGCAGAACGGGCGATCACCAGCCGGTTGGCGAGCCTGCGCTGTTGCAGGTTGAGGTCGACGGCCCCGCGATAGACCGACAACCAGCGCAGGAAGGCGAGCTTCTCCGCCCCCGCCACGCGCAGCTTGGCGATGGCACCGACGAGTTGCAGCACGATGCCTTGGGTCCGGCCTGCCAATTCCAGCGATTCGAAGTTCAGGCCGATCACTCGCCGGCCGACCAGATAGGCGCACGCCCCGAACAGGATCGTCGCGAGCAGGACCACGACAGTGACCTTCCAGCTGTACCAGGCCATCAGGACGAGGCTGAACAGAAGCGTCGCCGCAGCCGAGGCGAAGGTCGTCAGCGATTGGCTGAGCAGGCGCCAGACGGCGTTGAGCCCGCCGGCACGCGCAGCCAGATCCCCGGCTGTGAAGCTGCGGAAGAAGCTGGGCGGCAGGTTCAGCAGCCGGATCCAGAGCGCCGCCTGCACGCGATTGTCGGCCACCGATTGGATGCGCAGGGAAGCCAGTGTCTCGACGATGAAGCCGGTCGTCGCACCGATGCCGAGCAGCACCAGGAAAGCGGTCACGACCACCGCCTGCGACCTGTCGGCGTCCGGGATGATCGGGTCCATCAGCCAACCGAGAAGGATCGGGCTCGCGAAGGCGATCAGCCCGGCGACGAGCAGCGTCACGCCGATGACGGCGATATCTCCGCTCCTGCCCCTCAGCGCGAAGCTCAGCAGCGACTGACGGGAGAGATCGGCCTGCGGCAGTGGCCGGTAGAAGGCGTAGGCGGTGGTGCCGACCATCGCGGCATTGCCCGGGCCGATCGGCACCGGGCCGTCCGGCCCATGGGCAACGATACGGCCGCCTTCGGGCAGCAGGGCACAAGGCACCTCCTGCGGCCCCCAGCCCCCGACGAGCGGCCCGATGTCCTGGCTCCACCACGTGTCACCGAGGCCGACAGCCCGATACTGCAGGCCATTGTCGACCGCGATCTCGGCGATCGCCTCCTGCGCCGCCTCGGCCGGCAGGCGGCGGGGCGGCGACGCGTCCAGGCCATCATGGCGCAGCACGAGCCGTGCCGCTTCAGCGACCGTCTCGACCCGCTCGACGGCCAGCCGCGCGCGCGCCGTGCCGATCGCCTGGGCGATGGCTCCCAGCCCCGCGCTCAGAGCCCGCTCTGTCGCATGCCTGTCCCGCGTCCGACCACTCAGGCGCGCCTCGCGCTCCGCCTGCCTCGCCGCGACCACGGCCGCCAGCACGTCATGCACGAGGTTCGGCTCGGCGCGCACCTCCGGCGCCGTCTCGCCACCGCGGGCCGGGAGCCATTCCGCCAGCGCATCGCGCCAGCCGCGCAGCGCTTCGTCGAGCAATTGCGCAACCTGCGGATCGGCTGCGAGCCTGGCGAGCGCGCTGCCGTCGATCTCCAGGATCTCGGTGCTGATCGCCGGCACGCCGATGGCGCGCGAGCCGTCCTCCGGCACGGGAAGCGCGCCGATCAACCCGCCGGCCTCGATCCGGGTGACCGGAAAGCGCCCCTGCGCATCGGCAAGGAAGAGATCGACGGTGCCCGACAACACCAGCCATCCTCGGCCCGGCCGCGCCAGCTCGATGACGTCATGGCCGCCGACCACCCTGCGGGCGCCGGCGTTGCCGAGCGCGAGCGCGAGTGGGCCGGCAGGAGCCGCCCAGTCGGCCGCCAGCAATGCGTCCAGACCGCCAGCCTCGCCGATCAATTGTTCAAGCGCGTTCATGCCGCACTCACCAGCCTTGCGTAGACGCCTTCGGCATTCGTCAGCTCCGCATGCGTGCCCTGCTCGACGATGCGGCCGGCCTCGAGCACGAAGATGCGGTCGCAGTCGCGCACCGTACTCAGCCTCTGCGCCACGATGATGCAGGTGATGCCGCGCCGGCGGATATTGTCGTCGATCCGACTCTCGGTGATCGCGTCGAGCGCGGCCGTCGCCTCGTCGAGCACCAGGATGTCCGGATCGCGCGCCAGCGCGCGGGCGATCTCGAGCCGCTGGCGCTGACCGCCGCTGAAATTGCTGCCGCCCTCCAGCACCTCGCCGTCATAGCCGCCGGGGCGCGCCACGATCGTATCGTGAATGCAGGCGTCGCGAGCCGCCTGCGCCTGCCGGTCGGCCGCCAGAGACGGGTTGAACAGCGCGAGGTTGTCGCGGACGCTGCCCTCGAACAGGCGAATGTCCTGGTCGACCCAGGCGATAGCGTCGGTCAGCGCAGCGCGCGGCACATCGGCGAGCGGATGTCCGTCGTGCAGGATGCTGCCCCGGCTCGCTGGCAGCAGCCCCAGCAGCAGCTTGACCAGGGTGCTCTTGCCGCTGCCGCTGCCGCCGACGATGGCGACGCGCTGGCCAGGCTCGATGGAAAGATCGATGCCGTCGAGCACCGGCGGATCGAGCGGCCCATAGGCGAAGCTGACGCCGCGCATCTCGATGCGACCGTTCGGCCGGGCATCTGCCGCCTCCGTCGTCGCGGGTTCGGCGAGCAGCGGGTCCGTCGGACTCTGGAAGACGTCGTCGAGACGTGCCAGATGCGCCCGGGTCTCCTGGAGCTGGGAGCTCAGGCCCACGACCTGCTGCAGCGGCGCGGTGAAGCTGCCGAGCAGCATCTGGAAGGCGACCAGGCTCCCGATCGTCAGCTCGCCGTTCATGATCAGCAGGGCGCCGCAGCCGAGCACCAGCGCATTGGTGAGATGTCCAAGGAAGGTGGGCACCGCGTTGAGCCAGAGCGAGATGCGCCCGAGTGCCTGGGTCTGGTTGATCCAACGCGCCTGGTAACCCGACCAGATCCGAAAGAAATCCGCCTCCGAGCCGGAGGCCTTGATCGTCTCGATCGACATCAGCCCACCCATGCTCGTGGCGGCGATCCGGGCGTTCGTTGCGATCTGGACTGCGCTCGCCTCAGCCAGGCGCCGCTGCGCCAGCAGCGTCGCTGCGACCGTCGCAGCCGTGAGCAGGAGCGTCAGCGCCGTCAAGGGCAAGCTGTAGAAGCCCATCACCACGGCATAGAGCAGGGCCATGGCCGCCTGCACCGCCGCGGTGGGCAACGGGCCGGACAGCAGGATGGCAATCTGCTGGGCCGAATGCAGCCGCGAGACGATGTCGCCGTTCTGGCGCAAGGTGAAGAACAGGGCCGGCAGCCTCAGCACATGCCAGAGGAAGCGGGCCGAGATCACCACGGCGAGCTTCATCTGCAGGCGCATCAGCACGCGTTGCTGCAGCCAGGTCACCGCCGAGCTCAGCGCGACCGAGAGCAGCAGCACGGCGACGAGCGGCAGCAGCCAGGTGTCGAAACGACGGATCAGCACCTCGTCGATGAAGATCTTGACCACGGCGGGCGCCATGATCGCCGGCAGAGCGAGCATCAGCGTCGTTGCGCCCATCACCGCGAGCGCGGCCCGCGAACCTTCCGTCCACGCGAAGAGCCGGCGCAGCAGCGCTGGCGGGCGCCCCCCGGGGCGGAACTCGGGGCCGGGCCGGCACTCAAGCACCACGCCCGAGAACTTCGCCTCGAAATCGGCTTTGCCGACGACCCGCCGCCCCGAGACCGGGTCGTTGATCCGGATGCCGCCGCGGGCACGCCCCTCGACGACGACGAAATGATCGCCGGACCAGAAGGCGATGAACGGCAGGGCGACGCTCTCGATCGCCTCGGCCGGGACACGAAGCCCGCGCATCTCAAGCCCATAGCCGCGGCCTGCATGCACGATCGCGCTGGCACGCGCGCCATCGCGCGAGACGCCGCAGCTCTGGCGCAATTCGGCCAGCGGCACGAAACGGCGGAAATAGCCGAGGATCATGCCCAGTGCCGCAGCGCCGCATTCGGCCTGCTCCATCTGCAGCACGACGGGCGTCGTCACCGCCCGGCCCCAGCGCGCCGACCCCGGCATCGTCGCCGTCTCCGGCGTCGTCACGGCTGCGTCCATGTCCGCACGAGCGGCAGGATCAGCGAAGCCGGGCGCACCTGGTCAACGACGATCCGCGAGGCGACGGTCGTCCCGGGGGTGACGGGCGTCGGCGGCCGCGCCGCCGAGGTCCATTGCAGCGCGTCGCCAGCGCCCTGCGGAGCCGGATCGAACGTGATTTCGATTTCGATCGGCGCCCCCGCCTGCATCATCGTCGCGACCAGCGTCGGATCTCCGATCACCGCCTGCAGCCCCGCCTGGGACATCGGCAGCGTGCTGACCCGGGTCACATGCCCGCGGATGGCGCCATAGAGCCGATCGTCGATCGAGGTCGGGCTGACGAGCGCCGGCATGCCGACCGAGACGCGCTTGCCCTGGTCGATCGGGAGATAGGCGTGGGTGACGAGCCGATGCGTCGACGTGCCGGATTCGACGACCACGAGCTTGTCGCCGGCGACGACGGTCTGGTTGGCCTGCGTCGTGATCTCGCTGACGGTGCCGTCCACCGGACTGCGGATCGTCGCACCGATGCCGAACTGGATATCGAGGTCCTTCAGCCGCGACTCGGCATCGATCGTCTGCAGGGAGAGATTGGCCAGATTGCGCGCGACGCCGTTCTCGAACTCGACCTGGCTCGTCTGCGCAGAAGCGACGCTGTCGGTCATCTGCCGGATCGACTGCTCGACCGCGTCGAGCCGGTCGAAGGCCGCCTGCACCTGCTGGCGGGTCGTCAGTCCCTGCTGGAGCTGCTTGGTGTAGTCGTCGTAGAGCGACTGCAGCATGTCGCGATTCTTGTTCGCCTGGGCGAGATCGGACTGCAACGAGGTCAGGCGCTGCTGCAGATCCGCCTGCCGGCGCTGGATATCGGCATCCGAGCTCTGCTTGTAACGATTGAACTCGGCCTGCTGGGCATCGCGGCCCTGCCTGGCCGCATCGCGCCGCTCGGCGATCTCGTCGAGCGTGACGGTGACGAGCAGGTCGCCCGCCTTGACCTTGGTGCCGGCCGGCGCGTGGATCTGCGCCACCGTGCCGCCCGCTTGCGCCACGACATTCGCCACCTCGCTGCCGCGCAGCAGGATGATGCCTTGTCCCTGCGCGTGGAAGTCGAGACGGCCGAGCAGACTCCAGCAGACGATGCCGAGCACGCAGAGCCCGAGCCCGGCCAGCAGGATCCAGGTCGAGCGCGAGGTGAGGTGGATGGCTTCGTTGAGGCGCTCGGGGTCGCCGAAGGCCGGGGAAGCCCTGCGCTCCTGTCGATCATCGGCCGTCTTGTCGGTTCGTGCGTGCATGGCGGGTCAGGAGGCCAGACGCAGTTGCGGGAGCCGGCGCTCGAAATATCCGCCCGGAAAGGCACTCGGCGCAGGCATCAATATATGCGGCGCCCAGACCGGGAGCCCGACCAAGCGCCCGTCCAGCCGCAGCACGAGCCTGGCTTCGACCAGCTCGGCGATTGCGGCCTCGATGGCGGCGGGGCTGAAGCCGGCCTGTTCGAGGCGCTCGCGGGTACGCGCCTCCGGCGCTCCCTCGTCGGCCGCGAGCAGGACCTGCCGCGCCAGCCCGGTGACTTCGCGCTCGCGCATGGCAGCGATGGCACGCGTATCCTCGACGAGCAGCGCACCATCGACCTGCCGCATCGACAGCATGGGCAGCTTCGGGGCGTGCCAGGATCGCAGCCAGGCGTCGAGCCCGCGCGCCACGCTATGCAGACCGGGGCGGAGCGCGACATCCTTCGCGGCGCGATGGCCGCCGGGGTCCTCGGCGCCGATATCTTCGAAGTAGTAGACCAGATCGGAGAGCTGGTCCCGCGTCAGTGGATAGACGTGCCTGAAGGGTTCGGCCGGAGCGAGCTGCAGCCCGTAGTGCTCGGCGCGCTGGTGATAGGGGCTGTAGCGCTGGTAGCGCAGCCGCACCGCGCGGCCGGGCTGGAGATGATGCAGCGCCTCCAGCCACGGCGTCATCTGAGCGTACCAGTCATCGCTCTCACCGGGGAAACCCCAGAGCACGCTCCAGCTGACGCGCACGCCATATTGCCGGCACCATTTCAGCAGTTGGACATTGTGCGCGGCAGTCGTGCCCTTACCCATCAGCTTGAGCACGCGCGTATCGAGACTCTCGATGCCGGGCTGAATCCAGCGCACACCGGCGGCGGCGAGCTGCTCGACCTCGTGGCGCTTCAGATTGGCCTTGACCTCGAAGAACACGGAGAGCTTCTCGGGGTGCTCCGCCAGCCGGGGCAGCGCATCCTCGAAATAGTCGAGCGCCAGAATATTGTCGACGGCCTCGATCCGCGTGGAGCCATAGCGTTCCGCCATCGCGATCATCTCCTCGGCGGCCTGTGTCGCCGGCTTCTGGCGGTAGCTCATCGTGCCGCCGTTGAGGCCGCAGAACGTGCAGTGGCTGCGTTCGCCCCACCAGCAGCCGCGCGAGAACTCCATCGGCAGACCGGGGACGATCATCTCGCCATAGAGGCAATCGGCGAGCTCGGCGAAATAGTCGGAAAAATCGGGTAGCGGCTGCCCGCGCATGTCCTCGACCACGGCACGCGGAACCTTGTCGCCATTGCCCGAGACCGGATAGCCCCCGGTGCGATGCCGGGGACCGAAGACGCCGAAAGGCAATTCGTCCGCCGGGATGTCGCGGCCCCGCACCAACAGCTCGCGGCAAAGCGGGCCGATCAGCGCGTCCGCCTCGCCCGAGACGACATAGTCGACCCAGGGAAAGGCCTGATGCGTGGTGCGCCCCATCACGGATTCGCAATTGGCGCCGCCGAGCAGCGTCACGATCTCCGGAGCGCGTTCGCGGAGGCGGCGCAACAAGGCGAGCGACGGCACGTGCTGGCTGAAGGTCGAGGTGCAGCCGACCAGCGCCGGCCGCATCGCCAGAATCCTGTCCGCCGTCCAGTCGACGAAATCGGCCATGCCGGCGCGCAACCGCAGGAAGGTGGCGCGCAGCTCACCCTCGCGCTTCGCATGCAGCGAATTGCGCGCGAAATAGAGATCCAGGAAGCCGTCGTCCGCCGGCATCTCGGGAAAGGCGACGCCGGCGAAGAGCCAGTCGACCAGTGCCTCCTCGGGCAGGCAGCCTTCGAGCAGATGATAGTCGCCGACTCCGATATATTCGAGCAGCCACATATTGGGGTGGACCGCTCGGGCGGCGATGCCTTCCCGTTCCAGCAGGGCCTTGAGCAGGCCCAATCCCAGCGATGGCCGCTCGACCGCCGCCATCGGCATGTTGACGAGCACCACTGGGCTGCCCTGCACCATCTCACGCCACCTTCTTCATGGTGGTGCAGCCATAGGCCAGCCGGCTGAGCCAGGGCCGCATCCGCCTGAGCGCGAAGCGCGCCATGCGGGGCTCCGTGACCGGCACCGTGAACGAGAAATCGGTCAGCTCGGGACACCGTGCCTGGCGGTGCACCACTGCGAGCCAGAGCGCGCGCATCAGCCCCAGCCGCTGCAGCTCCGGACGCAGGAACGAACAGGTCCAGCGCAGGCCCGTTTCGTCGATCCGGTGCGTGATCACCCAGCCCTCGACCACGCCGCTCTCGCGGTCGCGGAGCGCCACGCTGGTCTCGCGGTCATGCCCGGGCTCGTGCAGGAAGGGATCGATCTCGTCATGGCCCCAATTGGCGAGCGCAGCCGCGAGCGTCCCGCGTTCGCCGGCCGAGAGCTCGTTCCAGCCGCGCACCTCGTAGCGGGCCGGCAATTCGGCCTCGACGAGCCAGGGTGTGCTCAGCGCATTCGCCACGGTGGTCGCGCAGACCAGTCGGGCCAGCACCGGGCGCGACCAGCCGCAGGCCATGAAGAACCGGGCATTGCCCTGGTCCTGCTCGGGCACGCTGAAGAAATGCACGCCGAGCCGATAGCCGCTTCCGCCGAAATGCGCTTCTACCGCCGAGAGCAGGGCACGGCCGAGGCCGAGCCGGCGGAAGAACGGCGCGACATGGAGCGAAAGCAGCTCGAACTGCCCGTCCGGACCCGGCACGGCGATGGCGAGTCCGGCGGCTGCGTCGTCGCCTCGTGCGGCAATCGCCACCGCCATATCGCCATGGCGCGCCTGGGCAACCGCGCGGACGGCCGGAAAGGTCAGGTGGCCAAGCCCGTCGAGCTCGGCCATGCCGATCCGCTCAAGCCGGAACGGCATGGCTCTCGCCGCGCGAAGCGGCCCGCTTCATGCGCATGTCCAGCCCTTCATTGCGTTGACCGGCGAAACGATCGTCGAGATCCTCCTCCAGCACCCCGGCCTCGTGCAGCTGATCGAGCAGATCGGCCACCGCCATGATTTCCATCCCGTTGCCGGCCACCTCAGCCACCAGGCTGGAAGCGGTATGCGAGCCGGCGGCGATCAGCTCGCCGATCGGGCGCCGGGCCACATCGTCGCGGATGTCGTAGTCCATGTTGCTGCAGTGCAGCCGGAAGCGACCGCTGTCCTGGCTGTAGGCGAGATCGCGCCGGAAGCGGATCGGCCGCTGCGCCGGCAGACCCGGCCGCATGTGCTCTTCGATGATCGCCGCGACGGCATCGCGGAAATCCTCGATCGAGGCGAAGTTGCGCTCCGCGACGATGCGGTAGCCGAGCGGCCAGCGCTCGCTGCCCGGCACCGGCGTCACCAGCTGGATACGCTTCTGCGGCATGCTGACGAGGAAACCGGACACGCAGGCGATGGTCGTGTGGTCGCGCTGCAGCAGCGAGATCGCGTCGTCCATATTGGCGGCGCGCAGCTTCTCGCGGCGGTCCCGCGCCCGGCCGGCCTCGGCCTTGGCGGTCAGCGATTCCTTGCTCTGCATCACCAGCTCCACCCCCATCAGCTCCTCGGCGGAGAAGGTCGCATGGATCTGGTCGAGCTGGCGGCGGGTCAGCACCGAGAAGCGGTTGGTCACCGTGCGATACTTGTCGAACAGCGCCAGCACGCGGCGGGTCAGGTCGAGATTCTTCAGCGGCGCAGCCGTCGTCGTCTGCGGCAGCGCGCCGGTGACCCGATAATAATCGTGCAGGAAGCGATCATAGTCGGGATTGTCGCAAGGATCGGTCGCCCAGTAGCAGAAGCCGGTCCGCACTGCCGGGCCGAACAGATCCTGCGCCACGCCGACCACGCCGCGCCAAAGCTCGGCGCTCTCGTCGGTATAGGCATAGTGTCCCTTGAAGCGGTCGGCCGACAGTCCGCAGAACCAGCAGCCGACGGTGCAGCCCTCGCTGAGCTCGAAGGCGATCACCGGATGGGTCACCGAGGCGGCGGAGCCGCCGAGTTCGGCTGCGCAGCGCCGCATCTGGCGCTCCCGCCAGGCATGGAAGCGCGGATTGGCCTGGGCCATGTCGCCCTCGTCGCGCAGCATGTCGCGATGCTGCAGCATCTCGCGCATGTAGACGTCCCAGGTGCCGGCGAGCGGCCATTGCTCGCCCTCCGGCTTGAAGCGGTAGTGCAGATAGTTGCCGCGCCAGAGCGGCAGCATCAGCCGCGGGTCGACGTCGATGCCGTAGCGCTCGGTGACACGCTGCGGCTCGTCGATGTTCTGCGCGAGCGCGTCGCGGAAGGACTGGTCGCCGACCAGCCGCTCCATGAAGCGCTTGATGTGCGCCAGCTCGTGAAGCTCCTTCGCCGAGCGGCGGGCGAACATCGTGCGATAGTGCCGCGTTGCGGCGGAGATCGCCCCGGTCATGTCTCGTCAGATCAATACGGCGGCGACGACGACTACGGCTTCGGCGGCGGCGGCGACGTCGGCCGCCGCTTCCGTCACTTGCACAGCGGTGGTGGCGACTTCGGCCGCCTCGACCGCACTCGTCGCCACGGCGGTCGTCTGGACGACCTTGGTGCTGGTGGCGACGGAGCTGTGGCCGCCATGGTGCTTGCCGCCGGCGATCGCGTCGAGCTGCCTGTCGGTCAGCTCGCGCGGGCTGTGCGACTGGATGTATTTCTTCGCTTCATCGAGGGTGAAATCATAGCCATGGGCCTTGCCCAGCGCGACGACTGCGGCAAGGCCGGTCGCCAGCGGCTTGACCTGAGCCAGCAAAGCCGGCTTCGTGGCGAGATCATTGACGAAACGTTCGGCTTCGGCGGCGGACATGGCGCAATACCCCCCTGGCTTGGTCGCCTAGACAATAAAATGTCGGATTTCTGCCCCGATCTATTTTGTAGATTTCGTTTCCTAACGTGATGTGAAATTGATTCCCGGCTTCTGAGTGAACGATCTTCTTGGTACGACCTGGATGCAGGAATTCTCGCTCGAGATCGCCCGCACGTTGGCCTTAAATAGAAGGGCGTCAACCGGATGAAACCCAATCAATGGCTCGATGTCTGAGAATATCATGACCTATAACGGGTGATAAGCTTTCTGATTTTTGTCGTATGGAAGCTTTAAATTCAAGATGAATGACTTTGTCTTTGATTCGTACTTGTGAAAGATTATGCGGAGACGCGCCGGCTAGAGCGAGAACCATCGGCGCCCCCTCAAACGACCTCAGCAATCGAACTCGCCTGCCACGTTATCATTCACGGCAGCGGCCGCTGCGAGCATCCCACCTGTCCATCCGCCCTCGTCATTACGGGCGGCTGGGAACCCAAGATTTGCTCGCCGGAGCCGCTGCCTCGATGATCATCAAGGCGGCAAGCAGCCTCAATAGGTCGAGAATTTCCAGTTCAAGCCGGCGCGCACGATGCTGCCATTGACCTTTCGCCGTGCGTTCGCTCCCAGGAACTCGTCATCCGGGTCGGTGGAGAAGCCAGTTACCGCATGTTTGGCGCGGCCGAGATCGTAGTAGAGATACTCCGCCTTCAGCGTCACGTTCTGGGTCAGCGCGTATTCCACACCGCCGCCGAGGGTCCAGCCGGCCCGTGTTCCGCTCCGCTGTCCGAACCATGCGCCGCTGAAGGTACCGTCATCGTCGAAACCGACGGTGGTGATGGTGGTCCGGTCCGCCGATCGCCCGAAGGCGACACCGCCGGTGGCAAAGACCAGCACCCGGTCGAAGGCGACGCCGACCCGGCCTCGAACGGTGCCCAGCCAATCGATGCTGGAACGCGTTCCGGTGGTAACGGTCGCGCTGCCGATGCCATCGGTCACCGTGGTCGCGTAGGCCGCCTGCTGCCGGGCGCCAAGATATTGCAGATCCGCCTCGGCACCGAGGACGAGCCATCCGATCTGGTGGTTGTAGCCGAGCTGGCCGCCGACGACGAAGCTGTCGTTGTCACGACCGAGTTGCTGCGGGACGAGCCTCGCCGCGTTGAATTCGGCGAAGTCGGCCGTATTGGCAAGCGAGTAGCCATACCGTGTCTGGCTCCTGTTCCAGGAGTAGCCGGCATTCGCGCCAAGATAGAAGCCCGTCCAGGTGAAGGCGGGAGGGGCTGCGACCGGCGGCGCTGCGCTACGGTTCGGGAGATCCGCGGACAGGGCAATGCTCGCATGGAAGACAGCAGCGGCAGAACATCCGGCAAATAGCTTGTTCATCAATGATCTCGACGCATGAGGAAACGAAGGTGGCGAAAAGGAGCTCTCTCGGAACCGAAAAGGAGCGCAATGTCAGCGTCCTGCCGGCATGTCAGGTTCGGCATGCTCATCCCGGGGCGCATGCGTTCGAATAGAGGATCTGCCGCCGGCCATTGGTCTCGACGAGCTTCACAATGTAGCCGGTCCGGCCGGCGTATCTCATCCGGCACCATTCGGCGCCATCGCCCTGCCTCGCACAGGAATCGGCGATGACGCAGGTGTCGACAGGAACGCGCGCGAGCAAGGGAGCGCTCAGGGACGGAAATTGGCGAAGATTAGCCGGATACACAATTCGGACCGTTGCGGTCTGTCCCTGTGCGAGACGCGGCGCCGCGAGATCCCGGGCTTCGGCACAGCGCTCGGACTGCCCATAATAGACCTGACACCCCCAGCTTGGGGATGTCGGCTCGTTGAACAGCGATCCGAATCCTCCGCGCTGCGCGCCGGAAGCGCTCAGCCGGATCGGGCGCCCGGCCTCGTCGGTGCCTGAGAGCTCGCCCCGGCCAGCGCGAAGCCTGATAAGCGGCCGCCCGGAGACATCGTCCAGCGAGATGCCCCCACGCCGCGGCTGCCAACGAGAGACGCTGACCAGTGCGGAACCGCATCCACGCGGATTGGCACGGTATCCGCCCATGATGCTGCCGGCCGCCGTCAGCTCGATGCTGCAGCTTTGCCGGGATCCAAAGGCATCGGTGAGCCTCACCGACCAGACACCTGCAAAGGGCGCCCCGCCGCGCTCCCATTGAGCGAGCGCGAGAGCGGGCGCGAGCAAGAGCACGGGACCCGCTATCGCGACGATGGCGAGGCATCGCGCGAGCCGGACACATGCCGCTCCCGGCAAGACGCGTAGACGAGGCGACAACCTTCTTCTCCAGCAGGGTCGTCTACAGTCTGGACCGCCCGCGCAACGCACTGTTAGGCGTAGTGTCTCATGTCGCCTTGTCCGCTCATCTCATCACGGTCAGGTTGTCATGCCGGGCTTGATCGTCTCCAATTGCTCGGGTGCGATTCGGTCTGACGCGCCCGGCACGGGGCATCGCCGGCGGCCTCTACCGGAGAGCAGACTTGGCATGATGGAGATCTCCACCGACGGGCTTCCACATAGCAGCCGCCTCGATTTCTGGTCGCAAACCGTGTTGAAGCGCATGGAGATCGACAAGCGCGCGGAGGACACGGCCGCCTTTCGCGCGGCGCTGCGGCGTATGAGAGGCGCTGCGGGCGAGTTTTGGGATCATGTCTCCACCGCGATCCATGTCGAACGCTCGGAGCAGCGATGCCGCGCCGACAGCGGCGCAGAGATTTATGTCGGGCTCGTCGTCGATGGACGATCCGAGGTGAGCCTCGGAGATCGACGTGTTCGGCTGCAGCCGGGCGACGTGTATGTGACGGATTTTGCCCGGCCCATCAGAGCTCATTGGCTCAGGCATCGGGAAGTCGGCGTGGTGTTCGCACCGGGCCCCAGCCCGCAGAACGTCGGACGCCTGGCCCCAGCCGGAGCCGTCAGACTTCTCTCGTCGCATCTGCGCACGCTCGCGAATGAAGCGCCGCGCTTGTCGCGCGAAGAGCAGGGCGCCGCCGTCGATATCGCCATACAGTTCGCTCGCCTGGCTCTTTCAAACGGCGATACGCGACAGCTGGAGGACGATGCGCCGACAGTGCTGGCTGCGATACGCCAGACGATCGCCCGGTACTGCGCCGACCCGGAGTTTTCGGTCGAGACGCTGGCCGTCTCGCTGGGCTGTTCGCGTGCTTCGCTCTATCGCGCATTCGAGCATGAGCCGATGAGCGTCGCAGCGGCGATCTGGGCGGCGAGGTTGGAAACCGCGCGCGCACTCCTGCTGGCCGAGCCCGAGGCGCCGATCGGCATGGTCGCGTTTCGCTCGGGCTTCCTCGATCAGGCCAACTTCAACCGCATGTTCCGGCGCGAATTCGGCATGGCTCCGGGGGAGTTCAGACAGGCGGAAAGAATGGCCCGCTCCGATACGAGGCGCTCGGCCGAGACCGCTTGAAAGCTCCGGCCCGTTGCAGAGCTGCCGAAGAGGCGCCCGAGCCTTCGGCAGCGACGGGACACTGCGAGGTTCTTCCTGCACGGGAGCACACCACCGGCTTGGGATGAAGCGAAGCAATGCAGGTTGGCACGGCACGTTGCCCGACCCAGCTGATGTGACGGGCGGATGCTCGGCCGAAGCCTGCGAGCCGAAACTTCCCCGAACCGTCGTGACGTTGTGAGCTCGCTATGGCATCGGACCGAAAAGTGGAATCCATTTTTTGGAAGAATCTGATGCGATAACAATGTGATAGATCATCATGATCGCGTCCGTTCGGACGCGTGATGATCTAGACGCGGCCGTCCGTAGCGCCGATCACGGCATCGACGTCCGTCACGACGCAGACGTTCTGCAGCGCATAGTTGACCGAGGCCGTGTGCCATTCGGCGTTCATGGTCGAGCAGGCGTCCTCCGGCACCAGCATGAAATAGCCCTTGTCGGCGCCGGTGCGGGCGGTGTGCTCGATCGACATGTTGGTCCAGGCGCCGGTGACGATGACGATGTCGCGGCCGAGCGCCTTGAGTACGGTCTCCAGCCGCGTGCCCTCCCAGGCGCTCATGCGCTGTTTCTCGACGACATGGTCGCCGTTCTGCGCCTCCAGGCCCGGCACGGGGGCTGCGCCCCATGTGCCGCGAACCAGCGCCTTGGCGTCGGCGAGCCCCTCGAACAGCGGCGCGTTCATGGTGACGCCGGGCGCGCCGGCCTCGACGATGAACCAGACATGGATCACCGGGATGCCGCGTGAACGCACCGCCTGCGCCAGGCGCGCGCCATTGGCGATCGCGTTCTGCTGGCGGCAATGCTCAGGCGAGCCCGAGGCGGCGAAGGCGCCGCCCTCCATGACCACGTCGTTCTGCATGTCCTGGATGATCAGGGCACAGCGCGACGGATCGAGCCTGTAGCCCGCAGCGGCCTTTTTCACGCCGCTGGCTGAGATCGAGGCGGCAGGGCCAGCATCGGCCATCGGCCTCTCCGTCGTCGCGCTGCGGCTTGAATGCGCGCTCCCTCCCGCCTTCATGTAAGGCTCGATGCGCGGCCCGACCTTGGTCTCGACTGCATAGAGCGAGTGGCTTGCGGTCAGGAAGAGCGTGCGCCAGTCCGGCCCGCCCCAGCTGAGGTTGCCGACCAGCTCGGGCACGCGCAGCTTGCCGATCAGCTCGCCCTTGATCGAGTAGACCCAGACGCCGCCGGGGCCGGTGACCCAGATATTGCCCTGCGCATCGCATTTCATCCCGTCGGGGACACCGGGTTCGGAGCCGACGATGCCGGAGGCGAAGATGCGGCCGGAGCCGAGCCGTCCGTCCGGGAGAACATCGAAGACGCGGATATTGTGCTGGACGGTGTCGTTGACGAAGAGGCGGTCTTCCGTGGGGCAGAAGCAGAGCCCGTTCGGCTGGTCGAAGAGATAGCGGTCGACCAGCAGCTGCGGCGCTCCGCCTTCGGGGGAAATGCGGTAGACGCCCTGAAAGCCCAGCTGGCGCGGCCGCTCGACGCCGAAGACCGGCATGCGGCCATACCAGGGGTCGGAGAAATAGATAGACCCGTCCGACTTCACGACGACGTCGTTGGGGCTGTTGAGCTCCATGCCCTCGAAATGGGAGGCGATGACCTCGCGCTGCCCGTCCGGCCGCTCGCGCAGCAGCAACGAGGTCGCGTGCTCGCAGACGATCAGGTTCAGTGCGGCGTCGTAGGTCATGCCGTTGCATTTGTTCGCCGGCCGCCTGACCTCACGCACGCCGTTCTTGTCCCAGCGGCGGCGGACATCGCCCGGCATGTCCGAGAACAGCAGATGCTGTTCCTGCGGATGCCAGATCGGGCCCTCGCAGAACTCGAAGCCGGTGCCGAGCTGGCGCACCGGCGCCCAGAGATCGATCAGGTCGGCAAAGCCGGGCTGGACGGCGACATGCGTGGTCATGGGCGCCCCGTCAGGCCGCGAACCAGTTGCGGGCCGGCAGCGACTGCACGACCGGGCCGGGCACGGCCATGTCCATGCGGCCCACGACCTGGCCATGGGCGATCTTGGCCGGCTTGTCGTGCACCGGCAGCAGGAAGGCGCCGTTGGCGAGCAGCTTCTTGATCGCCGCCTTCTCCTCGCGCTTGGAGACGCCGTGATTGCCGGTGGTGCGCGGCTCGTTGGCGTGGAGCTCGTGGAAAGGCGAGACGATCTGGTCGTTGAAATCGTAGATCACGTCGCCGCAGATGATGGCGCGCCCCTCATTGGTATCGACATGGACGTTCATCGAGCCTTCGGTATGGGCGCCGGCAGCTTCGAGATAGCAGCCGGGGAAGAGCTCGATCATCCCGGACAGCTCGAGATCCTCGAAGCGCAGCGCGTCGCGCGTATGCAGGCGATCGATCAGATGCTTGATGTCGGGCGCCGGATATTGCGGGTGCATCAGCCCGGAAACCGAGTATTCGAGCTCGCGCCGGTTGACGAGCACCGTGGTGTTCATCGGGAAGAGCTCGTCCTTCCCGGCATGGTCGATATGGAGATGGGTGTGCATGACATAGCGCACATCACCCATCCGCACGCCGTGCTTGGCGAGCTGGTTCTCGATCATGTTCTCGTGGAACTGGAGGCCGCGCATGCCGAGGCTCTCCATGATCTGGTTGTGGCGGTAGCCGGTGTCGACCACCACCGGCCAGGGCCCGCCGAGGATCAGGAAGCCATAGGTCGGCACGCGGCGGGTGCGGCCGCAATCGCGGCCGAGCACGAGGAAGCTCGATTCCAGCTCGATATCGCCATAGTCGAGGATCTTGATTTCGAGGGCCATGAACGTCCTCCCCTTGATTATTGGCCGAGGCGGTAGACCCGCCTCGCGGTCTCGTTGAACACGGCTGCTTGCGCCGCCTCGGGCACCGCGGCGCGATGCGCAGCGATCAGCTCGGCATAGGTCGTCCAGAGCTTCTCGATCGGGAAATTGGAGCCGAACAGGCAGCGCTCGGGCCCGAACAGACGAAGCGTCTCGCCGATGATGAAGGCGATCTGCCCGGGATCGTTGCGGCGCAGGAAAGTGCCGAGGCCCGAGAGCTTGCTGGTGATGTTGGGCTGCGCCGCCAGCAACGCTATGCCTTCGCGCCAGGCGGCGATGCCCTCCGACGAGAGGTCCTCGAGCATGCCGGCATGCTGGAGGACGAAGGTCACTTTCGGGCAAGCGGTGGCGAGCTCGGCCGCGCCCGCCATCTGGCCGGCGAAGACCTGGAGGTCGAAGCTGAAGCCGTACTCCGCCAGCCGCCCGACATTGGCGGTCAATCGCGGATCGCGGACGAGGTCGGGTCCGCTGGCGAAGCGATAGAGCGTGTTCTCGTGCCAGTGCAATTGCATGCGCACGCCGCGCACCCGGCCATTGCGCGCGAGCTGGTCGAGCTGCGGGCGGGCATCGCCGGCCAGCATGTCGGCATAGGCGACGATGGCGATCGGGAAACCGGATTCCTCCGAGGCCTGCGAGACGTAAGTCACCTCGTCGAGATAGCGGCCTGTCGCCCAATTCGCCTGGACATAGACGGCTTCAGTCACGCCGGCCGGTTGGCAGTCGCCGAGATATTCCGTGATCGGATAATCGCGCCGGATCGGCTCGTAGGGCCCGAAGATGCGCGGCTGCATCGGCCCGAGCAGCCAGGGCAGATCGGCCTGCCGCCAGATGTGGAAATGGGAATCGACGAGACCGGTCATGCCGCCAGCGAGCCTCCGAGTGACAGGATGTGCCGGCAGATCCGCGCCGTGCTGCCGCCGTCCGAAAGGCTGGCGAGACGTGGCGCGATCAGCCGGAGCGCTTCGGTTTCGGGCCGGTAGCCGGGATCGGCGGCGAGCGGCGTCAGCCAGTCGATGCGATGGGCGCGCTGCGCCAGCCTTGCGACAGCCGTGACCAGCGCCGAGGGATCGCCGCGTTCGAGACCGTCCGAAAGCACGACGACCACCGCGCCGCGGGCATAAGAGGCGAAGCGGGGCACGGCGAGGAAGGCCTGCAGCGCGTCGCCGATGCGGGTGCCGCCATCCCAGTCGGCGACGAGGCCGGAGGCTTCGGTGAGCGCCTGCTCGCGGCGCTTGCGCCTGAGCGCCCGCGTCACGCGGGTGAGGCGCGTGCCGAAGGTGAAGACCTCGACCTGTCGGGTTGCGTGGACGATCGTATGCGCCAAAGCGAGATTGGCGTCGCTGCGCTGCTTCATCGAGCCGGAGACGTCGATCAGCAGCAGGATCGGCCGCGGCCGGCTCACGCGCCGGAGCCGCTTCAGGCTCATTACCTCGCCGTCATGGCGGATCGCGTCCTTGAGGCTGCGGGCGAGATCAACCATCGGCCCGCGCCGCGCGGCCCGGTGGCGATAGCCGCGGCGGCGCGGCAGCGCGGTCGGCAATGCCCGGCCGAAGCGGCGCAAGGTCTCACTGTCGTCGAGCGTCTTCAGCTGGCGGATCGAGAGGGCCTCGGCGCCGGTCGCGGCCTGGCCGGTCTCGTTGGCCTCCTCGCCGATCAAAACCTCGCGCGAGCCGGAATCCTCTTGGACCGAGATGTCCTCGTCCGGCGCGAAATCGTCATCGCCGGGTTCGGCGAGCGCACCGCCGAGGAAATGCATCTCGAACAGCGCATCGAAGCGCTCGCGCTGCTCGGGGTGGGGCGCGAGCGTCGCGATCGCGGCCTTATGGATGTCGGCGATGCTGCGCGGGCCGAGCAGTTCGATCGCCATCAGGAAGCTGGTGGTCTGTTCTGGGGCAGCCGCGATGCCGTGCTCGCGCAGCAGCGTCGGGAAGGCGACGAAGAGCCGGGCGGCAGGAGGCAGCGGCGCGATCATGCCGCCAGCCCCGGAATGAACAGCGGCAGACGCGGCCGCAGATGGGCGAGATCTTCCTCGTCCTTGATCGCGGCGCCGAGCGAGCGGCGAAAGGCCTCCGGCCAGGGCGCGCCGCTCTGCGCCAGCGCCGTCGCGGCCTCGGCCCAATCGACCGCCTCGGCGACGCCCGGCGGCTTGGCGAGCGGCTCCTGCCGCAGCAGCCCGACCGCGTGGACGACGGCGCGGGCCGTGCTCTCGGCGACGGCCGAGGAGCGCAGCATGATGATCTGCGCTTCGCGCTCCGGCTCGGGATAGGCGATGTAGTGGTAGACGCAGCGGCGACGCAGCGCTTCGTGCAGTTCGCGGGTGCGGTTCGAGGTCAGGATCACCACCGGTCGCTCGGCCGCGCGCAGCGTGCCGCGCTCGGGGATCGAGATCGAGAAATCCGAGAGGAATTCGAGCAGGAAAGCCTCGAACTCATGGTCGGAGCGATCGATCTCGTCGATCAGCAGCACGACCTGGTCCGGCCGCCGCAGCGCCGTCAGCATCGGCCGCTCGATCAGGAAGTCGTCGCGGTAGATGTCGAGCTGCTCGCCCTCCTTGGCCTGGCGGATGGCAAGCATCTGGCGCGGATAGTTCCATTCGTAGAGCGCCGCGGCAGCGTCGATGCCCTCGAAGCATTGCAGGCGGATGAGCTGGCGCCCGAGGATGCCGGCGAGCGCCTTGGCGGCCTCGGTCTTGCCGACGCCGGGAGCGCCCTCCAGCAGCAGCGGCTTGCCGAGCGCGAGCGAGAGATAGCCGGCCGTCGCGATGCCGTCATCGGCGAGATACATCGCCGCCTGCAGGGCCTCGGCGAGGTCCTCGGGGCTGGAGATGCCGGCGACGGTCGTCCTCAGCGCCATCAGGTCACCGCCAGTTCACCGGGCCGCCGCGGCGCGGGCCGGGCTTGACGCCGCCATTGGCCTTGAGGCCGCGCAGGATCTTCTCCGGCGTGATCGGCAACTCGTCGACCCTGACGCCGACGGCGTTGTAGACGGCGTTTGCTATCGCCGGCAGCACAGGGTTGGCGCACATCTCGCCCGGCCCCTTGCCGCCGAACGGCCCGTCCGGCGCCGGCCGTTCCAGCACGGTGACGTGATAGGGCGCGATGTCGCCCGGGCCCGGCATCAGGTACTCGTTGAAGTCGCGCGGGCCGTGTTCCGGATTGGGGTAGTACGGCTCCGGAGTCTCATAGAGCGCGTGACTGATGCCCATCCAGGCGCCGCCGACCAGTTGCTGCTCGACCATGCGCGGGTTGATGACGCGGCCGAGCTCATAGGCGCTGGTCATGCGGAGCACCTCGACCTCGCCGGTTTCGTCGTCGACCGAGACGTCGGCGACGAGGCAGGCATGGGCGAAGGCGGTGTTCGGGTTCATCTCGCCGGTCTCGGCATCGACGGCCGAGAGCGGGATCAGGAAGATGCCGCGGCCGGCGATGGTCTTGCCCTGCTTGAACTGCGCCGCCTGCGCCGTCGCCTTGACGGTGATGCTGCGCGAGGGCGCGCCACGGACATGGATGTTGCCGCGCCCGTCGGTGACGAGGTCGGCGGCATTGACCTCGAGCTCCTCCGCGGCTGCTTCGAGCAGGACGCCGCGCGCCTCGCGGGCGGCGACGATGATGGCGTTGCCCATGCGGTGCGTGCCGCGCGAAGCGAAGGAGCCCATGTCGTGCGGGCCGGTATCGCTGTCGGCGGTGTCGACATAGACGTCCTCGACGGGCACGCCGAGCGTCTCGGCCGCGATCTGGCGCGAGACCTGCTTCATGCCCTGGCCGAGATCGATCGCCGAGAGCGCGACGGTGAACTTGCCGTCCGGGTTGGAATGGATCAGCGCCTGGCTCGGATCGCCGCCCAGGTTCATGCCGATCGGATAGTTGACCGAGGCCATGCCGCGGCCTTCGTGACGGGCCATCTCAGCGCCTCCTCGTGCCGAAGACCGACGAGAATCGTACCGCGCCATGTTGCGGCTGCGCCGGCGCGACCGGCGGAGGCGGGGCAGGGGGCGGGCTCGGCTGATGGAGGGGCGGCGACGAATAGGCAGGCGGCGGCGCAGGCTGGTAGGCCGGAGGCGGTGGCGGGGCGGCCGGCCGCTGCGGCTCGTAGCGCGGCACCTGCGTCGGCGTGGCGCGGCCGTCGCGCGCGCCTTCCATCACCGGCTGCTTGCTCGGCGCGATCCGTGTCGTGCCGGCGGGCAGGACCTGCGTCACCGGCCCATTGCGGGTATCGGGACGGCCGATCTGGCCACGGGCATCGAGCTGCGTCGCCGGGATCTGCGAGCGCTCGCCGACGCCACCGCCGAGCAGCGAAGACGCCCGCTTCGCCTGCTCGGAGAGCGGCCAGTTCGCCTTCTCGGCCGCGACCTGCACGCATTCGACCAGTGCCGTGTTCTTGGCGGCGCGCCGGTGAGGCTTCATGTCCCCATCGCGATAGGCGTTGAGGATACGCAGCTCCATCGGGTCCATGTTCGCCGCTTCGGCGAGGCGGTCCATCTGGACCTCCAGCGCGAAATCAACCGCAGTGACGCCGAAGCCGCGCATCGCGGTCGAGGGGCAGCGATTGGTGTAGGAGACATAGATGTCGGAGGCGACGTTGGGGATCCAGTACGGCCCCGGCACATGCGCGGTGCACTTGATCGCGGCGTAGCTCGACAGCCGCGTATAGGCGCCGGCGTCGAAATAGCTGCGGATATGGCGGGCGACGATGCGCCCGTCGCGCATCAGCCCGTCCTTGATGTAGATGCGCTCGGCCCCGCGCGGCGAGCCGTAGAGCATCTCCTCCTCGCGATCGAGCACGAAGCGCACCGGCCGGCCGGTCAGCATGGCGCCGACCACGGCGAGCGGCTCGGTCAGCGAGTCGACCTTGCCGCCGAAGCCGCCGCCGACCGTGCCGCCGATGAAATGCAGCTGGTTCGACTCGACATCGACGATCTTCGCGGTCGTGCCGAGCGCGAAGAACAGGCCCTGGGCGCAGGAATGCACGAGATAGCGGCCGTTCTGCTCGGGCGCGGCGATCGAGCCGTTGGTCTCGGTCGGCGCATGCTCGATCGGCGACATCTGGTAGCGATGTTCCATCACGATGTCGGCGCCGGCGAAGCCGCGCTCGACATCGCCGAAGCGCAGCTTCTGATGGTCGAAGCGCTCGTGATATTCGAAGTAGTTGCCGGGATAAGTCTCGTTGACCACCGGCGCGCCGGCTTTCAGCGTCTCCTCGACGTCGAACACCGCCGGCAGCGGGTCATAATCGATCCGGACCAGCTTGAGGGCCGCCTGTGCCTGTGCCTCGCTGTCGGCGAGAATGGCGACGACCGGCTCGCCCTTGTAAGCGACCTTGCTCACCGCCAGCGACGGTTCGTCGTCCTTGCCGAAATTGATCAGGCTGAGCAGCGTGTTCTTGTTCACGGGCACATCGGCGCCGCGCAGCACGCGCTTGACGCCCGGCGCGCGCTCGGCCGCCGAGATGTCGATCGCGCGGATGCGGGCATGGTGATGCGGGCTGCGCACGACCTTGAGATGCAACATGCCGTCGAAGGCGTGATCGTCGAAGAAGCGGGTGCGCGCCGTGACATGGCCCGGCATGTCCTGGCGCTGCACGCCCTTGCCGACGACGTTGAGATTGTCGTCGCGCTCGTCGGCGAAGAGGTCCTTGCGCATCTCCATCGTTGCCATGGCGACCTCCCTCAGGCTCGGCGCGCGCCGGGCGCGTTCGCCGCGGCGAGGATGGCGGCGATGATCGGCTCGTAGCCGGTGCAGCGGCAGATATTGCCGCTGATCGCCTCGACGACCTCCTCGCGGCTCGGCTGCGGGTTCTTCGCCAGCAGCGCCCGCGCCGCGGTCAGCATGCCCGGGGTGCAGAAGCCGCATTGCGCGGCGAAATGGTCCATGAAGGCGTCCTGCAGTGGGTGCAGGTTCGGGCCGTCGGCCATGCCGGATGTCGTCTCGATCTGGCGCCCCTCGCAGGACACCGCGAGCGTCAGGCAGGCGAGCTGCGGCTCGCCGTCGACCAGCACGGTGCAGACGCCGCAGGTGCCCTGGCCGCAGCCGTATTTGGGACCGAAATCGCCGAGCCCGCGCCGGAGCGTATCGAGCAAATTGCTCGCCGGGTCGACGAAGGTGGCGCGGTCGCTGCCATTGAGCCGGAACTGGAGCGGGAGCTTGGCCATCGGCGCCTCCTCAGCGCGGCTCGCCGGCGAGCAGCCGGCCGAGATGGACGGGGAGGACCTCGCGCCGATACCACTCGCTGGCGATCGCATCGGTGGCGGGGCGGCAGCCTTCAAGCGCCGCCTGCTTCGCCTGCTGGATCGCGCTCTGGTCGAGCGGCTTGCCGTCGAGGGCACGCTCGACGCCGCGGGCCCGGATCGGCGTCGGCGCCATCGCGCCATAGGCGACACGCGCCTGCGCGATACGGCCGCCCGAAAGCGGCAGATGCGCCGCGATCGAGAGCAGCGAGATGCCTTTCGGCTTGACCCGGCTGATCTTGCGGAAGTGGAATTCGGCCGGGTTCTGCGGCCGGGCGAACTGCACCGCCGTCACCAGACCCTGGCCGCCACGCTCGCGGGCGCTGAGGAAATCCTCCAGCGGCACCGCCCGGCCCGAGCCATAGCCGGATTGCAGGACGACCTGCGCATCGAGCGCCAGCAGCGCGACGGTGAAGTCGCCATAGGGCGCAGCCGCGAAGAGATTGCCGCCCATCGTCGCCATTGTCCTGATCGCCGGCCCGCCAATGGCGCGCGCCGCGGCGTGCAGGCAGGCAAGGTCGCGATTGGCCAGCACCATCGCCATGGTCACGCCGGCGCCGAGCTCGACGCGGGCGCCGCCGGTGCTCATCTGCCGGAAGGCCGGATCGGTGACGCGCACCAGCGTGCCCTCGGTCAAACGGCCCTCGTTGACGTCGCGCATCACCAGCGTGCCGCCTCCGATCAGCAGCGCCTGGCGGTCGCCGGAGAGGATGCCGGCTGCTTCCGACAGGCTGGCGCAGGTTCGCAAGTCGAGCATGTCAGGCCTCCTCGCCGACGATCGCCGGCAGGCGGCGCACCGCCTCGATGCCGTTGGTGTAGACCTCGTCGCCGACCAACTGCGCCAGTTCGGCTTCCCGCCCAGGCGGCGTGGTGAAGCGGCTTTCCCAGTGCCAGAAGCTGCGATTGCCGTCGGTCACCGGCAGCAGACGGACATGGGCGACATAGTTGAACAGCGGGATCGGCGTATCGAGCAGGCAGTAGCTGAAGGTCATTTCAAGGTCGGAGAGGGTCAGCAATTGCTCGCGCAGCTCGCTGCCGTCGCGCAGCAGGAAGCGCCGGATGCAGCCGACCCGGTCCGGCGGATAGGCGCGCTCGATCTCGCTCCTAGCCACGATCGGGTGCCAGCGGTCATGTCCGTTGAAGTCGCGCAGGACCGACCAGAGCCGGTCCACCGGCGCATCGATGATCGTGCTGCGGACCACATGGGGCATGGCTATCCCCCGAAGGCGCGCTTGAGGGCGTCGAAGCCGCCCTGGAAGACATTGGTGCCGATGCCGGCGACGAGCTCGGCCTCCTTGTCGGGCGCGCAGTCGAAATCGGCCGACCACTCGATGAAGGTGCGCTCCTGGTCGGTGATCGGCGTCAGCCTGAGCGTCGCGACGTAGTTGGTCAGCGGCATCGGCGAATCCAGGATCGAATAGGTGCAGAACATGTCGTAGTCGGAGAGGCCGAGCAGCTGCTCGCGCAGACGGTCGCCGCTGCGCAGCGAGAAGGCGCGGATGCAGCCGACCTTGTCCGCCGGCTCGCCGTTCTCGATCCGGCTCTCGGCGATGCGGGGATGCCAGTTCGGCAGGCCGTTGAAATCGCGTACCCGGGCCCAGACCTTGGCGGCCGGGGCGGCGATGACGCTGGAGACGTAGACGCGGGCCATCGGTCAGCGCCTCACGACTTCTTGCCGGAGCCGGAGCGGCCGCCGCCGCCATCCGGGGCCGGATCGCTGCCATCCTTCGGCTTGGCCGGCTGCGCCTCCTTGGCGACGCGCTGCATGTCGGAGGCCTCACGCATCAGCCCGCCCATCTTGGCGAGGTTGCCGCCCTCGATGCCGATCTCCTTCAGCACCTGGTCGATCATCGGCGCCTGGACGCGGTAGCGCAGGGCGGATTCGATGACCTCGTCGGTGGGCGAGCGTGCCGCCCCGCCAGCACCACTTGCTCCCGCCCCGCCTGCGAGCCCGTCGACATGGAGGATGCGGATGCCCTCGATCTTCTCCATCGGCTTGACGCTTTCGCGCACGATGCCCTCGATCTTGTCGAGCAGGCGGCGGCGGAACAGCCCGTAGCGGGCGCCGTCGCTGAGCACATTCTCCGCCTCGTAGAGCAGCTTCTGCGCTTCGGCCTCGACCGCGCGGCGGACCTTCTCGGCCTCGGCGGCGATGCGGGCTTCCTCCGCCGCCTTCTCGGCGAGCAGGACCTCTACGGTCTTGCGGCGCCTCGCGCCCTCGCTCTCGCGGACGGTCTTGACCTTCTCCTCGGCCTCGACCGCCTTGGCGCGGGCAATCTCGGCATTGGCCTGTGCCGCCGATTCCTCCAGCGACTTGGCGTAGAGCGCGATCGCCTTGTCCATGGCGGCGGACTCGACCTCGCGCTCGCGCTCGATCTCGAGCTTGCGCAGTTCGCGCTGGCGGCCGACGCGCGCCTCGTCGAGGCCGCGATCCGAGGAGATGCGGGCCCGCTCGATCTCCTCGTTCGAGACGATCTGCGCCTCCTGCAGCGCCTGATTGCGGGCGATCTCCAATTGCTCCAGCGCGCGGCGGCGCTCGATCCTGACCGCTTCCAGCGCCTGCTCGCGGGCGATGTCGACGGTCTCGACCTGCTGGCGCGCGGTGATCTCGGCCTGGCGCAGCGCCTTGTCGGCGTCGGTGCGCTCGACCTTCTTCGCGGCGAGCACGATGGCGCGCTCCTCCTCGGCGACCTCGACCGCCTTCTTCTGGGCGATCTGCAGCATCTCGCGGGTCTTGCTGGAGTCGATCCGCTCCTTCTCCAACCCGAGCTCGGTGGCGATCCGCTGGCGCTCGACCGCGTCGCGGCGCTTCAGTTCGGCGGCGTCGAGATCGGCATTGCGCTTGATCTCCAGCTCCTTCGTCGAAAGCTCGGCGGCGATGCGCTCGGCGGCGACGACCTTTTCCTGCGCGATGCGGGCGGCCTCGATAGCCTCGCGCGCCGAGATCTCGGCGGTGTCGATCGCCTGGTTGCGGGCGATCTCGAGGTTGCGGACCTCCTCGTCGCGGCGGATGCGCTCGGCCGAGACGATCCGCTCCTGGCTGATCCGGGCCTTCTCCACGGTCTCCCGAGCGGCGATCTCGGCGGCGTCCACCGTCTCGGTGCGGCCGATCTCCAGGAGCCGCTTGCGCTGCTCCAGCGCGATCCGGTCGGCCGTGATCACGTCCTCCTGGGCGATGCGGGCCTTCTCGACCGCTTCGCGCGCCGCGATCTCGGCTTCGTCGAGCGCCTTGTTGCGGGCGATCTGGAGGGAGCGCACGCGCTCTTCCTGGACGATGCGCGCCGACTCGACGGCTTCGCGCGCCGCGATGTCCTCCTGGTCTAGCGTGCGGGTGCGCTCGATCTCGCGGTTGCGGACCTCCTGCTCGCGAGCGATGCGCTCGGCATTGACCGCGCTCTCCTGCAGGATGCGAGCCTTCTCGGTCGCCTCGCGTGCCTCGATCTCGGCGGCCTCCAGCACCCTGGTGCGCTCGATCTCCTTCTGCCGGATCTCGCGCTCGGAGGCGATGCGGGCGGCATTGATCGTCTGCTCGTTGGCGATGCGTGCCTTCTCGACCTGCTCGCGCGCGGCGATCTCGGCCTCCTCGACGGCGCGGGTGCGGGCGATCTCCTGCTGGCGGATGTCCCTCTCCGAGGCGATGCGCGCCTCGCTGATCGCGCGCTCATTGGCGATGCGCGACTTCTCGATCTCCTCGCGCGAGGTGATCTGCGCCTGCTCGGCCTCGGTATCGCGGACGGCGCGCTCGCGGGCGACCTCGGCGCGCTGCATGGCGCGCTTGATCTCGATCTCGCGCTGCTGCTCCAGCCGCGCCGCCTCGCTCTCGCGCTCGATGTCGAGCGCCTGGCGCTCGGCTTCGAGATTGCGGGTGCGGATGCGGATCATCGAGTCCTGCTCGATATCGTTGCGCAGCTTCCGCTTGTCCTCGATCTCCTCGATGATCCGGGTTAGGCCGGCAGCGTCGAAGCGGTTGGACGGGTTGAAATATTGCAGGTCGGTCTGGTCGAGATCGGTGAGCGCGACCGATTCCAGCACGAGCCCGTTCTGGTCGAGCGCCTCGGCGGCGGCGTCCTTGACGCGCTGGACGTAGGAACCGCGCTGCTCGTGCATCTCCTCCATCGTCATCTCGGAGGCGACGGTGCGCAGCGCCGAGATGAACTTGCCGGAGAGCAGCGCATTGAGCTGGTCCGGCTGCAAGGTGCGCCGGCCAAGCGTGGCGGCGGCGACCGAGACCGACTGCCGCTCCGGCTTCACCCGAACATAGAATTCGGCGTCGATGTCGACGCGCATCCGATCACGGGTGATCAGCGCGTCATTGTTCGCCCGCGTCACCGCCAGCTGCAGCACGTTCATGTTGACCGGCGTGACGTCGTGGATGATCGGCAGCACGAAGGCGCCGCCATTGATCACCACCTTTTCGCCGAACAGGCCGGTGCGGACGAAGGAAACCTCCTTCGACGAGCGGCGATAGAGCCAGTTCACCAGATAGACGACGATGGCGATGACGATCACCGCCACGATCAGCCAGAGGATCAGCGATCCGATCAGTTGCCCGGTCATGTCAGCATCCTCCCGCCCGTGTCCGGGTCATTTCGTCTTGCCGGCCTTGCGCGCCGGCTTTCCCGTCGCCGCCGAGCGGCTGATCTGCTTGAAGGCGCGCGTCTGGTCGCGGATCGCGACCTCGACCGGCAGGCGCTCCATCGAGGACGCGCCGTAGAAGCCGTGGCAATGCGTCGTGTTCTTCATGATGAAGTCGGCATCCGCCGGTTCGGCGACTGGCCCGCCATGGACGAGGATGATCGCATCCTTCTTCACGGCGAGCGCAGCCTTGGCCCAGCGCTCGACCAGCGCCGGGCAGTCCTTCAGCTTCAGCGCCGTCTCGGCGCCGATCGAGCCGCCGGTGGTCAGGCCGAGATGGCAGACGATGATGTCGGCGCCGGCCTTCGCCATGGCGCGGGCGTCCTCCTCGCAGAAGACGTAAGGCGTGGTCAGCAGGCCCTTGGCGTTGGCGAGGGCGATCATCTCGACCTCGAGGCCAAAGCCCATGCCGGTCTCTTCGAGATTGGCGCGGAAGGTGCCGTCGATCAGCCCGACGGTCGGGAAGTTCTGCACGCCGGCGAAACCGAGGCGCTTCACCTCGTCGAGGAAAACGTCCATGCGCCGGAACGGGTCGGTGCCGCAGACGCCGGCGATCACCGGGGTGTTCTTCACCACCGGCAGCACCTCGGCCGCCATCTCCATGACGATCGCGTTGGCATCGCCATAGGGCATCAGACCGGAGAGCGAGCCGCGGCCGGCCATGCGGTAGCGGCCGGAATTGTAGATCACGATCAGGTCGATGCCGCCGGCTTCTTCGCATTTGGCCGAGAGGCCGGTGCCGGCGCCGCCACCGACGATCGGCTCGCCCTTGGCGATCATCGCCCGGAAGCACTTCAGCAGGGCCTTCTTGTCGAAACCCGTCATCACCTGCCTCCGCCGGCCCGCTCGCGACGCCGGCCGGCATGCAGCGCGCGGAACTGCTGCACCAAAGCGGCGGCGAAGGCGGGATCGTTGATGTGGAGCGGCAGACGGATGAGCTGCCGGTTCGGGCCGGTGCGCACCGTCTGCTCCAGCGCCTGGAAGAGGGCGCTATCGGCGGCCGGGTCATGGAAGGCCTGGCCGGGCGCATCGAGCGCGGAGACGCCGAGCTCGGGGATCAGGAAGCGGACCGGCCCTTCCATCTGGTTCAACCGCTCGCCGATCCAGCGGCCCATGCGGGCATTCTCTTCCACCGTGGTCCGCATCAGCGTGATCTGCGGGTTATGCGGGTAGAGCAGCCGGCCGCGATAGCGCTCCGGCACCGTCTCGGGCGCGAAGAAGTTGACCATGTCGAGCGCGCCGACCGAGCCGACATAGGGAATGCGGGTGCGTATGACCGCACCGAGGCGGTCTTCGGTTGCCGGCAGGAGGCCACCCATCAGCAGATCGCAGATCTCGGTGGTCGTGACGTCGATCACCGCGCCGACGAGGCCGGACTCGACCAGCTTCTCCATCGAGCGCCCGCCGGTCCCGGTGGCGTGGAAGACGAGCGGCTCCCAGTCGTCGGCAAGGAACCTGGAGACCTGCTGCACGCAAGGGGTGGTGACGCCGAACATGGTGAGCCCGACCAGCGGCTTCTCGACTTCGCGGCGGCGGGAGGGCTCGGGCTTCAGCTCGGCGAGGCGGGCCTTGGCCATGGCGGCGATGGCGTGTGCGCCATTGCCGAGCACCAGCCGCGAGACGCGGTTGACGCCCTGCACATCGGTGACGGCATGCAGCATCGCGATGTCGGTGGCGCCGACATAGGCGCGGACGTCGCCGGAGGCCATGGTCGAGATCATCAACTTGGGCAGGCCGACCGGCAGTGCCTGCATCGCCGGCGTCACCATCGCGGTCGCGCCCGAGCCGCCGGCCGAGATGATGCCGAGCAGGCCCTGCTGGCGCGGCAGCCAGGCCTTGAAGGCCTCGGTCATCGCCGCCACCGCCGTGCCGCGATCGCCCGAGGAGATGCCGGCCGAGCCCTTCGGCGAGGCGAGGGCGATCTCCTGCGGGGTGACGTCGCCGCCGGCGCTGCGGCCGGAGGTCGAGAGATCGACGAGGCGGGTGCGCAAGCCTTCGGCCCGGATCAGGTCGCGGATGAAGCGTAGCTCCTCGCCCTTGGTGTCGAGCGTGCCGGCGATGACGACATAGGGCTCGCTGCTCGCCGCCGCCGCGAGCGGCCGGATCGCGCCGACCGGCTGGCCGTCGCGCGTCGCCAAGGTCGGACGCGAGATGGTGCGGGCCTGCGCCTCGATCCGCGCCGCCGGCACCGCTTGCGACCAGCGGTTCGGGATGACCGGGTTCGAGATGTAGACACGGGTCGGACCAGCCGGCGCTGGAGCGGCAGGCCGGTTGGTTCCGGTTGTCGGAGCCGCTTCCGATGCCGCGTCGGTCTCGTCATGGCCGTGCCGGCCGACGCCGAGCAGGCGCTGCTGTAGGTCGCGGTCGCCGGCCAAAGTCGCCGAGGCGATGATGCGGTTGATCCGGCCATTGACCATGATCGCGACGGGATCGGACATCTGCGTGGCGACACCGATGTTCTGCTCGATCACCAGGATGGCGACATCGCCCTGCTCGGCAAGGCGGACCAGCATCTCCTCGACATGGGCGACGATCACCGGCGCGAGCCCCTCGGTCGGCTCGTCCATGATCAGCAGGCGCGGATTGAGCAGCAGCGCCCGGCTGATCGCCAGCATCTGCTGCTCGCCGCCGGAAAGCTGGCCGCCGCCATTGTTGCGGCGCTCGGCCAGGCGCGGAAAGACCTCGTAGATGCGCTCCGGCGTCCAGGCGCCGCGCTTGCCGCGCTGCATCAGCCGCAGATGCTCGTCGACCGTCAGCGAGCGCCAGAGCCGGCGGCCCTGCGGGACATAGCCGATGCCGAGCCGCGCCACCTCGGCCGGCGAGCGGCCGGCGATCTCCTCGCCGAAGAAGCGGATCGAGCCTGAAGCGATGGGCACCAGCCCCATGATCGCCTTGCACATGGTGGTCTTGCCCATGCCGTTGCGACCGACGACGGAGAGGACGCCGTGCTGCAGCGTGAGGTCGACGCCCTGGACAGCGTGCGAGCGGCCATAGAAGACGTTGAGGCCGGCGATCTGCAGGGTCGGAACACCGGCAGCGGGCGGGGCTTTCAGGCGCTCAGCCATGGCCGCCCCCGAGATAGAGCTCCTGCACCTCGGGATCGGATTCGATCTCGTCCGGCCGTCCTTCCTTGAAGATGCGGCCGTTGTGCATCATCGTCACGCTCTCGACGACGCGCAGCGCCACGTCCATGTCGTGCTCGATGATGATGTAGCCGATATGGGCCGGCAGCGAGGTCAGGATCTGAACGAGATCGGCCCGCTCGGTCGGCGACAGTCCCGCCGCCGGTTCGTCGAACAGAATGAAGCGCGGCGCGCCCGACAGAGCGAGCGCGATCTCGAGCTGGCGCTGCTGGCCATAGGCGAGCTCGCCGACCAGCCGGTCCTTGACCGCGCCGAGATGGACGGCGTCGACCAGGCTTTCGGCGGCGTGCTGGAGCGTGTCGTCGCGGCGCGGCCGGCGCAGCGAGAAGCGGTTCCGCGAGACGCCGCGACAGGCGAGATAGACATTGTCGAGCACCGTCAGCCCGGCGAAGAGCGAGGAGATCTGATAGGTGCGCCGCAGGCCGCGACGGATGCGCTCATGCGGCGGGAAGGCCGTCACATCTTCGCCGAAGAAGCGGATGATGCCGGAGCTCGGCGAAAAATCGCCAGTGACGCAATTGAACAGCGTCGTCTTGCCGGCGCCGTTCGAGCCGAGCACGGCGCGCCGCTCGCCGGGGCGCACTGAGAGCGTGACGTCGGACAACGCCGCCAGCGCCCCGAACAGGCGCGAGACGCCGCGTAACTCCAGCGCATTGGCCGAACCGGCGCTGCTCAATCCTTCGAGGCTCGGCACGGCGCTCATGGCGCGCCTCCGCCGGTCCGCATCTGCGCGTCCTGCGCTTCGCGACTCCTGCGATAGCGCTCGCGCAGGCGCTGCCAGATGCCGATCAGGCCGTCGGGCGAGAACAGCACGATGACGAGGAAGCCGAAGCCGATCAGCAATTGATAGCGCTTGCCTTCGAGCCCGACCCAGTCGAGCAGGTCGAGCGCGAAGGTGCGCAGCAGCACATAGACCAGCGCGCCGATGAAGGGGCCGATCGGACGGCTGAGGCCGCCGACCACCGCGATGATCAGCATGTCGACCACCGGGCCGACACCGCCCGTCCCGGGCGAGACCTGGCGCTGGTACCAGACCAGCAGCACGCCGGCGAAGGCGGCGATCACCGCGGCGAAGGCATAAGCCGCGATGCGATGAGCGACGACGTCGAAGCCGAGCGCCGCCATGCGCCTGGGATTGTCGCGAGTTCCCTGCAGAGCGAGGCCAAAGGGCGCGCGCGAGACATAGACGACCACCGCATAGGCCAAAGCGGCGCAGCCGAGCGTCAGGTAGTAGAACGGCACGGTGCCGCCCCAGTCGATGCCGAGGAAGACCGGCGGCATGACGCCGTTGAAGCCGCTGAAGCCGTTGAAGATCGTGTAGTTCTGCAGGGTCAGATAGTAGAACGCCGAGCCGATCGCGAGGGTGATCATGATCGTGTAGATGCCCTCGGTCCTGACCGAGAGGGCGCCGCCCAGCGTGCCGAACAGGGTGGCGAGCAGGATCGCGACCGGCACCGCCGTCCACCAAGGCCATTTCAGGCTGATCTGGGTGATGGCGCTGTCGCCGAAGATGGCGACGAGATAGGCGGCGAAGGCCGCGACGGTCATCTGGATCAGGCTGACGATGCCGCCATAGCCGGCAAGGAACATCAGGCTGAGCGCGATCATGCCGAGGATCATCGCGTAGGCGAGGATCTGGACGAGCCAGAACGGGTTCGCGATCAGCGGCATTACCAGGAGCAGCGCCGCGACGATCCAGAAGCCCGTGCCCTGCCGGGCGATCACCTCGGCGAGCCCTTCGCGGGCGCGCGGCGTCGCGATCGCGAGGCGGGGTTCGGCCAGCGCCATCTCAGCGCCTCACCGCGGCCAGGCCCTGCGGCCGGATCGCCAGCACCACGACCATGATGACGAAGGTCAGCATCACCGCATAGGTCGGCATGTAGACCGAGCCGAACTGCTCGGCGAGACCGACGATCAGCGCCCCCATCGCCGCGCCGGGGATCGAGCCCATGCCGCCGACGATGACGACGACGAGCGAGGACAGCAGGATCTTGGTGTCCTCGCCCGGCTGCAGCGACTGGAAGGTGCCGCCGACGACGCCGGCGAGACCGGCGAGCCCGGCGCCGAAGGCGAAGACCATGATGAAGACGAGCTGGACGCGCACGCCGGTGGCGGAGAGCATGTCGCGATCGTCGACGCCGGCCCGCACCAGCATGCCGATGCGCGTGCGGTTGAGCACGAGCCACATCGCGACGCCGAGGATGATGGCGCCGATCAGGATGGCGATGCGGACCAGCGGATAGGTCATCATCACCGCCTCGCCATTGCTGCGCAGCGCGACGATGAAGGGCAGCTGGATCGGCCCGGAGAGCCAGTCCGGCGTCGTCACCTGGAAGGTGTCGCCGCCATAGCTCCAGAGCAGCAGGTCGGCGACGATGATCGAGAGCCCGATCGTGACCAGCGTCTGGCGCAGGTCCTGCCCCTCCATCCAGCGGAAGAGCAGCACCTGCATCAGCATGCCGGCAAGCGCGACGATCACGAAAGCGCCGATCAGCGCGGCGAACCAGGATCCGGTCAGGTTGCCGATGCTGTAGCCGACATAGCCGCCGAACAGATAGAGCGAGCCATGCGCCAGATTGACGTTGCGCATCAGGCCGAAGATCAGCGTGAAGCCGCTGGCGACGAGGAAATAGAGCCCGCCGAGCGTGATGCCGTTGAAGAGCGCGCTCAGGAAGACGCGCTTCCTGCCGAAGGTCAGCTCCATCCACGGCGTCCAGACCGCGAAGATCAGGAAGAGGAGCAGGGCGACCGCGATCAGGATCACCAGCGACCAGATCGGGCGGCGGCCGATGAAATCAGACATGGCTCGCCTGCAATTGCGGGAGGCCTACGGTCCGCAGCACCCGGCGATAGTCGCGCGGCGCCATGCCGACATGAGCGGTGAAGAAGCGGGTGAACACGCTCTGGCCGGAGAAGCCGAGGCGGTGGCTGATGCTGGTCACCGGGTCGCTCGACAGCACGATCCTCTCGAGCGCTGCGTCGATTCGGGCGGTATTGGCGAAGATGGTCGGGGTAACGCCGACCTGTTGCCGGAAGAGCTTGAAAAAATGGGCGCGCGACAGCCCGGCTTCGCGCGCGATCTGGGCGAGCGCGCCTTCGGACGAGGTATGCTGCTCCAGCAGACGGCAGGCGCGCAGCACCCGCCGATCGAGGGCACCTGCCGAGGTGTCGTGCAATAGCGAGGAGACAAGCTCCGGCCCGATCGGTTCGCTGGAGGCCTGCGCCAGCGCCATGAGCACCGGAGCGAGGTTGAGATCGCGATGCTGTGACAGCAGCATCTCGACAGCCTGATCGCGCCAGGCGGCGAGCTCGCGGGTCACGACCAGCTCGGATGACGGGAAGACCAGCGAACCGGCCGACGGCATGGCCTGCGCCGCCAGCCATTCCGGCTTGAGATAGATGACGAGGAACAGGCCGAAGGAGCCGGGCTGCTCCGGTTGGAAATTATGCGGCTCCCAGGGATTGACCGCAACGCCCATGAAGGGATCGACCCGGACCGTGTGGTCGTTGACCGTCACCAGGCCCCGCGATCCCTCGAGGAAGAAGATCAGATGCGCTTCGCGGTGGGCATGCACCACCATCGGGCGATCGAGATTGTAGATCGACACCCGTCCGAACGGACCGTGGCAGACCGCGACTGCGCGACTCATGGCTCCTCGCGTAGCAATGCCCGGTGGGCCTAAGGCTGCCTCATCAGGTGAGCCTTCGCCCAACGCCGCGCTCAAAGATGCGCGCGACGTCGTTGACCGGAGCGGGACGGCTGGCCGGGCAGGACAAAATCGATCGTGTCCTGCCCGTGGAGTCAGTCGGTGAGGACGACTAAGGCTTGCATTCCGGATTGGTCCGGGACGGCAGCCCCACCGCCTTGAAGGCGTCCGCCGACAGCCCCATCGTCTTCGAGACATTCGGGACAGTGCGGACGAACTTGTTGGTGAGCTCGCCGTTCTGCGCCTCGACAACCTCGGTGATGAAGGTCGTCGCGATCGCCTGCCGGTCGTCGTCGAGCTTGATCGGCCCGTTCGGCGCATCGAGCTCGACCTTGGCGAGTTCCGCCCGGAACTTGGCGCCACCATCGGAGAGGTCTGCATTGACCTTCTCCAGACCCGTCGCCATGCCGTTGAAGGCATTGTAGTAATTGGTCGCGAACAGCGAGGGGCTGGCGAAGCGCTTATCCGCCGGGAAGGCGTCCTGATAGGCCTTCACCCAGGCCTTCCACTTCGGATCGTCCCAGGCATCGGCGACGCCGCCGGAGGAGGGCGTGCCGACCAGCAGGCGCTTGGCCGCGCCGCGCGAGGACAGCACGGTCTGGTCGACCATGATCGAGCCGCCGACGAACTTCGCCTTGCCGCCGGTCTGACCGTACTGGTTGAGGAAGTTCACGGAGTCGCCGCCGCCGAGACCGAGGAAGACGGCGTCGACGTCATCGGGGATATTGGCGATGACCGAGCCGAAATCCTTGGTGCCGAGCGGTACCCATTGGCGCTGGACGATCTGGCCGCCGGCCTTGCAGTAACCGAGCGCGAAGCCGAAGACCTGCGTATAGGGAAAGGAGTAGTCCTCGCCGATCACGGCAAGTTTCTTGTAGCCCTTGTCCTTGAAGACGTATTCGCCGAGCCCGGCCATCCACATCGCGCCGTTGCTGTTGAAGCGGAAATAGTTCGGCGACGGGTTGACATAGGTCGTCTCGAGCGCGCCCGAGGAGGCGTCGACCACGGTGACGTTCGGCACCGTCTTCGAGTAGTCGCGCATCGCGATGCCCTCGGAGCCCGAGAGCGGACCGAGGATGAGCTGGACCTTGTCCTGCTCGACGAGCTTGCGCGCTGCCCGCAGCGCCGAGTCCGGGCTGGCATCGGTCGCGGCGATGATGAACTCGACCTCACGGCCGGCGATCTTGCCGCCGCGCTGCTTCAGTGCGATCTGGGCGCCGCGGACACCGTCCTCGCCGCCAGAGGTCAGCGCGCCCGAAAGCGTCGCCAGCACGCCGATCTTGAGTTTTTCCTGAGCCTGGCCGGTACTTCCGGCCGCAATCAAAGCGCACGCCGCAACGGCGGCCATATATGCCTTCCGCATTGCATTCACCTCCCTGCGTGGACGGCCGCGCCGAAGGTTTTCAACGGCGGAGCCGATGGCGGATTTTCATTCCGCTCTAAATCTAGGCTAGCACAGGGCGATCTACTGCCAAGGTCGTAGACATTGCCGAGGGTCTGCTTTTCACCCCGACGCGCCCTCGCTATCTGGCAATGGCGGTGTGTTTCCCGCCAGCTAGCGTTGCCGGCAGACTGACCGATCTCTTCTGCCGCCTCCGACATCTTGGTCGATCACCTGGCAACACCCGCTCACCGGCAGTCCCCCGACGTCCGGCTCCCGTCGATACCGTTGAAAAGGCTGGCCCTGTTCGCAACGCAGGCTCGTTTTGGATTTGCCCGCGGGCCTCGCCCTCTCATGCGGTCGTGAATGGCGGCACGCTCGGTTGAGATTGAGGTCCTGGGCCGGTGCAGCAAGGTGGAATTCGTCTCCGGCGCCGTTAGGTCCGTGTCCCCGGCCAAGAGAACGAGGACGGTGACGGGCCGCATCAGGCCTTGGCGAGCCAGGCTTCCGCGAGCTGCCAGGCGCCGCCGGAATCGAGCACGATGTTCTGGAGTTCCTTGCGCGCGACATGGCGCGCCTCACGGAAGAACAACCAGGAATAATAGTCGTTCTTGTTCAGCGCGGTCTGGAGGTCCCTGTAGATCGCCTTGCGCCTGGCCTGCTCGGTCTCCTCGCGGCCCTGGTCGACGAGGCGGAAGACCTCCTCGTCCTTGATCCCGGACCAGTTCTGCGCCGCCGTGCGTCCGAAGAACGGGCCGAAGACATGGTCGGGATCGGCGCGCGGGACATTGACGCGGCCCATCGCCAGTTCGTGCTGTAGGCCGAGCACCTTCGGTACCCAGGCCTGCCGCTCCAGGATCTCGATCTCCATGTTGATCTTGAAGGGCTTGAGCTGGGCCTGGACGATCTGCGCCACCTGCGTGTCGGGATCGCGCTGGATGATCGAGAGCTTGCAGGTGAAACCATTGGGCTGGCCGCCCTCCTTGAGGAGAGCCTGGACCTTGGCCGGATCGAGCTTCGGCTGCGGCACGCTGGGGTCATAGGACCAGTCGCTCGGCGGCACCCAGGTCGGCGTCACTGCGCCGAAGCCGCGGGTGATGCCCTTCATCAGGACGTTGCGGTCGATGCCATGGTTGACGGCGGCGCGCAGATGCGGATTGGCGAAGATGCCCTTGGAGACGTTGAAGGTCAGCCATTGCGCGATGCCGGGCGGCACCGCGACCAGCTTCAGCGCCGGGCTCTTCTCGACTTCCTCGAAATCGCGTGGCGTGACGCCGTCGACGAGATGCACCCCGCCCGACTTGACCTCGACCATCTTGACGGCAGTGGTCGGGATGATCCGCAGCGTCACGGCGTCGGCATAGGGCAGCTTCTTGCCGTCGGCGCCGTCACGCCAATAGCGCTCGTTGCGGGTAAAGCGGATCTGGCTGCCGCCGACCCACTCGGCGAACTTGTAGGGGCCTGTCCCCACCGGCTGGCGCCCGAAATCCTGGCCGAGCTTCTTCAGCGCCGCCGGCGAGCACATCATCCCGGCTTCCACGGCGAGCGAGGCCAGCGCCGCGCCGGACGGCTGCTTCAGGTTGATCTTGACCGTCATCGGCCCTGCCACCTCGGCACCGGCGATGTCGGCGAGGTCGGGACTGCGCGGCGCGGTCGAGTTCGGCGCCACGACGCGCGCGATGTTGAACACCGCGGCCTCGGCATCGAAGGGCTCGCCGTCATGGAAGACGACGCCCTCGCGCAGCTTGAAGACGACGGATTTCTTGTCCTCCGACCATTGCCAGCTCGTCGCCAGCGAGGGCTGGAGGTTGCCCTGCACGTCGAATTTCAGCAGTCCCTCGAACATCTGGATCAGAGCATAGCGATCCGAGGTCGGGGCATCGCCCATGATCGGATCGAGGCTCTTCGGCTGCAGATCCATCGACGCGACGATGGTGCCGCCCCGCACCGGAGATCCCTGCGCAAAGGCCATGCCGGGCAAACCGGCGATGAGGCCCGCGCCCGACGCGCCGAGCAAGAGACCGCGACGTGAAATCAGGGTCATTGGCGTGATCTCCTCCCATGGCGCTCTTCGTCCGGCGCCGACGGAGCGTTCACCTATCAGATATGTTATGAGATAGGCAACCAGATTTTGCATGACCAGCGCGAAGCCAATCGTGGCAGCGGGCAATGATTGTTACCTTGCATCGCGTAACAGGGAAGCGACGCAGGTCGACACGACTCCAGCTTCCTGAGCATCCCTGTTGACGCGCTCGCTGACCAAAGTTATCTGATATGTTATGAGTGAGATCGCCGCCCTTCAGCCCGACAAGCAGCGCCTGACCGAGGCGGTGACGCAATTCGTCATCGACCGCGTCGCCGAGCGTGTCTACCGCCCGGGGGACCAGCTGCCGTCCGAATCCGAGCTCGCCAAGCGGCTCAACGTCTCGAAGCCGGTGGTGCGCGAGGCGCTAGGACGCCTCTCGGCGCTCGGCATCGTCCAGATCCAGCAGGGCAAGCCGACCACGGTGAAGGGGCTGTCTGTCGCCCCGCTCGACCAGTTCCTGCGCCTCGCAGTCCGCGTGACCGACAACGGCCTGCGCGAAGCGGTCGAGCTCAGGCGCGCCATCGAGGTCGAGGTCGCGGCGCTGGCCGCCGAGCGGGCGACACCGCTCCAGATCGAGCCGGTCGAGGTCGCGCTGGAGAAGATGCGCGCCAATATCGACGGCGATTTCGAGCGCTGGCTGCAAGGCGATCTCGCCTTCCATGTCGCGCTGGCGCGCTGCTCCGGCAACGCGCTGCTCGAACATCTGGTCAGTGCTCTCGTCGACACCATCAAGTTCACCCAGCGTGCGCTCGGCATGCAGCGCGACCTGCGCGACCCCGCTGCGACGGTCGCCCGCCATCAGGCCATCGTCGATGCGATCAAGGCCCACGACCCCGCCGCGGCGCGCATCGCGATGACCACTCATTTCGCCGTGTCCGACGCCGTCATCGCCGAGATCGCCCGCGACCATCGCCGGCTCGACCGCTACTGAGAGGCAAGGCCGTGCTGCCCCATCTGGCCAGGAAGCTCGCACAGATGCTGCCGGTGGCGTTCTTCGTCACCATCATCGTCTTCGCGCTCACCAACCTGCTGCCAGGCGATCCGACCGTCACCATCCTCGGCGAGCAGGCGAGCCCGGAGCAGCGCGCCGCCGTGCGCGTCGAGTACGGTCTCGATCAGCCGGCGCCGGTGCGCTACGTCACCTGGCTCACCCGCGTCGCGCAGGGCGATTTCGGCCGCTCGCTGCGTACCCGCGAGGATGTCGGCGAGATGCTGGCGGCGCGGATTCCGGTGACTCTCGAACTCGGCTTCCTCTCGATCCTGATCGCGGTCGCGATCGGCATGCCCGCCGGCATCCTCGCCGCGCGCTTCCGCGGCAGCCTGATCGACGTGGCGGCGAGCCTCATCGCCATGTCCTCGGTCGCGGTGCCCTATTTCTGGATGGGTGTGCTGCTGATCATGCTGTTCTCGCTCAAGCTCGGCTGGCTGCCGCCCTCCGGCCATATCCGCTTCCTCGACGACCCCGGCGGCAACCTGCGGCTCATGGTGATGCCGGCGCTGACGATCGGCACGGCCTTCGCCGCGCTGGTCATGCGCCAGACCCGCGCCTCGATGCTGCAGGTGCTGTCGATGGACTATATCCGCACCGCCAGGGCCAAGGGGCTGAGCGAGCGCCTCGTCCTGATCCGGCATGCGCTGCGCAACGCGCTGATCCCGATCGTTACCGTCATCGGCCTGCAGATCGGCGCACTGCTCGGCGGCGCGGTGGTGACGGAGACGGTGTTCGCCCTGCCCGGGCTCGGCCGCATGCTGGTCGACGGCATTTTCCAGCGCGACTTCCCGGTCATCCAGGGCGCGATCCTGTTCATCGTCATCGCGGTCTTCGCCGTGAACCTCTTGACCGATCTCCTCTACCGGGCCTTCGACCCGCGCGTGAAGGCGTGAGGCGATGGCGGTCGTGACCGGACCCATGCCCCCCGCCACAGCGACGCAGCGCGCGCCCCGCTCCCCGAGCGCGATCATCCTGAGCCGCATCCTCGCCTCGTGGCAGGGGCGCTTCGGCACGATCGTGCTCGCGATCATCGTCGCGCTCGGCCTGCTGGCACCCTGGCTCTCGCCCTATTCGCCTGTCGATATCGACCCCGACGCCTTCTCGATGCCGCCGAGCGCGGCGCACTGGTTCGGCACCGACGAGATCGGCCGAGACGTGCTCTCACGCGTGCTGCATGGCGCCACCGTCTCGCTGCAGGTCGTGATCTTCGCCATCGGGCTCGCGCTGATCGCGGGCTCGCTGCTCGGGCTGCTCTCCGGCTGGCTCGGCGGGCGCTGGGACGCGTTGATCATGCGGATCATGGACGCCTTCCTCGCCTTCCCGCTGCTGGTGCTGGCCCTCTCGATCGTCGCGGTGCTCGGCCCCGACCTCATGAACGCCATGCTCGCCATCGCGATCACCAAGATGCCGGGCTTCGCTCGGCTGGTGCGGGCCGAGGTGCTGTCCCTGCGCGAGGCCGATTATGTCATGGCAGCCCAGGCCTCCGGCGCGCGCCCCTTTCGTATCCTGTTCAAGCATATCTGGCCGAACGTCTCCGGCAACGTCATCGTCTATGGCTCGCTTTCCGCCTCGCAGGCGCTGATCACCGAGAGCGCCCTCTCCTTCCTCGGCCTCGGCGTGCAGCCACCGACCCCGAGCTGGGGCTACATGGTCGCGACCGGCATCCAGTTCTACCAGTCCTGGTGGATGAGCTTCTTTCCGGGGCTCGCCATCTTCCTGACCGTGCTCGCGCTGAATTTCCTCGGCGATGCCGTGCGTGACGCTTTCGATGCCAGGCTCGGCGACAGCCATGGCTGACCCGGGACATCTCCAGGCCGATCTGACAGGACGCCGAGCACTCGTCACCGGTGCGACGCAAGGTATCGGCCTCGCCATCGCGACCATGCTCGCGGAATTCGGTGCCACCGTCTGCGTCAACGGACCCACGGCCGGTGAGGAACTCGATGCAGCCTGTCTCGCAGCCGCAGCGACGCTCGGCATCGCCGCCGACCTGGCGAGGGTCACCGAGGTCGAGCGTCTGATCGCAGAGGCGACGGACGAGCTCGGCGGGATCGATATCCTCGTGCTCAACGCTGCCGTGCAGGAACGAGCGCCCTGGCACGCCTTCGAACGCGCCGCGCTCGACCGGCAATGGGAGATCAACCTCGCCGCCAATTACCGGCTGATGCAGGCGCTCGTTCCGGCCATGGCCGAGCGCGGCTTCGGCCGGCTGATCGCGATCGGTTCGATCCAGCAGGTCAAGGAGCATCCTGAGATGCTCGCCTATGCCGCGAGCAAGGCCGCGCTGGAGAGCATGGTCCGCAACATCGCCCGCCAGGTCGCGGCCCGCGGCGTCACCTGCAACGTGCTGGCGCCCGGCGCCATCGCGACCGCGCGCAATCGCGAGGCCCTGGCCGACCCGGCCTATCGCGACGCCGTGCTCGCACGCATCCCGGCGAGCCGCCTGGGCACGCCGGAAGACTGCGCCGAGGTCGCGCTGTTCCTGGCCTCCGACGCCGCCCGCTACATCACCGGCACGACGCTCTTCGTCGATGGCGGCATGCATCTCTAGGGAGACAATACGCCGATGAAGATCGTCGACATGAGGGTGCGCTGCGTGGCGATCCCGCTCAATGCGCAGCTTCGCCACAATACCGGGGTCCATCCCGGCTATTTCCTGCGCACCATCCTCGAATTGATCACCGACGAGGGCATTATCGGCCTGGGCGAGGTCGGCGGCGGCGACCAGCGCGGCGCCTTGATGAAGCTGAAGCCGCGCATCATCGGCATGGACCCGTTCCATCTCGAGCTGATCAAGCTGAAGACGCTGCGAGCGATCTACTACCTCTCCAATGCCCGCCTCTATGCCGCGATCGAGATGGCCTGCCTCGATATCCAGGGCAAGGCGCTCGGTCGCCCGCTCTGCGACCTCCTCGGCGGACCGGTACGCGACCGCATCCCGATGATCGCCTATCTGTTCTGGCGCTATGACCGGCCGGGCGGCGGCCATGACGAGCATCCGCAGGACATGGCCGATCTCTGCCAGGAGCTGCACGAGACGCTCGGCGTCAAGGCGATGAAGCTCAAGGCCGGCGTGCTCTCGCCCGAGATCGAAGCGGCTGCGGTCGAAGCCTGCCGCGAGCGCATGGGGCCGGATTTCGGCCTGCGCATCGATCCCAATGGCGTCTGGTCGGTACCCACCGCGATCCGCATCGGCCAGCGGCTGGAAGCCGTCGGCATGGAGTATTTCGAGGATCCGGCCTGGGGGCTCGAAGGCAACGCCGCCGTGCGCAAGGCGGTGCGCACGCCGATCGCCACCAACATGTACCCCGCCAAGTTCGATGATCTCGGCCCGGCGATCCGCCTCGGAGCCGTCGATATCGTCCTGACCGACATCCACTACTGGGAAGGCCCGCGCGGGGTGAAGGACTTGTCGGCGGTCTGCCGCACATTCGGGCTCGGCGTCGCCATGCATTCCGGCGCCGAGTTCGGTATCGAGCTCGCCGCCATGCTGCACACAGCCGCGACCATCCCCGAGATGAACTTCGCCGGCGACGCCCATTACCACTACCTGACCGACGACATCATCGAGGGCGGGCTGATGCCCTATGAGGACGGCGCCATCCGCGTGCCGACCGGTCCGGGTCTCGGCATTGCGCTCGACGAGGACAAGATGCGCCACTACGGCGCCCTCTACGACGAGAAGGGCGACTACTACGCCCGCTTCCACCAGGACCCCTACCGCCCGGACTGGCACCCGGTCGTCGGCGGACTTTGAGAAGCCGTCTCGCGATCTCTTCCATCCGCAGAAGTGCTCACCACGCTCCGATCACGCCGGAAACCATCAGGAACGACGCATGTTCGACATTCCCAGGATCAACCGTCCCGCCAAGACGCTTCTCGACGGGCTCGCCGGCATCGGCACGGCCACCGCGTCGAGCGAGCTCTACAAGATGGGCATCCGAAACCCGTTCATCGCAGGAGCCGTGCCGCACTCGCGCGGCAAGGCCATCGCCGGCCCGGCCCTTACGCTCCAGTTCATGCCGAAGCGCGAGGATCTCTACGGCGACGACGAGTACGCCGATCGCGAGAAGCAGCTTCACAGGCACGCGCTTTATCACGTCGAGGCCGGTGACGTGGTGGTTGTCGACGCCCGTGGCGACATCCAGAGCGGCATCTTCGGCGAGATGATGCTGACCTATTTCGCCGGCAAGGGCGGCGCAGGCATGGTCATCGACGGCGTGATCCGCGATGCCGCGAAGGCTTTCGCGCTCGATATCGGCTACTGGATGCGTGGCACGACGCCGAATTTCCACACCCAGACGACGCTGATGCCGCACGCGGTCAATGTGCCGATTGCCTGCGGCGGGACTTATGTCAGACCGGGCGACATCATCATCGCCGACGATGACGGGGCGATCTGCGTCCCCATCGCCTATGCCGAGAGGCTGCTCGAAGCCGGCAGCCATCATGCCGAATGGGAGGATTTCTCGCGCATGATGCTGTCGAAGGGCGGCGACCTTCGGCGCTACTACCCGCTCGCTCAGGAGGCCGAAGCCGAATACCTGGCGTGGAAGGCGCAGCAGAAGCGCGAGTGAGGTTACGCGCTCTAGGGCGCCACAGGCCGACTTGAAGCATCGACCGGAAAGCAGGCTCTCGGCGCCGGCCTACTGGCGTCCAACCTCAGATCCGCCTGGTTTCCTCCTTGTAGCCACTGGATGTTCCGACAAGCACTGCGCGGCGAATTGATTGGTCATGCGATTTCAAAACTCCCAGCGCCGATAACGAGGCTGTGCTGGAGAGCTCGAGATACAGGCCTTCCAGAGCCAATCTGGCTTGGTCTGCAATCGCTTGACCGGCATCTACGGCGACGGCGAGCCCGTTCGAGCTTTCGAGTGCAGCGACAGACTGATAGGTGACGGTGGGCCCGTTGATCGAAACCAGAGGCGAACTGCCGGCAAAATTTTCGCGGTAGTCGTCGCCGGCGAGGACACGCGACAGCCGCGCGAAAGGATCGACCGCGACAAGGCGGGGCAAACTGCCGATCCGTTCCTCGTCTACCTGCTCCTGCAGGCCGCGATAGATTCCCCAGAGCAGGTCTCCACGCGCTGTCGGAACGACGATGACGTCCGCGGCGATGCAAGCCTCGCTCTCGGCAAGCTCGTATCCAAGCGTCTTGTAACCGTCGACGCCGAGGCGATGGTATAGGTCGCGGCGCAGCGAATGCAGGCGAAACCGGTCAGCCTTGGATTGAGCAGCGCGGCCGTCACAGCAAAAGCCCTCGGCCATCATACGGGGCGAGGATCTGGAACAGGCAATCGCCGCGCCGCGTCCAGACAACCGCGCGTTTGCAGATGATCAGCCCGCTTGCCTCGACATGGATCGCAACCGGCTCGCGCCAGGGCCTATCGGGGAAGACGATCTGTCCAGCACGCGCTCCGCAGACCACCTCTTCGCCCAATTGCACTGCGGGCTCGAAAAGGCCGCTCTCCGGCGCGAGCACATAGGATCGCGGCCCCTCGACCTTCATGAGTTGCAAAGGCTTCGGAGCGGCTGGCGGCGCCGACTTCAGAATTCCGATCTGATGCAACACCCGGCGGATGCCGGTATCAGCGAGATGAATGCCTTCGGGATCGGCAGCGGCGCCACCGCCGAGCTCGGTGGTGATCGCCACGACGCCGCAGCGATCCGCCGCCGCTGCAAAAGTCCGCTCGGCGCCTTGGTTGCGGCCATCCGTGACATAGGCGAGCGTGCCGCCGAAAGCCCTCAACGCCGCGAACTGACGGCGGACGAACGCGTCCGGACCGTTGTCGCGCACGACTCATTCGAATTTGCCTCGCTGCGCAGAGGCACCAGCAGCGGACTCTGGTTCTGTGCCGGAAAGCCGACATTTCGAAGCGCGAGCATTGATCGAGCGCGCCGCGCCGGCCGTCATCGGGCATAGTGGCGATGCAGGGCTTCGGCGAGTTCGCCCGCCAGCTGCCTCGACCCGGCATCGAGACGCGTTTCGGCTGCGCTCCGTCTTGCCGCCGTGCGGATGCGCTCGGCTTCCGTCATTGCCGGTCGCGAACGCTCATACAGCATGCTGCCGCCGACCATGGTCATCACAACGTCTCGCCCAGTCGCCCGCGCCAGCATGGCCTCAGATGTCTGCGTCTGCGGATCCATGTAGACGCCTTCGGCCGTGACGAGGTCGATCGCGACCAGATCGGCCTTGAAGCCGTCGCGGATGCGTCCGGTGTCAGTGAGGAAGGCAGCTTCCGCCCCCCATTCCGTGGCGACCGCGATGGAGGTACCCAACTGATCGCCGGCCGGAGCCGCTGCGTTGCGCCCGAGCAGGCGTCCGAGCCTCAGCTCCGACAGATAGTCCTCATTGTCGTCGAGCGCGCAATTGTCGGTGCCGAGGCCGAAGCGGATTCCAGCATCCATCAGGGCGGCAACCGGAGGCGCGCCATTGCCGAGGCGCATATTGGAGCCGGGGTTGACGACGATCCTCAAGCCGAGCCGCGCGGCATCGGCGATGTCGCGGGCGGTCGCATGCACGAAATGCGCGGCACTGGCGCGGGCCTCGAAGACGCCGAGGCGTTCGAGCCGCGCAAGCACGCCTTCGGGATAGAGCGAGCGGGCGCAGGCGGCCTGCGCAGGGGATTCGAGCAAATGGAAATGCAGGCCGAGGCCATGCGCCCGCGCATCGGCTGCCAGAGCCCGCCAGGCCGCGTCGCTGACCCACTGCGGCCCGGCCGGTCTATAGGCGAAGGAGAGCCGCGGGTGCCCGGCATAGTCGGCACGCAGGCGCGCCATCAGCTCGATCGTCCCGGCCAGCGGCAGGTAGCCGGGCATGCCCGCGCCGATCAGGGCCCGCACATCCGGCGGGAGAGAGGCGAGGAACGCCGCCTCGTCGGCCGGCGGATAGACGAGGCCGCCCCGGTCGGCATAGCCGACGCAGATCGTGGCGCGCAGGCCCGACTCGTCGTAGGCGCGGATCGAGGCCCGCAGCTCGGCCTCGTAGTCGCCCGAGCCGTAGGAATAATTGGCGTGCAAGGTCGCCGTCACGCCGTTCTCGATCATCTGGAGCGCGGCGAGCCGAGTCAGGGCATAGACATCCGGCACGCCGCGGCCTCGCCGGCGGGCGATCCAGGGCTCCAGGCTATCATCGGGGAAGCCGAGCTGGATCTGGCTGAGGCCACGCCCGTGCTGATGCGCGTTGATCAGGCCGGGCATCAGGCAGGCATGGCCGAGAAAGATTGTCTCGGCAGCCGGATAGGCGGCGCGAATCTCGGCCGCCGTGCCGCAGGCGGCGATCAGCCCGTCACAGACGGCCACCGCCCCGCCCGCAATCGCGGGCGAGGCAGCGTCGCGCAAGACATGGTCCGCTTCGAGGACGAGCACGGCTCAGAACAGCTTCTGCGGCAGCCAAAGCGCCATCTGCGGCCACGCCATCAGCAGGCCGGTGAAGGCCAGCATCAGCAGCACGAATGGCAGCGATCCGTAGATCACGTCCATGATCGAGCCGTGGTTGCGCACGCCCTGGACGACATAGAGGTTCATCCCGATCGGCGGCGTGATCAGCCCGATCTCCATCATCAGCACCAGGAAGATGCCGAACCAGACCGGATCGATGCCGAGATGGACGATCAGCGGGAAGACGACCGGAAGGGTCGCGATCATCATGGACAGGGTTTCCATGAAGCAGCCGAGGATCAGGTAGAAGATCACCAGCACCAGGATGATCTCGAGCTGGGTCGCGCCGAACTTGGAGACGAAGCCGGTCAGCGCCTGCGGAATGCCGAGCACGCCGATCACGAAGTTGAGGAAATGCGCACCGACCATGATCAGCAGGATCATCGCCGAGATGCGCACCGTCGCGATCATGCTCTCGTGCAGCAGCGAGAGTGAGAAGCCTTTTCGCGCCATGGCCACGCCGATCGCCCCGACGACCCCGATAGCCGCCGATTCCGTCGGCGTCGCCCAGCCCAGGTAGATCGAGCCCATCACGATGACGAAGATCACGAAGGGCGGGAAGATGTCGAGCAGGCTCCTGATCTTCTCCGCCGTGGACCTCGCCGGAAGGGTCGGCCCGGCGACGCTCGGCTTCAGGATCGCCATCACCACGATCAGCGCCATGAACAGCGCGGTCAGGAGCAGGCCCGGCACGATGCCCGCCGCGAAGAGCTGACCGATCGAGGTGTTGGTCATCGACCCGTAGATGATCATGTTGATCGAGGGCGGGATCAGGATGCCGAGCGTCGCGCCGGCGGCAATGGAGCCGGTGGTCATGCGATCGTCGTATTGACGCTCGCGCAGCAGCGGCAGCGCGACGGTGCCGATCGTCGCCGCGGTTGCGACCGAGGAGCCGGAGACCGCAGCGAACACGGCGCTCGCGCCGATATTGGTGTGCAGCAAGCCGCCCGGCAGGCGTCGCAGCCAGTCCGAGAGACAGCGATAGAGCCCGTCCGCGACGCCGGAGCGCACCAGGATCTCGCCGAGGAAGACGAAGAGCGGGATGGCGGTCAGGATGAAGTCGTTCTGGCCGCTCCACATCTGGTTGCCGAACCCCATCAGGGTCGGCCAACCCAGGAAACCCCAGGCCCCGATGAAGGCGGTCAGGAAGAGCGCGACCGCCACGGGCAACCCGGTCATCATCAGGCCGAGCATCATCACGAAGCCGATCGCAGCGCCGGTCACACCGATCATTGGCCGGTCGCCTTCATCTCGAGGGAGGACACCGTTTCTTCTTCGATGATCTCGTCCAGCGTCTTGACGCCGTAGAAGCGGTTGAGGCGGCTGCGCCCCTGCCCGATCAGCCAGCTCGCATGCAGCGCGACCGCAGTCGCGGTGATCGCGAAGAACAGAAGCCCGGCGAACCAGAGCAGCTGCGGCTGCCAGAGCGGCGTCATCAGCGGCGTTCCTGACAGCGCCTGGAACTCGATGCTCTCGCTCAGCGCGGCATAGGAGCGCCAGGCCATGAAGCAGGCCATCAGCGCGATGCACCAGGCGGAGACCAGGTTGAGAATCGCCTGCGGCCCGCGACCGACGCGCTCGATCAGAATCTCGACGCGTGTATGGGCCCGCTCCAGCAGGGCATAGGAGAAACCGAAGGCTGCGAGGATCGCCAGCACATAGCCGCCGAATTCATCGCCGCCCTGCAGCGACACGTTCACGAAGCGCCGCAGCAGGATCTCGGCGGTGACGAGCAAGGCGAGCCCGAGAAGAAGATAGCCTGCGAGCAGCGCCAGCCATCGGGCGGTTGGCAGCAGGGCGCGTGCGACCGGGTTTTCCGGAGTCATGGACCAATCCCTTGGAAAAAAGGGCCGCCTCACGAGGCGGCCCTGTCGATTACTGGATGGCCAGGCCCGCTGCTGCGCCCGCCGTCTCGTTCCACTTGGCCGAACAGGTGGCGTCGACGGCGTTGCAGGTCTTTTTCCAGATCGGCAGCACAACCTTCTCTGCGACCTCCTTGATCGCCTGCCGGTCGGCGGGGCTGATCTCGACGAGCTTCATCGTGAACTTCTTGTGCGCCTTGCAATCGCCCTGGCCGGTGCTGCAGGCCGTCGCGTCGTCGTTGGCGGTGATCGCGAGGTCCCAGAGCTGGTCCTCGAGCGCCTTGAACTGGAGCATCAGCTTCGCCTGCTGCTCGGGCGAGAACTTCTTCCATGTATCGAGATTGATGAAGTGGCCCTGCACCGAGCCGGACACCGAGAGCGGCAGGAGATGCGTCGTCACCTCCGGCCAGTTGCCGGTGTTGCCCGAGGTCGGCGACGTCACCCCGCAGGAGGCGACGCCGCGCTGGAGCGCCGGGTAGACCTCGGAGAATTGCAACGTGACCGGCGTCGCGCCGAAATGCTCCAGCATCGCCGACATGGACGGCGTGAAGGAGCGGACCTTCAGGCCCTTCAGGTCCTTGAGGCTCTTGATGTCGTGGTTGCAGTAGAACACCTGTGGGCCGAACGGCCAAAGCGCCAGGACCTTGGCGTTGAAGCGCTTCTGCAGGCGCTCGTCGAAGGCCGCACGATAGGCATCGACCACCTTGCGCTGCCCCGCCATGTCGGTGGCGACGCCGATCAGGTCGACGCCCTCGAAGAAGGGATCGTCACGCGAGGCCATGCCGATCTGGACGGACATGATGTCGAAGGAACCGCCGCGCAGCATGCGCAGCGCATCGGGCGCCTTCACGCCGACCACGTCCATGGGGTTGTAGTTCATCGTGATCGGAACGCCCGACTTGGCACCCAGCGCATCGAAGAAGGCCCGCTCGATATCCACCTGCTTGACGTTCTGCGAAAAATTGCCGGCGACCCGCAGCGGCGTCTGCGCCGAAACCGGCGTGAGACAAAGTGCCAGACCGGTTGCGAGAGCCGCCCGCGCGATGATGCTTCTCATGATGCCTTCCCCTTTTGCATTATGAATACAATTTATGCAGCCTGCCGAAAATCTCCTCATTGTCGGCAAGGCCGCCTTCCAGGCAAAATCCTCCCTGATCCGCACGAACGGCAAAACCGCCGTACAGCCGCATTTTTTGAGCTTCAAGGTCATGATTATCGAGAAAAACCTGCAAGACAATCGAAAAATGAAGCGAGGACGCGGCTTGCCAAACCGGCGAAACTCGCTGCATAAAAATCGTCCAGTCCACATTCGAGGACTTGGGGCGCTTCGTTCAATGGACGATTTCTGAATGCAATATGACGCAAAGTCGATTTTGATCGGGATGCTCACTCCCTCGTCGAACACGGTGCTGGAGCCTTACACGGCAGCGCTTGCCGCGCCGCTGTTCCCGCGGGTCAGCGTGCATTTCAGCCGCTTCCGGGTGACGAAGATTGCGCTGGACGAAGCCTCGAACAGCCAGTTCACGCTGGAGCCGATCCTGCAGGCGGCGGAGCTGCTTGCCGATGCCCGCCCCGATGTCATCACCTGGAACGGAACGTCGGCTAGCTGGCTCGGCTTTGATAGCGACGAGAGGCTCTGCGCTGCGATCACGGAACGGACTGGCGTTCCGGCAACCAGCGCGATTCTCGGGCTGAACCGCCTGCTCGGGACGCTGGGCGTGCGGCGCCTAGGGCTGGTGACGCCCTATACTCAGGACGTGCAGCGGAAGATCATGGCCAATTACGCAGCGCATGGCATCGAGATCGTCGCCGAGCGGCATGACGGCCGCTCGGACAATTTCTCCTTCGCGGAGGTTTCCGAGGCCGAGATCGCCGCGATGTGCCGCGAGGTCGCTGCGGCGCGGCCGGACGCCATCGCCATCGTCTGCACCAATATGCGTGGGCCACTGATCGCGCCGGAGCTGGAACAGGAGCTCGGCATTCCGATCCTGGATTCGGTCGCCTTCACGCTGTGGGGATGTCTCGACGCCACGCAGGTGGATATGCTGCCTTTGCGCAGATTCGGCCGAATCTTCACCTGCCAGCCGGCTCCGCTGTCTGCTTCCGCATGAGGTGAGGTCGTGCAGGCATTCACCGCATTTCCGAAGGAGGAGCTCGTGCCGGACGAGATGCCTGCGACCTTGCACGATCGGCTGGTCGGCCAATTGCGGGCGATCTTCCTCGACGGCGAACTCCCCGAGGGCACCCGGATTCCCGAGGTCGCGCTCAGCGAGCGCTTCGGCGTATCCCGAACGCCGCTGCGCGAGGCGCTCAAGGTCATGGCCGCCGAAGGTTTCGTAATCCTGCGCCCGAATCGGGGCGCAGTGGTCGCCCCGATCGACCCGACCGAGATCGCGCCCCTCGTCGAGTTCAAGGGCGCCCTGGAGCGTCTGATCGGCCTGCTCGTTCCGGCTCGCGCCAGCGAGGTGGACATCGCGGAACTCGAAGGGCTGCACCGGAATCTGGGCGAGGCTCTGATGCGGCAAGACCATGCCGCCTATACCCGCATCAACTATGCCTTCCACCAGCGTCTGGCCCAGGCGGCGCGAAACCCGGTGCTCACGCAGAACTACGAAGCGGTGCAGCAGAAGATCTGGCGCTACCGCTTCACCATCAACGAGCTCTCCGAGCGGCTCGCGGCCTCCTATGCCGAACATGAGGGCATCATGGTCGCCCTGCGTGCCCGGACCCGGCTCGATCTGGCCGAACGCCTGGAAGAGCACAACCGCCTGACCGGCGAGGCCATGGCGCAAGCTCTCGCCACCAGCGGCCGGTTCGGCCCCTCTCAAAGAAAGAGCCGCAGACGGAACCGATCGGCATGACCCAGTTCGACACGATCATCCGCGGCGGACGCATTTCGACGGCGTCGGACACCTTCCACTGCGATATCGGCATCAGGGGCGGCCGCATCGTCGCGCTCGGCGAACAACTCGGCAGCGCCGCGACCGTCATCGATGCCACCGGCAAATGGGTGCTGCCCGGCGGGATCGACAGCCATGTGCACATCTCGCAGCCTTCCGGCGAGGGCATCGTCATGGCTGACGATTTCGAGAGCGCGACCCGCTCGGCGGCGCTCGGCGGCAACACCACCGTCCTGCCCTTCTGCACGCAGGAGAGCGGCGTTCCCCTGCGCGAGAGCGTGAAGGCCTATCATGCCAAGGCGGAGGGCGCCTGCTACACCGACGTCGCCTTCCATCTGATCATTTCCGAGCCGACCGAGAGCGTGCTTGGCCAGGAGCTGCCGGCGCTGGTGCGCGACGGCTACACCTCGTTCAAGGTCTTCATGACCTATGAGGGCCTGGCGCTGAGCGACTTCCAGATGCTCGAGGTCATGGCGGTGGCGCGCGATACGCGGGCCCTGGTCATGGTCCATGCCGAGAACTACGACGTCATCCGCTACCTGACCGACCGGCTCGAACGCGCCGGCAGCACGGCACCACGTTTCCATGCCGCCTCACGCCCGATCATCGCCGAGCGGGAGGCGACATATCGGGCAATCTCGCTGGCCGAATTGTCGGATGTCCCGCTGATGGTCGTGCATGTCTCCAATCGCGAGGCCATGGAGGAAATCCGGCGCGCCCAGCAGAAGGGTCTCAAGATCTTCGCGGAGACCTGCCCGCAATATCTGACGCTGACCGCGGGTGATCTCGACGGCCTCAACATGGAGGGGGCGAAATATGTCTGCTCGCCGCCGCCGCGCGATGTCGAAAGCCAGCTAGCCTGCTGGGAAGGCCTGCAGCAGGGCGTGTTCTCTGTGTTCTCGTCGGACCATTGCCCGTTCCGCTACGACGACCCGCAGGGCAAGCTCGTGCCGAAAGGCCGGACCAGTTTCCGCTGGGTGCCGAACGGCATTCCAGGCGTGGGCGCACGCCTGCCGATCCTGTTTTCGGAGGGGGTGATCAAGGGACGGATCGACATCAACCGTTTCGTCGCGCTGACCGCGACCAACCATGCCAGGATGTACGGGCTTTCTCCGCGCAAGGGGACGATCGCGGTGGGGGCCGATGCCGACATCGCAATCTGGGATCCGCAGATCGAGCAGACGCTGACACATGCGATGGTGCACGACGGCTCCGACTACACTCCCTATGAGGGCATGAGGATCACCGGCTGGCCCGTGATGACGCTGGTGCGTGGGCAGATCATCGCGCGAGATGGCAGGATCGAGGCCCAGAAAGGGCATGGAACCTATCTCAAGCGCGACAAGAGCCAGTATTCATGAGGTTTTTATCTCACAAATTTGGGCATAAATACCCCAAATTCTAAATAAATAGAGCAATATGATCTGAAATTGAACACTATAAATGATAGTAAATCTATTTAAATAACTCAATATCATAGGTTGCAGCAGGAAATAAATTATAATTGAATATCGAATTACTTTATGTTTTACTCGTATACATCAGACATTCGGCGCTGCAGCCGATCGAACGACATGATCTCGCCGGCGATCGCGCTGGCCGCGACGGTCGGCGGGCTTGCGAGCCAGACTTTGCCAGGCCCCGAGCGTCCGGGAAAATTGCGGTTGATCGCGCTGATGGTCACCTCCTGCGCATCCGAGGAGACGCCTGGCCCGCATTGGGCGCAGGCCCCGCAGGCCGGATTGAGGATCTGGGCACCGACGCGCCTGAACGTGTCGAGATAGCCGCGCTCCTCGCAATAGCGCCGGACAGCGACGGTGCCAAACTGCAAGTAGAAGACGATATTGTCCGGGACCTTCAGCCCGCGCACCGCCGCCCAGGCCAGGACCTCGTGATACTGGTCGAAATCCTCGCGCTTGCCCGCGGTGCAGGAGCCGCCATAGGCGATGCCGATCGGAACGGGGGCGGTGAGTTCGTCGCATGGGACGCCGTTGCCGGGATCGCCGGGGGCCGCCAGCATCGGCGTCAGGGCCGAGCAGTCCAGCGTCAGCTCGGCCGCATAGGGCGCGCCCGGATCGCTGGCCATCCAATCCTCGATCACGACGTCGCCGCCACGCCGCTCGCGGATAAAACGGGCGGTCTCGGCATCGGGCGCGACGATCCCGCTGAAGCCGCCGAGCTCCGCCGTCATGTTGGTCAGAGTCGCACGCTCGTCGATCGACATCGCCGAGACGACCGGTCCGGCGAATTCGAAGACGCGACCGAGCCCGAGCCCGGCCCGGATCCGCGGCTCGGCGAGCAGCTTCAGGACGACGTCCTTGGCGGTCACGCCGGAGGGCAAGCTGCCCTCGAGGCGGATCAGCAGGGATTCCGGGACAGTGAGCCGGACCGCGCCGGTCATGAACGCGTTCGCCATGTCGGTCGTGCCGACGCCGAAGGCGAGGCAGCCGAGCGCGCCCGAATGCGGTGTGTGCGAGTCGGTGCCCACGCAGACTTCGCCGGGAACGGCATAGGTCTCGGCCATCAGCGCATGCGAGATGCCTTCCGAGCCGTCCTCGCCGGCGAGATAACCGTGATCCTTCAGGCCGTAGGCGCGGGCGAAGGTGCGATGCCCTTCCGAGAGCCTGCGGATCGCCGGCAGCAGGTTCTGCCGCTGATGCGTCGGCGAGCGATGCGCATAGGCGTTGTGATCCTCGAAGCAGAGGATCGTCTCCGGCTCGTGCAAGGCGAGCGGCCGGCCATAGCAGCGATGCAGCATATGCGCCGCCATCGCGGTGTAGATCTCGTGGATGAAGCGGAAGCGCGCCCGGACGAAGCCGCCGCTTCCCGGCTCGGCAGCCCAATGGCGCCCGGGTTCCGCCAGAAGGTGGCGCGCGATGATCTTCTGAGTGAGGGTTCGCGGCGCCGTTTCGTCCGGCAACGGAGCCGGCTTCGCCTCGGCGAGATAAGTCCTACCGTATTCGAGCAGGCCACCGGCGGCGAGAATTCGCGCCGCCAGTTCATCGCGCCCCTGCAGTAGATCGGCGAGCGGAATGGCTTCGCCAGCCCGGATGCGGTCGAGCAGGCCAAAATCGGTCGAGGTGAACAGCCCGATATTGTCGCAGTTCTGGCGGTAGATCCGCTCGAAGCTCTCGGCGATGACGAGCCTGATCCCGGCCGCGCGCTCGGCCAGGGGAGCATGCTCGCGCGACGACCCTTTGCCGTAACGGCGGCCGGCGACGAGGACGCCGAAGCGACCGAGGCGCAGGGCGTCGAGCGGGATCGGGTTGCTCTCGCCGGCGCGATAGCCGGTATGGGCGTGCCGGCCGATCTCGTCGTCGAAATGCACCAGCGAGGGTAGCGGCGTGATCTCGTCGGTCGAGATATCGTCGCGCAGCGTGCCTGCGGCCTCGCGATCGAGATCCTCGCCCTGCAGCTGCCGACGCACGATCCCGGCATCGGCCGAGAGGAACAGCACCCGGCCGTCGAAGCGGATCGCTTGCATGGCCGGTCAGGCCTGGGCTTCGAATTGCGGCTGCCAGCGTAGCAGATAGCTCTGCAATTGCCGCACGATGGTCGCGAGCAGGATGCCGACGACCATCATCGCGAAGATCGCGACCATCATCTCGGCAGCATTGGCCCGCGCCTCGGCCTCGATGATCAGCTTGCCGAGACCGCGCTCGGCTCCGATGAACTCGCCGACGATCACGCCGATCAGCGCGAAGGAGACCGCCGGCGTCAGCGAGGCGAACACCCAGGCCAGCGCCGAGGGGATCACGACCGTGCGCAGCACCGTCATCTCCGACGCACCGAGCAACCGCGCCGCGGCGATCTGGTCGCGATCGACGGCACGCGTGCCTTCGAAGGTGTTGAAGAAGACCACGAAGAACACGACGATCCAGGCCGTGACGATTTTCGACATGTCGCCGAGGCCGAACATCAGGATGATCAGCGGCACCAGCGCGATACGCGGGATCGAGTTCATCGCCACGACATAGGGCTGGAAGATGCGCGATAGATAATCGGAGCGCCCGAGGATCAGCCCGCAGGCGACGCCGGACACGGTGCCGAAGACGAAGCCCCACCACATGTTCTTCAACGTGACCAGCAGCGCCAGCCAGAGATTGTTGTCGTTGCGGGCAAAGCAGGCACCGAAGCCGGCCGCATCGCCGAAGCAGCTCAGCTTCAGGAAGCTCGTCCAGATCATCGACGGTTTGGAGATGAAATAGGGATCGAGGATGCCGGGCACGAGTGGCTTGAGTGCAGCGACAGCGCGCAGGCTCCAGCCCCATTCCCAGATCGAGAGGACGACGACCAGGATCGCGACCTGCCAGGCGACGACCTTCGCGGAGGAATGTTTCATCTGATCACTCCGCCTTGGTCCGCCGGAACTCTTCGCCGAGCGAATGCCAGATATGGGAGTAGAGCCTGCCGAACTCGGCGCTCTCGCGCAGCGAGACCGCGTCGCGCGGCCGGGCGAACGGCACCTCGAAATCCTCCTTGAGTCGGCCGGGCCGCGCCGAGAGCAGGATGATCCGGCTCGCCAGGGTCAATGCCTCGCCGAGGTCATGCGTCACGAACAGCACCGTCTGGCGCTCGCGCTCCCAGATCTCGAGCAGCGTCTTGTGCATTTCGAGCTTGGTGTGCGTGTCGAGCGCCCCGAACGGCTCGTCCATCAGCAGGATCTCGGGCTCCATGATCAGCGTGCGCATCAGCGCGACGCGCTGGCGCATGCCGCCCGAGAGCATGCGCGGGAACTTTGCCCCGAAGCCGCCGAGCCCGGCGGTCTCGATCGCCCGCGCGACCTTGGCCTTGCGCTCGGCCTTGTCGACGCCGGCGATTTCGAGGCCGTAGCCGATATTGGCCTCGACCGTCCGCCAGGGGAACACGGTGTCGCGCTGGAAGACGTAGCCGACCTTGCGATTGACGTCGCCATGGCGGACCTCGTCCGCATCGATCGCGATTTGCCCGCCGCTGCGCGGGATGAGGCCTGCGACCATGTTGAGGATGGTGCTCTTGCCGCAGCCGGACGGACCGAGCAGCGCGACGAACTCGCCCTGCTTGACCTCGAAGGAGACGTCATCGACCGCCTTGACCCCGGCTTCGCCGGACCCGTAGCGCTTGTCGAGATTCCGGACGGTGATGCGGACGCGTTCTCGCGCCGGCTCCGCCTGCGCGAGCGGGGTGTCAGGCCGGGTGCGTTGAGCCAGCGCCATGACCCCGCTCACCCGAACTTGGCGCGTGCGGCTTCGAGGAACGTCATGTCGACGATGTCCTCGTATTTCGCCGGCGGAATATCGGTCCCCTGGCGATACCAGACCTTGCCGCCGCGCTCGAAGGAGGCCTTGTCGATGCGCCCGTCATACTCCCAGGTCTGCTTGTCGAAGCCGAGCTCCGCCTTGACCGCATTGGGATCCTGGCCGCTGTAGAGCTTCTCGCCGACCAGTGCGTAGACCTCGTCGATCGGCGTCGCCTTGACCCATTTCATCCCCTGATACATCGCGTTGACGAAGGCCTGGACCTTGGCCTTCTCCTGCTCGCAGGTCTCCGTCAGGGCGTAGAGAACGAGGACGGGCACGGTGCCGCCATAGGCGGAGACGAAGACGCCGGGCTTGGAGGTGTCGAAGATCGCCTTGCCGAAGCCCTTCGCCTCCGACTCCACCACCCAGCCGGGCGGCGCGATGATCGCATCGAACTGCTTGGTCTCGAGGCCTGGCAGCATGGTGTTCAGCCCGCCGCCGGCGACCCAGGTCACCTTGTCGCCCAGCCCCTTCGACTCGAAGGTGTAGGTTCCGTACATCCAGGTCCCGGAGCCGATCGCGGTGGCGGCGATGACGGGCTTGCCACCATTCGGTCGCTTGTAGGCCGCGAGCTTCTCGACGCTGTCGATGCCGGCATCGAACAGGTCCTTGCGGACGACGACGTTGGCGATCGACGAGATCATCTGCGTCGCCATGATGATCTTGCAGGGCTTGCCGCGCGTCGAGAGCTGCAGCGGGTGGCTCGCATCGCCATGGGCGAACAGCGCCTGGCCTGCCGCGAGCGTCTGGCGGCCATGGGTGCCGGCATTGCCGACGACGAGCTTGAGCTCGAGCTTCTCGGTCTTGAAGAAGCCACGCGCTTCGGCGATCGCACCGAGGGCGTAGACCGCGGTCTGCGGTCCATAAGCGAGCGAAGCCGTCGCCGACTGGGCGCGGCCAACGGCGGGAGAAAGGCCGGCGATCGCGAGGCTACCGCCCCCCGCCAGCAAATCTCGACGTGTGATCTCCATGCTGTCCTCCCTGGATCGTGTCAGTTTGCGGTGCCGGTTTTCCGGTCTTGCAACTCTGCCAGCACCTCGTCGGTGTGCTGGCCGATGGTCGGCGGATCGCGCCGCTTCTTCAGGCGGTGACCGTCGAAGGTGAAGGGCAGCGCCGGGGTCTTGACGGTGTGGCCGTTGTTCAAGGTCAGTTCGAGCAGCCCGCCCGAGGCGTTGAGATGCGGATCGTCGAACAGATCGCCCGGCTTGTTCACCGGAGCGAAGGGCAGCCCCAGCCGCTCCAGAATGGGGCTGATCTCGGCGATGTCGTACCCCGCCACGATCGACCTGATCTCGGGGATGATCCAGCCGCGATTGTCGACGCGGCCCTGGCCAGTCAGGAGCCGCGGATCGCCGAGCCAGGCCTCGCGGCCGAAGGTCCGGCAGAACGCCTCCCAATGCTCCTCGCCGACGATCGAGATGAAGATCTTGTCACCGCTCCTGGTGTCGAAGAGGTCGTAGACCGGCCAGGGCGATTCCTTCACCGACCAGGGCACGGAGCGCTCCCCGGTCACGCTCTCGAACATCATCGCCTGGGCCATCAGGAAGACGTTGTTCTCGAACAGCGCGCTCTGGATGTAGCTGCCCTTGCCGGTGCGCTCGCGCTGGGCCAGCGCCGCCTGGATCGCGATCACCCCGAACATGCCGCCCATGATGTCGTTGACGGAGGCGCCGGCACGCATCGGCTTGCCGGGAAGCCCCGTCATATAGGCGAGGCCGCCCATCATCTGGACGACCTCGTCGAGCGCGAGGCGGTTCTCGTAGGGGCCCGGCAGATAGCCCTTCAACGAGCAGTAGATCAGCCGCGGCGCATCGGGGGCGAGCGTCTCGTAGTCGAGGCCGTACCTCGCCAGCAATCCCGGACGGAAATTCTCGATCAGCACGTCGGCGCCGAGAATCAGCTCGCGCGCCGTCTCGCGCCCCTCAGGCGTCGCGGTGTCGATGACGACGCTGCGCTTGTTGCGGCTGTAGGTGTTGAAGAAGCCGGATGCGACGCTCTTGAAGAAGCGCGTCCGATCGCCTTTCGGCGGCTCGACCTTGATCACGTCCGCCCCGAGATCGGCGAGGATCATCCCGCAGGACGGTCCCATCACCATCTGCGAGAATTCGATGACACGGACGCCTTCGAGCGGCAGCGGGCTCACGCGGCGACTCCATAGACCTTCGGCAGGCCAGCCTCGCGGACATGACTGCGAATCCGTTCTTCGGGCAGCGCGTTGGCGAGGATCTCGGTGGCGGCGAGCAGGCGCTCCAGGTCGATCCCGGTCCGCAATCCCATCTGCTCCAGCATGAAGACCAGATCCTCGCTCGCGATGTTGCCGGAGGCGCCGGGCGCGAAGGGGCAGCCGCCGAGCCCGCCGCAAGCGGCGTCGAAGGTCGTCACGCCGGCCTCCAGCCCGGCCAGCACATTGGCGAGACCGAGCCCCATCGTGTCGTGGAAATGCAGCCGGATCGGCATGTCCGGGCCGACCGCGCTGCGCACGGCCTTGACCAGCGCCCGGACCAGACGCGGATCGGCATAGCCTACCGTGTCGGCGAGCCCGATCTCGTCGACGCCACGCCGGGCCAACGCCTCCGCGACCTGGCAGACATCGCGTTCGGCGACGCGGCCTTCGAGCGAGCAGCCGAAGGCGGTCGGAATACCGCCCATGACATGGGGCGCCTCGGCCTGCTGCTTCGCCTGCGCGACGATGGCGCCGACGATCTCCGCCTGCTCATCACGCGTGCGCCTTGTATTGGCCATGCTGTGGCTGTGGCTGGCCGAGACGATGCAATAGAGCATCTGCGCCCCGGCCGCGATCGCACGCTCGGCACCCCTGGCGTTGGGCGCTAGTGCGCCGACCCGCCAGTGCGCGTCGGCGGCGCGCGCGGCCTGCACCATCTCCGCTGCATCCGCGAATTGCGGGAAGGCCTGCGGTGGCACGAAGCTGGTCGCATCGATTTCGCCGAAGCCGCAGCGCGCCAACGCCTCGATCCAGTCCCGCTTCGTCTGCGTCGGCATCACCTGACGCACGAGCTGCAAGCCGTCGCGAGGGCCGACCTCGCAGATTTGGATATCGCGCATCGCCTACCCTGGAACCTATTTTGTCATTTGTTGATATAAAGTACAAAATCTGCAATCAGATTGTCAATCGCTTCTCGACGCCTACAGTCGCAGCGGCGAGTCAGCCGGGACGGGCAGCGGGTACAGAGCCGGCATGAGCGACGGCATTTCAGCGTCACCGAAGGCGATCGAGCTCGCGGGCCAGATCGTCGAGATCGCACGCAGCGAGAACATCCGGCGCGGCGAGCGGCTGTTCGAGCATCGGCTCGCCAACCGCCTCGGCGTTTCGCGCGGCCCCGTCCGCGCCGCGCTGCGTTCGCTCGCCGAGGCCGGCCTGGCGAAAGCGGTTCCGAACAAGGGCTTCGTCCTCGCGCAGAGCCTCGATTCGGATATCGCGCTGAAGGCGCTGAAGGCGGGTGACCGGAGTGAGGTCCACTATCTCGCGATCGCCAAGGACCGGCTCGAAGGGCGTGTGCCCGACGTCGTCAGCGAAGCCGAGCTGATGCGCCGCTACGGCCTGAAGCGGACCGAGCTGCTGCGTCTGCTGGATCGGATTGCCGCAGAAGGCTGGGTCGAGCGCCTACGCGGCTATGGCTGGCGTTTCACGCAGACCCTCAACAGCCCTCTCGCCTACGCCCAGACCGGGCGCCTGCGCATGATGATCGAGCCTGGCGGCATCCTCGAGCCGACCTTCCGGTGGAACGCCGAACTGATGGCCCCGGTGCGGGAGCACCAGGAGCGCGTGCGCAAGGATGGCCTGCGGGTCTTTACCCTGTCCGAGATGTTCCGCTTCGGCTGCGAGGTCCACGAGGCCATTGCGGAATGCTCCGGCAATGCCTTCCTGCTCGAGGCCCTCCGACGGCTGAACCGGATCCGGCGGCTGTTCGCCTATCGCTTCATTCCCGATCTGGAGATGGTCGAACGGCACACGCACGAACATCTCCAGATCCTCGACCTGCTCGAACGGGGCGATCGCGAGCAGGCCGCCGCGCTCATGCGAACCCATCTCCACTGGAGCGGCGGCGGCGACCAGATCGGCTAGTGCCCGCGACAGCCGGTCATTGCGCCGACCGCGGACATCGAGGCTTCGCCGGTAGGCGGGCGTTCCTGATTGATCCACCGATTCGGCGGGAGGGTATCAGAGCAGTTGCCCCGGACCTCAGCGTGACATCCACGCCAGCGGCCACAAGACGATCTGCGGGAAGATGACCAGCAGTGCGAGTACGATGGTCTGGGCGATCATGAACGGCATGACGCCCTTGATCACGCCTGTCATCGGCACCTTGGCGACGCCGCAGACGACGTTCAGCACGGTTCCGACCGGCGGTGTCACCAGGCCGATGGCGTTGTTCATGATGAACAGCACGCCGAAATAGACCGGATCGATGCCCGCCTGCTTGACCACCGGCATCAGCACCGGCGTCATGATCAGCACCGTCGGGGTGAAGTCGAGCGCCGTGCCGACGATCAGCACCAGCAGCATCAGCACCGCCGTCAGCAGCATCTTGTTGCCCATGAAGGGCTCGACCATCTCGGCGAGCTGCTGCGGGATGTTGGCGGTCGTGATCAGCCAGGCTGAGACGCCGGCGGCGGCGACCAGGAACATGATCACGGCCGTCGTCTCGGCAGCGCGGTACATGAGCCCGAACAGGTCGGGGATCTTGATCTCGCGATAGATCACGACGCCGACGAAGAGCGAATACGCGGCAGCGATCACGGCGGCCTCGGTCGGCGTGAACAGGCCGAATTTGAGACCGCCGATGATGACGACCGGCAGGACAAGCGCCCAGAGCGCATTGCGGGTTTCGGTCAGCCGCTCGGCCATGCTGCGCTTGGGCTCGACGCGTGGATTGTCGCGCTTGATGCTCCAGCGCCAGGCCAGCATGATCGCGACGCCCATCATGACGCCCGGCACGATGCCGGCGATGAAGAGCTTGGTGATCGAGACACCGCCGGTGACGCCGAAGATGATCATGCCGATCGAGGGCGGGATGACCGGCGCGATGATGCCGCCGCAAGCGATCAGGCCGCAGGACCGGTTGATGTCGTAACCTGCGTTCCGCATCAGCGGGATCAGCACCGAGGCGAGCGCCGCGGTATCGGCGACGGCCGAGCCGGAAAGCGAGGCCATGATCACCGCCGCCACCACCGCGACATAGCCGAGGCCGCCGCGGATATGGCCGATCCAGGCCATCGCCATGGTGATGATGCGCCGGGTCATGCCGCCGGCGTTCATCAACTCGCCGGCGAGCATGAAGAAGGGCACGGCGAGCAGCGGGAAGCTGTTGGCGCCGTCCCACATGTTCTGGATGACGATCTGGGGATCGGAGATGCCCATGTAGAGCATCATCACGAGGCCGCAGCCGATCAGCGCGAAGGCGACCGGCATGCCGAGCGCCATCAGCCCGAGCAGCGAGGCGATGAAGACGAAGACGATCACGACCTGGCTCCTCCGGCGGTGTTCGCCTTGACGTCGCGTGCAGCCTCGAGGCCCTCCGCGAGCCCTTCCTCGTGCACGTCGATGAGTTCGTCGTCGCCGACCTCGCCACGGGCCAGGCGGATCAGGTTGGACAGGCAGATCAGCGCGATCGCCGCGCCGGTGACGTAGCTGACGCCATAGACCCAGAGCATGCTGATCTGGGCGACCGGCGAGGCGTTGCCGGCGATGATGTCGTGCTGCAGCCAGGTGCCGTAGAAGATGAACAGCGCGCAGATCAGCATGACGACCTGACTGATCGCCCAGCAGACCTTGCGACCGAGCACCGGCAGCGCCTGCACCACCATGTCGACGCCGAGATGGCTGCGCCGATGCAGGCCGATGATGCCGCCGAGGAAGGTCATCCAGACGAAGGCGAAGCGCGGAATCTCCTCCGACAGGTCGATGCCGGTGTTGAAGAACAGCCGCAGCACCACATTGCCGAAGACCATGACCAGCATCACGGCCATGCAGGCCACCAGGATGATCTCGATCAGGCGATAGAAGCCGCTGACTCCGGTTGCGAGCAGATTGCCCATCGATCACCTCGCCGGCGCGTATGGAGAATTCGGCCGGCTCAGGGCGAGCCGGCCGCAAGGGACGTTCGCCTTACTTGGCGGCGCGCGCCTTCTCGATCTCGGCCATGAAGCCGGTCACGAACTCGTCGCCGATCTGGCCCTTGAACTTCTCGACCACCGGCTTGACCTTGTCCTGGACCTTGCGCAGGTCGTCCGCCGACACCTCGTTGACCGAAACACCGGCGGCCTTGAACTTGGTGATGACGTCCTTGTCGCCCTCGTCGAGCAGCTTGCGCTGGAGAAGGCCGGCTTCCGTCGCCGCTTTCTGGATGCCGGCCTTGTCGTCAGCCGACAGAGTGTCCCAGAACTTCTTCGACGCCACGAGCGCGACCGGCGTGTAGACGTGGTTGGTGATGGAGATGTACTTCTGCACCTCCTGCATCTTGTTCGCCCACATGTGCAGCAGCGGGTTCTCCTGGCCGTCGAGCGCCTTCACCTCGAGCGCGGTGAACACTTCGGAGAACGCCATTGGCACGGCATTCGCGCCGATCGACTTCCAGGTGTCGAGCGCGACGGGATTGGCCATCACGCGCAGCTTCAGGCCGGAGACGTCCTCGGCCGTTTTCACCGCGCGGCGGCTGTTCGACAGGTTACGGAAGCCCATGCCGGTCCAGGTCAGGCCGACGAGGCCGCTCGGCTCGATCTTTGCGAAGATCGACTTTACCGAGGCGCCGTCGAGCACCGCGTAGACCTCCTTCTCGTTCTGGAAGAGGAAGGGCAGATCCCAGACCTGCACTTCCTTCACCCGCGTCGAGAGCGGGGCGAGCGTGCCGATGTAGAACTCCTGCGTGCCGGCCTGCACCGCCTGCAGTTGCTTCTCGTCGCTGCCGAGCATGGCGGAGTGGAAGGCCTGCACCTTGACATTGCCCTTGGTGTAGACCCCGGCGAGTTCGGCGAACTTGCTGACGGCGGCGGCCTGCGGATGCGTGTCGGGCATGGCGTGGCCGATCTTGGCCTTGACCTCGGCCATGGCGGCGGCGGAGCCCAGCAGCGCGGCGGTCAGGCTCGCGATGAAAGCAAAGCGTGTCGGGCGGAAGTGGGTCACTGCTCTTGTCTCCTTGAATCGATTTAGCCGGGGTTTGCCATCGGAAGTCGGAAGGTCCAATCGACCGGTCGGGTTTTCCACCGCGGGGGCCTATGCGCCCAGCGCACGACGGGCGTCATTTCCGCTGCTTCTTGATCTCGGCGTAGAAGTCGTTGACGAAGGCGGCGCCGATCGTCTCGGAGTTCTTCGCGATCACCGGCTCGATCGCTTTGCGGATGGCGTCGAGCTCGGCCGGCGGCATCTCGACCGCGACCATGCCCTTCGCCTTGAGCTCGGTCAGAACCTCGCCGGCTTCGCGCAATTCGGCCTCCCTCTGGAAGACCCGTGTCGTCTCCGCAGCGGCCTGGACGGCGGCCTGCTGCTGTGGCGTCAGCGAGGTCCAGAACCGCTTCGAGGCGAGCAGCGCCACCGGCGTGTAGACGTGGTTGGTGACCGTCAGGTGCTTTTGCACCTCGAACATCTTGTTGGCGTACATGTCGACGAAGGGATGCTCGTAGCCGTCGAGCGCCTTCGTCTCCAGCGCCGTATAGACCTCGGTGAAGGCCATCGGCACGGCGTTCATGCCCATGGCGTTGAAGCTCGCCAGCGCCATAGGGCTCTGCATGACCCGGACCTTCAGCCCCTTCATGTCGGCGAGCGAGGCGATCGGACGCTTGCTGTTCGACAGGTTGCGGAAGGCGCCGCCGGACCAGGTCAGGCCCTGAAGGTTCATGTCGGCGAGATTGTCGAGCAGACGGCGGCCGGCCGGCCCGTCGAGCACGGCCGCGGCCTCCGCATCGCTCGCGAACAGGAAGGGAAAATCGAAGATCTGGAGCTCTTTCTTGCGCGCCGCGATCGGCGAGAGCGCGCCCATGTAGAAGTCGATCGTGCCCGACTGGGTGGCGATCAGCATCTTCTCTTCGGAGCCGAGCGCCGCGTTGCCGAAGACCTCGACCTTGACGCTGCCATTGGTCGCCTTGGCGACCTCCTCGGCGAAGCGCTTCATCGCCGCGGCGCGCGGGTGGGCGTCGGCAAAGGAGTGGCCGAGCTTGGCCGTCTTCACATCCTGGGCGGAGGCAGGCGCGGGGTGAGTGGCAGCGATGATCGCTCCGGCGGCAAGGCCGACGAGCACGGTCCGGCGCGTTGAATTGAGCATGAAGACCTCCCGTGGGGCGCATGACTTCGCTCTGCTGGCGGCGCCGATAAATCCCCATAACGCCGCAGATGTCAGGTTGTCAAACAACTGATAGCATGACAATGTAGGGCAATATCGGGAAACGCCATGCAGCTGTCATCGATCGGATCCAGGCCCAATCTCGCCAGTGATGCCGCCGCCGCCCTGGCGAAATCGATCAGGGCCGGCGCGCTGCAGCCGGGCGCCCGCCTGCCCTCCGAGACCGAACTCGCGCGCCAGCTCGGCGTCAGCCGCCCCGTGGTGCGCGAGGCGATTGCCTTTCTGCGGGCCGACGGCATCGTCGAGAGCCGGCGCGGCCTCGGCCTTTTCGTCAACCAGCAGGATTCGCTGCGCCTGCGACGCGCCGAAATCGAGGCGTCCGAGCAGTCGATCCTGCAGTTCCTCGAATTTCGCCTCGGCATGGAGGTCGAGGCCGCGCAGCTTGCCTCCCTGCGCCATACGCCCGAGGATCTGGCGCGGATGGAGGCGGCCAATGCGGCGCTGAACGCGGCCGACGACATCGGCGAGGAGAGCGCCCAGCACGATCTGGCACTGCACCTCGCCATCGCCGCCGCGGCCCAGAATCCGCTTTTCCTGAACGTGCTGCAGTTCGTGTCGAGCCCACTGCTCAACTCGATCCAGAGCATGCGAAACAAGGATCGCGGCGAAGCCTCGAACATCGCGATCCGCCGTGCCGATCATGCCGCGATCCTCGACCGGATTCGGGCGCGCGATCCGGCCGGGGCCGGAGAGGCGATGCGCAAGCATATCGGCGAATCCTATCGCCGCTACGCCTCGCAGATCACCACGGGCGGTCCGCCGCCGGTCCATCCCGCGCTTCGAACGATAGCGCCCCAGGAACGCTGAACGTGAGCAAGCTGTTTGATCTCTCCGGGCGCACCGCGCTCGTGACCGGTTCCTCGCGCGGGCTCGGCCGCGCCATGGCCGAGGGACTCGCCGCGGCCGGAGCCGCCATCATCCTCAACGGCGCCGACCAGGGCCGCCTCGACGAAGCGGTCGCCGCGCTGACGGCCGCCGGCCACGATGCGCGCGGCCTGCGCTTCGATGTCACCGACGAGGCCGCCGTCGTTGCGGCATTCGAGGCGCTCGACGCGGACGGTGTCGCGGTCGACATCCTCGTCAACAATGCCGGCATCCAGTTCCGCAAGCCGATGCTCGAGCTCGCCACGGCCGACTGGCAGCGCGTGATCGATACCAACCTGACCAGCGCCTTCGTCGCCGGCCGTGAGGCGGCGCGTCGCATGGCCAGGCGCGGCCACGGCAAGGTCATCAATATCGGCTCGCTGACCAGCGAGCTCGCCCGCGCCACGGTCGCGCCCTACACGGTGGCAAAGGGCGGCATCAAGCTGCTGACCAAGGCGATGGCCGCCGAATGGGGCGAGCTTGGCATCCAGGCCAACGCGATCGGCCCGGGCTACATGCTGACCGACATGAACCAGGCGCTGATCGACAATCCGACCTTCGACGCCTGGGTGAAGGGCCGCACGCCGGCCCGACGCTGGGGCCGGCCGGACGAACTCGTCGGCACCTGCGTCTACCTCGCCTCCGCGGCCTCCGACTATGTCAGCGGCCAGATCATCTATGTCGACGGCGGCATGATCTCGGTGCTGTAGGCGCCGCACAAAGCGAACGAGAGCTTCGACGCGCCAAGGCGCGACCGGTACGAAATTCAAGGAAGAGCGTCATGAAGATCACCGCTATCGAGACGATGCGGACCGAGGAGTTCGCCAACGTCCTGTGGGTGCGAGTCCATACCGATGCCGGCATCATCGGCCTCGGCGAGACCTTCTATGGCGCCGGAGCGGTCGAGTCGCATCTGCACGACACATTGTCGATGCGCCTGCTCGGCAAGAATCCGCTGCATATCGAGGCGCTGCATCGCGAGATGTCGAACCTGCCGATGGCGCAGGCGTCGACCGGTGTCGAGTCGCGTGCGACGTCGGCCGTCGACATCGCGCTCTGGGATATCTTCGGCAAGGTATGCGGCCAGCCGGTGCACCAGATGCTGGGCGGCCTCTGCCGCGACAGGCAGCGCATCTACAACACCTGTGCCGGCTACAAATATGTGCGCTCGCACAACATCAAGCCGGTCTCGACCTGGAATCTCGGCGATACCAGCGGGCCGTATGAGGATCTCGACGGCTTCATGAACCGCGCCGACGCGGTGGCCGAAAGCCTGCTCGAAAGCGGCATCACCGCCATGAAGATCTGGCCGTTCGATCCGCCGGCGATCGAGAACCAGGGCCTCTTCATCACGCCGGAGCAGATGAAGAAGGCGATCGAGCCCTTCGAGAAGATCCGCAAGGCTGTCGGCGACAAGATGGAGATCATGGTCGAGTTCCACTCGCTCTGGAACCTGCCGACCGCGATCAAGATCGCCCGCGCGCTCGAACCCTACAATCCGAGCTGGTACGAAGACCCGATCAAGATGAACTCGCCGCAGGCGCTCGCCGAGTTCGCCCGCTCGACGACCGTTTCCGTGACCGCGAGCGAGACGCTCGGTTCGCGCTTCCCCTACAAGGACATGCTCGACCGCGACGCCATGCATGTCGTGATGGCCGATCTGTGCTGGACCGGCGGCCTGACAGAGGGCCGCAAGATCGCGGCGATGGCCGAGACCTATCACCGGCCCTTCGCGCCGCATGACTGCATCGGCCCCGTCGGCTTCATCGCGGCGATCCACGCCTCGTTCAGCCAGCCGAACACGCTGATCCAGGAATCCGTCCGAGCCTTCTATACCGGCTGGTACAAGGAGCTCGTCACCACCATGCCGGTGTTCGAGAATGGCTATGTGCTGCCGATGGAGGGCCCGGGGCTCGGCGTCGAATTGCTGCCCGCCGTATTCGAGCGCTCCGACCTCACCGTTCGCCGCTCGACACTATGAGCCTTGTGCCCCCCCGGACAGTTCGGCCACGCGATCCCGAACATCGTCACGCTCGGCTTCCTCGACATTGGCATCCGACCGATGTCGGTCCGTATGGCTGCATCCTATCAGGCGGCTGCAGGAGGCCGCTCGGTGCGAAACGAGCATTGATAGCGCAGAATTACTGGCGCCGTGAGTGGCGTTCCAGTGCCACGCCCGGCATCTCGGCTGCGACCAACGACCCGATGCCCGGCAGGAAACCGTCATCCTCGGCGATGGCCTCGCCCTGTGTGAAGACGGTGAGCTGGAATTCCTGGCCCTGAGGCAAGATCGCGCGCAGCGTGTCGTGCCGGCGGAAGGAGGCGCGGTCGTCACCGAGCCAGCGGGTGCGCCCGGCCTTGGACCAGATCTGCGCGCCATCTGGCAGCGCATCGCCGAGATAGCCGAGCAGCTGATAGGCGCCGCGTCCGCGGTCCGGAGCGTTGGCGTCGCGCGCGAGATGGTCGCGGATGACGGCAAGGCGCGCCGGCGGCAACAGCGCGGAGTCGCTGAAGATCTCGTGCATCAGCCGCGCCATCGCGATCGGCGTCAGGCAGTTGTGGCCGGCGGGCGAGCGATCGAGCGCGACCTTCTCCCGCCCGTAGCGCAGATCGTCCATCAGCTTCTGGTTGAGGTTGATGCCGGCGAGCTCCGGCCAGCCCAGCCCGGCGAATATCCGGTTGATCTCCTCGCGGCGCTCGCACCAGGCGCTCATCTCGCTGTCGCTCAGCAGGGTATCGCCGGTCGTGCCGGTCAGCAGGTCGATGATGTAGTTCGTCGCGGAGTTCGACGACCACAGGATCATGTCGCGCATGGCCCGGTCGAGCTCGCCATGGGCTGAGAGGCGCCCGTCCTCCAGCCGCAATTGCGCGGCGACGAGATGGAACACCTTCACCAGCGAGCAGGGATAGGCGCGCCAGTCCGGCCGCAGCGCCGCGCCTTGCGCCCTGCCGCCCGCCTTGCCGGGCTGGGTCAGCACATAGGCGAACTGCTCGAAAGGGAGGCCGCGCGCGGCATAGATCGGCGCAGCATGGGCTTCGATCAGCGCGCCGATGCGCTGCAGTTCGGCATTTTCGATGAAGAAGCTCATGGCCGTCTCGCGATACCGGGCGGAAAGGAAGGCGCGTCAGCCCTTGGGGCGCAGCGCGGTGTCGAGGCCCTCGCCGATCAGGGCGAAGGTCACACCGGTGTAGATGATCGCGAGGCCGGGAGCGGTCGCGATCCACCAGGCGTCGAACATGAACTGGCGTCCGTCGGCGATCATCAGCCCCCATTCCGGCGTCGGCGGCTGGATGCCGAGGCCGAGGAAGGAGAGCGAGGTCACGGCCAGGATCGTCAGCACGACATCGGCCATGGCGTAGACGATCGCCGGCGTCACCGCATTTGGCAGGATATGGGCGGCGATGATGCGGCTATCGGTGGAGCCGAAGCTGCGTGCCGCCTGCACATATTCGAGCTCGCGCAGCACCAGCACCTCGCCGCGGGTGATGCGGGCGAACGAGATCCAGTTCACCAGCAGGAAGGCGAGATAGAGGTTGGCCTCGCCCGGCCCGAGCACGCCGACGATGGCGATCACCAGCACGTGGAAGGGGAAGGCCCAGAAGATATCGGTGATACGCATGATCACGGTGTCGACCCGCCCGCCGACGAAGCCAGCAAGCGCGCCGATCGCGATCCCGAGGATGGCAGGCGCGGCGACGCAGACCAGCGCGACCCGAAGATCGACCAGTCCGCCGGCCATCACCCGCGAGGCGACGTCGCGGCCGAGATCGTCGGTGCCGAGCCAGTGCGTCGCGGAGGGGGGCTGCAGCGTGTTGCCATAGTCGACCAGGAAGGGGTCGTGCGGGGTCCAGACCTGCCCGAGCCCGACGAGCAGGGCGAGCAGCACGAGCATGGCGAGGCCGATCAGGAGCGTCGGATCGAGGCGGCGCTTGCTCATCGGTTCAGTCCAGCCTGATGCGCGGATCGGCCAGCGCATAGGCGATATCCGTCGCGAGGTTGATCAGGACGACCAGCACGGCGAAGACGATCGTCAGCCCCTGGATCATCGGATAGTCGCGGGCGAAGATCGACTCGACGAAGAGTGAGCCGAGCCCGGGCAGTGCGAAGACGGTCTCGATCACCACCGTTCCGCCGATCACCCAGCTGGTATGGGCGCCGAGCACCGAGATCGAGCTGATCAGCGCATTCGGCAGCACATGGACGCGCATCGTGCGGCTGATGGCGTTGCCCTTGGCGCGGGCGGTGGTGACATAGTCCGAGCCGAGCACGTTGAGGATGCCGCTGCGCAGGCTGCGGATCGTGAGCGAGGCCGTCGCCAGAGCGATCACGAAGGCCGGCAGTGTCAGGTGATGCAGGCGCGAGAAGAGGCCGTGGCCGTAGCCGGAAGTCGGGAACAGCGGCACCCAGATCGCGAGGACGACGACCAGCACGAGTCCGAGCCAGAAGGAGGGGATTGCAAGCAGCACCGTGAAGACGAGCTTGATCAGGATGTCCGGCGCCCGGTCGCGCCTGACCGCCGACCACAGCGCCAGCGGAATCGTCAGCATAACCGCGATCGCGGTCGAATAGGCGACGAGCCAGAGCGTGGCCGGCAGGCGCTCCAGCACCAGTGAGATCACCGGCTGCCCGTAGACGACCGAGCGGCCGAGGCTGCCGGACAGGATGTCGCCGAGAAAGAGCAGGTATTGCCGCCACAGCGGCAGGTCGAGCCCGAGCCGCTGCTTCATCGCCGCGATCTCTTCGGCCCCGCCGCGCGCGCCCAGCAGCAGCGTCGCCGGATCGCCCGGCAACGCCCTGAGCAGGAAGAAGCAGGCCAGCGTAATGCCGAACAGCACCGGGACGAGCTGGACGAACCGCTTGAGGATATAGGTCAGCATGGCATTGGGCCGGAGAGCTGGGCGGCCTAGATCATCGCGCGTCCGAACGGACGCGACCACGATGACCTATCGCATTGTTTTAGCATCGGATTCTTCCGAAAGGTGGTTTCCACTTTTCGGTCCGATGCTCTGGACCGCCCCGTCCTCACTTCATCCTGACGTCTTCGAGGCGGAAATTGCCGGTCGGCAGTACCTCGAATCCGGTGACATTGCTGCGATATGCGTAGGGCGTGCCGGGGTAGAACAGGAAGATCGACGGCGCGCCCTCATGCGAGAGCTTGACCATCTCCCTGAACATCGCGCCGCGCTCGGGACCGTCCTCGGTGGCGCGCTCCTTCGCGTAGAGCTCGTTGACGCGCTCGTTCTTCCATTCGGTGTGGTAGGCGTTGGCGCGCTCCGGATTGACGATCAGGAAACCGGCCATCTGGTCGGGATCGATCGTGTCGCTGGAGGCATAGGAGACGGCCATTTCGTAATCGCCGGCCTTGGTGGTCGACCAGTGCGTGCCGCCCTCGACGAGGCGGATCTCAGCGGTGACGCCGATCTGTGCGAGCGCGCTCTGCAGGGCCTGACCGACCTGGCGATGCAGTGGCCGGCCGGAATGCACCAGAAGCGTCGTCTTGAAGCCGTCGCCATAGCCCGCTTCCTTGAGCAGGGCCTTGGCCTTGGCGACGTCATGCGCATAGGGCTTCAGATCGGGATCGGCATAGGCCATTAGCGGCATCGGCGAGTTCGCCACCTTGCCGGCGCCGTAGAGCAGTGCCTTGACCAGCCCTTCCTTGTCGATCGCGTAGTTCAGTGCCTGGCGGACACGGACATCGTCGAAAGGCTTCTTCCTGGTGTTCAGCAGCACGAAATCGGTGCGCAGCACGTTGGCTACGGCGGTCTTGACGGTGCCGGCGCGGCCGAGGCTCTGCATCTGGTTCAGCGGAATCTCGAGCGCGGCATCGATCTCGCCGGCCTGCAGCTTCAGCACGCGGCTGTTACCCTCGGGCAGCACCAGGATCTCGGCGCCGTCGAGGCTCGGCTTGCCGGCTTGCCAGTAATGCGCGTTCTTCTTCAGCGAGAGCGCCTGCCCCTTGTTCCAGGCTGCGACGGTGAAGGGGCCGGAGCCGATCGGCTTCTCGAAGAACTTGTCGGGCGCCGCCTCGAACGCCTTCTGCGGCAGGATCGCCGAGGAGAACAAAGCGAGGTTGTTGAGCAGCGGCGTGAATACCGTCTTGAGCTTGAGCACGACGGTACGCTCGTCCGGCGTCTCGATGGCGTCGATGCCGGAGAAGAAGCGCTTCCAGCTCGACGCATCGCTGCCGGCGCGCTTCAGCGAGAAGGCGACGTCGGCGGCGGTGACCGGCGTGCCGTCCGAGAACTTCGCCGCCCTGAGCTTGAAGCTATAGGTCAGGCCGTCATCGCTCACCGTCCAGCTCTCGGCGAGGCCGGGCTCCAGCTTGGTGGCATCCGTGCTCGGACGCAGCAGGGTGTCGTAGATCAGGAGCTGCGCGTGGATCGACGGGTTGTCGCTGGTCGCGATCGGGTCGAGCGAGACGAGGTCCTGCGTCTGCGCCAGCTTGAGAACGCCCTGCGCAGAGGCGCTGGAGGGCGCGACGGTCAATGCCGGGCCGAGAATGGAGAGCGCGAGCGCGGCAGCCGACACCATGGAACGGAATGTGGTCATGGATATCCCCTGATCTTGGCCGCTCTGCCTCCGCGGCGGCAGCTTGCAACCTTCCACGGGCATGCCTAGTCTCGCAAATGAAACATTCGGCAAGATTATCAACCAAATGGAATAGAGTGAACAGGACGGGATGAGGCTGGGCGCGCTGCAGGTGATCGACGCCTTCGTCCGGCTCGGCGGCACCGGCGAAGCGGCGCAGGGACTGGGTGTCAGCCAGTCGGCCGTGATCAAGTCGTTGCGCCTGGCGGAAAAGGAGCTCGATCTCAGCCTCGTCGCGATCGTTCAGGGGCGGCTGACGCCGACACCTGAGGCGCTGGAACTGAACCAGCTTGCCCAGCCAGCCTTCGGCGCCTTGCGCCGGGCCCATCATGAAGCGGACATGATCCGCGTCGGCATGGCCGATCGCCTGCGGATTGCGACCGTGCCAGGACTGGCGCACAGCATCCTGCCCCCTGCCATCGCCGGCGCCCGCCGCGATCTGGCCGATCGGGCCGCCGTCGAAGTGATGTTCGATCATGTCCGCGATCACCTCAGCGCCAATGAAGTCGATCTCGCGATTTCCTACGGCCCGATGGCGACCGAGGGGTTGCGCGATATCGTGCTGCGCTGCAGCCCGCTCGTCTGCGTGCTCGGCGAGACTCATCCGCTCGCCGCCTCTGACAGGCTGACGCGCGACACCCTCGAAGGCCAGCGCCTGATCAGTTACGGGCCCGATGGCGTCAGCTCGGCCGACAGCTTTCAGGATGCCCTGATCCGGATCGGCCTGTCCGACCGGATCGCGATCACCGTGCGTCATACCGACAGCGCCTGCCATCTGGCGCGTGAGGGTGTCGGCATCGCCGTCGTGGACGGCTTCGTCATCAGCAGCGGCCTGACGCGGGGGCTCGCGGTCCGGCCACTCGACGAGAGCCCCCTCGTCACAGCCTTCGCGCATCACCGCGACGGAGCTCCTCTCGATCACGCCGCGCGCATCCTGCTGGGCCATCTCGCCGGAGGTAACTCATGAAGGCGTTGACTCCATCGCAGGCGACTGTGCTGCGCACCGTGGAGCGGTGCGGGACCACCGTCGAAGCCGCCCGGCAGCTTCATCTGACGCAGTCGGCCATCAGCAAGATCATCGCTCGCAGCGAGGCGGCCCTCGGTGTCCCCGTTTTCGATCGCAGCGATGGCCGCCTCGTCCTGCGTACCGAGGCTCACGGCCTGATGTTGGCGCTGGGCAATGTCGAAGACGAATGGCGCACCCTGCGCGAAGCCGTCACCGACCTGCGCTCCGGGCGCGCTTTGCCGCTACGGATCGCTTCGACCCCCAGCATCGGCCAGGGTCTCATCGCGCAGGCGATCCGGCGGCTCGTGACGGAATATCCTCAAGCCCGCATCGAGCTGATCATGGGCGATGCCCCGACGGAACTGTCCAAGGGGTCGGCCGATCTTGGCGTGATGTTCTCGCCCCGCGTCACCGACGATATCGCCCTGACGCCCTTCGCGCAGGCCTCGATCATCGCCCTAGTCCGTCAGGATGATCCGCTCGCGCGGTATAGATCGGTCAGCCTACCCGAGCTCCGGGATCGGCGGCTGATCTGCTTTGACCGCGAGAAATCACCGCTGGGATGGCTGATCGCACGCGCCCATGAGCAGGCTGGCCTCGATTATGCGCCCTTCATGACCGTGCCCTACAGCATTTCCGCCGCCCATCTGCTGGCGCGCCAGGGCGATGTCATCCTGATCGACAGCCTGCTGACGCAGGCGCAGCACTTCGAGGGACTGGTCAAGCTCGAGGTGAAGCCGGAGCTACCTATCACGATATGCCTCATGACCGTCCGAAGCCGGCCTTTGACCCGCCTGGCAGCGTGCTTCGTCGACATCCTGGTAGGCGGCCAGAGAGCCGGATGAGGGCTCCCGACCTGAGCCTGCGGCGAGGATCGTGTGGCACCCTGTCCGGACATTGAGTTGCGACACGCATGCGGTGGAGCAGCGGCCATGCGGCGGCTCGGCTTCAAGTCGGCGCAAACAGAATTCCGCTGGCGAGTTCCGTTTTACAACTTCCGGCGAGCCCCATGCAGTTTTCGGCGAGGGTGGCGCTGCGCACGCTGCCCAGTACGGAGGCGGAGAAGCTGAATTTCGAGAGTATCTCGACGTCGGACAAGGGACGGGCCCGGTCACCGCGTGCGGTCGTGGCTTCGGATTCGACGACCCGGCCCGAACTCAGGACGAAGCGCAGGCGCGCCAGTCGCTCGGCCGGGAAGCGCCTGGACAAATCGGGGGCTTCGACGAGCCGGACCCGGCGCAGCATGTCATGGATTTCGGGGTCGACGAGGCCCTGGCCGCCGATCTCGTCGGCACCGAGCCGGCCGCGGACGATGAAGGCGGCCAGCGGGAAGCCGATCGCATATTGCGCCGCCTCCGTCGTCGCCGGCAGTTGCGCGCCCAGGCGCACCGCCTCGTGGAAGGTCTCGACCTCGACGCATTCGATGTCGGATGCCGCGAGCGCGTGTTCGGACAGAATCCGGCTCGCGGCCTCGATCGCCGGCTGTGCCCAGCGACAGACCGGCCATGGCTTGAAATACTGATCGAGGATCAGCCAGCGCTCGCCGAGATCGGCCCAGATCGCCGCCTGCTCCGGCGCCTCCAGGGTGATCGCCGGCGCGCCGGTGAAGCCGTCCTTGGCGAGATAGGCGGCGCTTACGCCGGCGAGCGCGCCCCAGCCCGAGCCGTCCTTGACCATGGTCGGATGATCGATGCAGCGCATCATCTGGCTGCGCGGCCCGTGATATTCGGCGATGCCCAGCGCATGACGGGTGCGCTCGCGATCGAGCTTGAGCAAGCGGGCGGCGACGGCGGCGCAGCCGAGCGCGTTCCAGGCGCCGGAGGTGTGATAGTCGCAGGCACTGGCATGCAGCGCGACGCCGGCGCGCGTCGCGATCTCGTAGCCGAGGACGAGACAGGTCAGCAGGGTTTCGCCATCGAGACCGCCGTCATCAAGCAATCCCTCGGCATCGGCGACTGCGAGTAGCGCCGGCAGGATCGCAACCCCCGCATGGCCTTTCGTCAAGGCGTGGCCGTCATGGGCGTCGAAGGAATCGATCGTCGTCGCCCCCGCGAAGGCCGCGCCGGTCGCGCTTACCCGGCGCCCGTCGAAGAGCAGGCGCGCACCCTTTCGCCCAGCGCCGAAATGATCGACCGCGAAATCATGCGCGATGCGCGAGAGTTCGGTCTGCCGCCCGCTGACGGCAACGCCAGCGAGATCGAGCAGGCAACGGCGGGCCTGGTGAATTACTTCGGGCGGCAGCTTCGCGAAACTCAGGCCGTGGATGAAGTCGATCGGGCCAGTCATGAGCGCGCACCTTCGCTGTTCGAGATCAGGCTGCGTAGCAACCCGCCGACCAGTGCGGGGTCGCTGTCGCGGGCAGTCGGCAGGCGGTGGCGGGCCGCTTCGCCATTGGCCTGCGACAGCTCCGCGACGATGAGCCTGGGCGCAGTTCCTGCTCGTGCTAGCTCCCGGCCGGAGGCATCGAGGATGCGCGATCCGCCCCAGAACGCCGCGCCGCCGCGCATGCCGCAATGATTGGCGAAGAGGGTCGGCAGGCCGTAGGTCATCGCAGTGTGGGCGAGGTTGATCTCCCAACCACGCGGATTGTCGAACTCTCCGCCGACCGCATTGAGCGCCGAGGCCACCGGCAGCAACAGCAGGTTGGCGCCGCCTAGCGCGGCGAGCCAGGGTAGTGCCGGATTCCAGGCATCGGCGCAGATCAGCGTGGCGGCGCGCCAGCCCGCCGCGAGCTCGACCGAAGCGAGAGCCTCGCCGCGGGTATAGACGCGGTCCTCGCGCAAGGCGCCATACCCCGGCAGGTTGAGCTTGCGATGGATCGCGAGCAGCCTGCCGTCGCGGAACAGGCCCTGGCTGTTGAAGAAGCGGCCCTGGTCGCCGCGCTCGATGAAGCCGGCCGAGACCGTGATGCCGTCAGCCGCCTCGGCGAGGCGCGCGAGCAGGTCGGCATCCGGCCTCAAGGCCAGCGCCGCACAATCGGGCGCGGCGAGATAATCGGTCAGCGACAGCTCGGGGAAGAGCAGCAGATCTGCGCCCTGCGCGCGTGCCCTCGCTATGACGTCGACGTGAGTGGCAAGGTTGGCGGAGAGATCGGCCGGCTCGCAGCGAATCTGGGCGACCGCGACCTTCAGCGACGACATTGGATCCTCGCGGGATAGCCGGAGACGGGGCGCGCCTCCGGCTTCGGCGGAACGATCAGACCAGCGACTGCGCCTTGAGGAAGCCGGCGGCGACCTCCTCGATGCTCTTCTTGTCGACATCGACGGAGGCGTTGAGCTTGGCCATCGTCGCGTCGTCGAGCTTGGCGGAGAGCCCGTTCAGCAGCTCGGCCAGCTTCGGATTCTTGTCGAGCGTCTCCTTGCGCACGACGGGCGTCATCGCATAGGTCGGGAAATAGCCCTTGGTATCGGTCAGGATGACGAAATCGAAGGCCGGGACGCGCCCGTCGGTGGCGAAGACGAGGCCGACATCAACCTGGCTGTCGCGCAGCGCCTGGTAGACCAGGCCGGTGTCCATACGCACCACGTTATCACGGCCGAAATCGAAGCCATAGGCCTTCTGCAGCGGAGCGAGCCCGTCGGGACGGGCGTAGAACTCGGCATTGCAGCCGAACTTCATTGCCTGGCCGCCGGTCACCTTGGCGGCGAGATCGTCGAGCGTCTTCACGCCCTTGGCCTCGGCGTCCTTCTTGCGCATGGCGAGCGCATAGGTGTTGTTGGCCTTGGACGGGTTCAGCCAGACGAGGCCCTTGGCAGCGTCGAGCTCCTTGACCTTCGCATAGGTCGCCGCTGCGTCCATCTTGTCGGCGACCTTGTTGAAGGTGATCAGCGAGGTGCCGGTGTACTCCCAGTAGAGGTCGATCTGCCCGGCTTCCTGCGCCTGGCGCAGCGGCGCGGTGCCCAAGCCCGCGCGTTTGTCGACGGTGAAGCCCTTGGCCTTGAGCAGCTGCGTCGTCATCTCCGCCATGATCTGCTGCTCGGTGAAGTTCTTGCCGCCGACGACGACGGTCTGCGCCTGCGCGGCGAGTGGCAGGGCGGCGAAGGCCAAAGCGGCGGTAGCAAGCCCGAGGAAACTGCGCTTGTGCATGGTCGTACTCCCCTTTTCTGGTTGAGTTGACCGCTGCTCAGCGCAGCGGGTTGACGCCTTTCGGGACCAGCCAGAACTGGATCTGGCCGATCAGGAAATCGACGAGCACGGCGAGCAGCGCTGTCGGGATTGCGCCCGCCAGCAGCATGCTCGGCTCCATCAGGTCGATGCCGGTGAAGATCAGTTCGCCGAGGCCGCCGCCGCCGATCAGGAAGGCCAGCGGCACCGTGCCGATATTGATGGCGAAGGCGGTGCGCACGCCGGCGAGAATGACGAAGACCGCGTTGGGCAGTTCGACCCGTCGCAGGATTTGGCCGGGCGTCATGCCCATGCCGCGCGCCGCCTCGATCAGATGCTGCGGCACGGAGCGCAGGCCGGCGATGGTGTTGAGCACGATCGGCAGCAGCGTCAGCACGAACAGCGCAAAGATCGCCGGAGGCGAGCCGATGCCGAGGAAGGACATCGAGATCGCGAGCAAGGCGAGCGTCGGGATGGTGGTGCCGAGATTGACGATCTGAGTCACCGCATCGGCGAACATCTCGAAGCGCGGGCGCGTCAGCAGGATGCCGAGCGGGATGCCGACGACGAGCGCGCTCGCGCCGGACATCGCCGCGAGCGCCAGATGCTGGCGGATGAGATAGGTCACATCCTTCGAATGGCTCAGGATCGCGGGGATGGTGCCGCGCGCCTGCAGCCAGGCGCCGAGCGCGAAGGCGCCGAAGACGACGAGCCAGCGAAGCGTTCCTGCCAGGCCCGCGCGCGCCATCTCAGCTTTCCCGATAGGTCGCGCCGAGCACCTGGGTGATGCTCTTCTGGGTGACATAGCCCTTGTAGAAGCCGTCATCGTCGACGCAGGCGAGCCAGGTCACACCATGGGTGAACATCTGCGAGACGGCGGTGCGCAGGTCGTCGCGGATGTTGACGACGCCGGGCAGAGGCTCCTGGTGCTCGCCGACCGTCCCACGGCGCTCGCGCGCCTCCTCGAGCCGCACCACGCCGCGAGCCCGGCCGCGCGGGCCGACCATCACGATCGAGACATGGCCGTGCTCCTCCATCAGCCTGACGGCGGTGTCGAGCGTGTCCTCGGCGCGCACGCGCGGCGGCTCGGCCATCATCGCGTCGGTGACCTTGATCAGCCGCAAGCGCTTCAGGGTCCGGTCGGAGCCGACGAATTCGGAGACGAAGGCGTCGATCGGATGGGCGAGGATGTTGTCGGGCGTGTCGTACTGGATCAGCTTGCCGTCGCGGAAGATCGCGATGCGGCTCGCCATCTTCACGGCCTCGTCGATGTCATGGCTGACGAAGACGATGGTCTTCTTCAGCTCCGCCTGGAGCTTCATGAACTCGTCCTGGATCACCTCGCGGTTGATCGGGTCGATCGCGCCGAAGGGCTCGTCCATCAGCAGCACCGGCGGATCGGCGGCAAGCGCCCGCACCACGCCGACCCGCTGCTGCTGTCCGCCGGAGAGCTGCTTGGGATAGCGCTTCAGGAAGACCGACGGGTCGAGATTGACCATGTCGAGCAGTTCGGCGGCGCGCTTGCGCGACTTCGCCACCGGCCAGCCGAGCAGGTCCGGGACGACGCAGATGTTCTCCTCGATCGTCATGTTGGGGAACAGGCCGATCTGCTGGATGACGTAGCCGATCGAGCGCCGAAGCGTGACCTCGTCGACGCCGGCCGTGTCCTTGCCGTCGACATAGATCCTGCCCGAGGTCGGCGGGATCAGCCGGTTGATCATCTTCATCGTCGTCGTCTTGCCGCAGCCCGACGGGCCGAGCAGGACGCAGACGGCGCCGGCCGGCACCTCCATGTCGATGCGGTCGACGGCGATCATCGTGCCGAAATGCTTGGAGACCTGCTCGAGACGGATCATTTCGGCTTCAATCCCGGCGAGGTGAGCAGGCGCTGCGCGAAGAGCAGTCCGTAATCGGCGATGATCGCGAGCAGGCTGACGGCGAGAGCGCCGGTCAGGAGCTGGCGGATGTCGGTCTGCGAGATGCCGCGCGAGATGAAGGTGCCCAAGCCCCCGGCGCCGATATAGGTCGCGATCGCGGCGATCGCGATGTTCAGCACCACGGCGCTGCGAACCCCGTTAAGGATCACCGGCAGCGCCAGCGGCAGCTCGACGCGGCGCAGCCGCTCCAGCGTGGTCATGCCCATGCCGCGCGCCGCCTCACGCAGCGCCGGGTCGACATTCATGATCGCCGTATAGGTGTTCCGGATGATCGGCAGCTGGGCGTAGAGGATGAGCGCGATCACCGCCGGCAGGTAGCCGATGCCGTGGCCAATGGTCGAGAGCAGCGGGATCAGGATGCCGAACAGCGCGATCGAGGGGATCGTGATGATGATAGAGGCGATGTAGAGGACGAGATCGGCGGCGCGCTTGCTCTGGGTGATCGCGATGCCGGTCGGCACACCGGTCAGGATCGCGACGCCGACCGAGACGGCGACGAGCGAGACATGCTCGAGCATGCGCTGCCCGATCACCGGAAGATTCGCCATGATGAAGGCGATCGTCTCCACTTTTGTCCCCTCGCAGCGGTTTTCCGCCTTTTCGAGGGAAAGTGTCGATCAGAACCGTTCCAGCCTCGGGCCGGGAAAGCGACATCGCATGTCGCGCTTGCGACCTGCCGTGCTCAGTTGGCAGAGACCGACGCCGCCTCTTCACTCGCAGGCCGTCCGCGCAGCTGGCTCGGCCGCACGCCCTGCAGCTTCTTGAACCAATGGGCGAAATGCGAGGTCGAGGTGAAGCCGGCCGCGATCGCGACCTCGAGGACCGGACGGTCGGAATAGAGCAGCAGCTCGCGCGCCCGGTCGATGCGCAAGGAGAGATAGTAGCGCGCCGGCGAGGTCTGCAGATAGCGCAGGAACAGCCGCTCGAGTTGGCGGGGGCTCATGCCGACCTTCTCGGCGATCTCGGCGATCGAGATCGTATCCTCGACATGACGTTGCATCAGCTTGAGCGCGTTGCGCACGGCCGGCGGCAAGCTCGACATCCGCTCCAGCCGGCCGCCGCTCTGGTTGTCGCGTTCGTCGCGGATGCGGTCATGATGGAACTGGTTGGCGACGCGGCGCGCGAGATCGGCGCCATGGCGCTCGGTGATCAAATGCAGCATCAGATCCATCGCCGCGGTGCCGCCCGAGCAGGTCATCCGGTCGCGGTCGATCTCGTAGAGCTTGTCGGTGCAGACGAGATGGGGGAACTCCTCCTGGAAAGCGGGGCGATTCTCCCAGTGGATCGTCGAGCGATAGCCGTCGAGCAGGCCGGCGCGCGCCAGCAGATAGGTCCCAGTCGAGAGCGAGCCGACGCGCACGCCGCTGCGTACCGCCTTGCGCAGGACGGCGAGATAGCGCCGCTCGTCGACCGACTGGATGCGCAGGCCGCCGCAGACGAGGAAGTAATGCGAGCCGGGCAAGGCGGTCTCGGCCGCCTCGGCCGGGATCGGAATGCCGTTCGAGGCGGCGAGGACGCCGCCGTCGAGGCTCGCCAGCCGCCAGCGCCAGGCCTCGCGGTCGACCAGCCGGTTGAGCGAGCGCAACGGCTCGATAGCCGAGGCGACGCTCATCATCGAGAAGCCCTCGACGAGCAGCAGCGTGACGATCTGGGTGCCGGCAGGCGCCTCGTTCATGCCTTGGCCTCCTCCCGTCGATGATCGGATCTGGAACCGATCCAAGGAAAGCGGATTTCCGACATTGTTGCAATGAAAGCGACATGCGCTCGTCGCAAAGCTTGCCGGTGAGGTCGGAATGCTCCGGCCGCCCTCGCCGCCGACGGAGCAAGATCGCGGCTATCCACCGTCAGGGTCTCAGCCGATGATCGATCGCGACCGCATCCGCCAGCTCCTCGCCGAGCGACGCGAGGGCTACAGCCTGCCGCAAGCCTTCTATGTCGATCCGGCGATGCACGAGACCGACATCAAGGCCGTGTTCGAGACCGACTGGCTGTTCGCCTGCAATGCCTGCGAGATCAGGAAGCCGGGCGACTACCTGACGCTGACCGTCGGCGAGAACCCGGTCGTGGTGCTGCGCGACCGCGACGGGCAGGTGCGCGCCTTCCACAATAGCTGCCGCCATCGCGGCTCGCGCATCTGCGGCCATGAGAAGGGCCGCGCCAACCGGCTCGTCTGCCCCTATCACCAATGGGTCTACGAGCTCGACGGCTCGCTGCTCAACGCCCGCCAGATGCCGGCCGATTTCGACCGCTCGGCCCATGGGCTGAAGCCCGTCCATGTCGAGGTGATCTGCGGCATGGTCTATATCTGCCTCGCCAATAACCCGCCCGACCTGACGCCTTATCGCGAGGCGGTGACGCCCTATATCGCGCCGCATATGCCGGAGCGCACCAAGGTCGCCTTCGAGATGACCCTGATCGAGGACGCCAACTGGAAGCTCGTCATCGAGAACAACCGTGAATGCTACCACTGCGCCGGCAACCATCCGGAGCTCCTGGTGACGCTGGTCGAGTTCGCGCTGCCGGACGATCCGCGCGGGCCGGCCGAGTTCAAGGGTTTGATGGACCGCAAGACCGCGAAATGGGAGGCGCTGCGCTTGCCGCATCAGCCGGTCGATGGCGGTCAGGAATTCCGCTGCATCCGCCTGCCGTTTCATGAGGGGGCGCTGTCGTTCACGATGGATGGCGGCCCCGCCTGCAACAAGCTGCTTGCCGACTTCACCGAGCCCGATCTCGGCTCGGTCCGGATGTTCCGGGTGCCGAACAACTGGAACCACTTCCTCGCCGACCACATCCTGCATTTCAGGGTGCTGCCGCTCTCCCAGGACAAGACCGCGGTGCGCACGACTTGGCTGGTGCACGAGGATGCGGTCGAGGGCGTCGACTATGACATAAAGCGGCTGACCGAGGTCTGGCTCGCGACCAACGCCCAGGACGCCGAGCTTGCGGCGGTGAACCATGCCGGCATCCGCTCGATGGGCTACCGGCCCGGCCCCTATGCGCCCTCCGAGTTCATGCTGACGAATTTCACCAACTGGTATGCCGGCAAGATGGCGGCCTATGCCGGCGAGCCCACACCGTTCAGGATCGCCGCCGAATGAGCCTGGACAGCCTCGAGGCGCCAGCCGCAGCGGCGCCGACTGCCGATCTACTTGAACTCACCGTCGCCGAGATCCGCGACGAGACGCATGATGTGAAGACCTTCGTCTTCCGGCCCGACGGCGGCGTGCCCAGCTATGCGGCCGGCCAGTCGATGACGCTGAAGCTTGCGATCGGCGGCGAGACGCTGTTCCGTACCTTCTCGCTCGCCTCGGCGCCGGATGAGTCAGGTACGATCGCGATGACGATCAAGGCCCATGCGAAGGGCCGTGTGACACGCTGGTTGCACGACGAACTCGCGATCGGTGCGCGGCTCGAAGGCCGGATGCCAAAGGGCCGCTTCACTATCGACAGCCGCGCGACCGACCGGCTTGCTCTGGTTTCAGCCGGCTCCGGGGCGAGCCCGCTGATGGCGATGCTGCGCCACCTCGCCGCGACCGCGCCGGATAGCGACGTGCACTGGCTCCATGCCGCGCGCACACCGCGCGACATCCTCTTCGCTCGCGAGCTCGCCGAGTTGCAGGCGCAGATGCCCAATCTCAAGGTCGCGATGCTCGTCAGCCGGCCGGAGCCCGGCTGGTTCGGCTTCGCCGGCCGGCTCGGGCGGCGGCTGGTCTCGGTCGTGCTACCGGATTACGGCCGCCGCGAGGTCTTCTGCTGCGGCCCCGCCGGCTTCATGGAGGAAGCGCGGCTGATCCATGCCGCCGAGGGCGGCATGCGTGAGCTGTTCCATGTCGAGCATTTCGGCGCCGTCGCACCTGTGGCTCCGCCGCTGGTTCCAGTCGATACGCCGGCCGGAGGCTATGCGGTCAGGCTCGGCGACAAGCAATTCACAGCCCAGCCGGGCGAGACACTGCTGCAGGCAGCCACGCGCCAGACCATCGTCATCCCCTGCGGCTGCGCTTCGGGGATGTGCGGCACCTGCCGGGTCGCCCTTGTCGAGGGCTCGGTCGAGATGCGGCACGAAGGCGGGATCTCGCCCGAAGAGGAGGCGCAGGGCTATATCCTCGCCTGTTCCTCGCGGCCACGCTCGGATGTAACGATCGCGTTGTGAGACGGAGGGACTGTTCCCTAACGTCAACTTGAGCGCCGACTGTCAGAGGGCTGCGGACTTGCGTTGCTGCGCACGCGACATCGCCAGCACCCAATCTCGGAACTGCCCACCGAATGGCTTCTCCAATGCGGCCCGGTCCCAGGCCAGGAAATAGCTTTCGCCGAGCTGCAGCCGCCTGTCGATCGGCACGACGAGCCGCCCGGAGGCGAGGTCCTCGCGGATCATCGCGATCTGGGCAAGCACGAAACCGCGGCCATTGACGGCGGCATCCAGAGCCGTGCTCGACAACGAGAAAGCCAACTCGGTCGAAATATTACCCACGGAAACCCCGACGCTATCAGCCCACTCGTCCCAGCCCGGCGGTGGCTTGTGCGATCCCTCCCATTCGATCCCGATCAGGGGATAGGCGAAGATGTCTTCCGGCGCCGTGATGGCCTTGCCCGCGATCAGGCCGGGCGCGCAGGCCGGCACCACCCAGTCCGTGAAGAGCGGCGCGTAATGGTCGAAGGACTGGCTCTTCGAGCCATATGACAATCTGAAATCGACACCGTCCTCGAACAGCCGCGGCTCGGACTCCGCGCCGATCAGGCGGATCTTCGAGGCCGGGTTCAGCACCTGCCAGTCGAAGAGCTGCGGGCCGAGCCAGCGGCTGGCCACGGTGGCGAGGCAACTGACGACGAGGCCTGAGCCGGCGCGCTTGCGGTGGAGCGTCGCCTGGGCCTGACGCAGGGCGGCGAAGGGTCCGACGATGTCGAGGTGATAAGCCGCTCCCCAGGAGGTCAGTTCGACGCCGCGCCCATTGCGCTCGACGAGCCGGATGCCGAGGCTACTTTCCAGCTTCTTGATCTGCTGGCTGATCGCGCCGGGCGTGACGAACAGCTCGGCCGCCGCATCGGACACGCTGCCCAGCCGTGCGACCGCCTCGAATGCCTGAAGCGCCTTGAGCGGCGGCAATGCCAAACCTGCCTCCCGTGCTGACTTCACATTTTAGCAAATCTAAAATGTAACGCAATTCTTCGGACTCAAGCCGGCGCCGCATCGCTGCCTATCATTCTCCGGATGGCGATGGATGGGAGTGCGTCGATGTTCCTGAAAAATGCCTGGTATGTCGCGGCCTGGGACCACGAGGTCCGGGACCAGCTCCACCCGGTGACGATGCTGTCCGAGAACGTCGTGCTCTACCGGCGGCGCGACGGCAAGCTGGCGGCGCTCGAGGATGCCTGCCCGCATCGCAAGCTGCCGCTGTCGATGGGGCGCATCAAGGGCGACGACGTCGAATGCGGCTATCACGGCCTGACCTTCGACTGCACCGGCACCTGCACCCGCGTTCCCGGCGCCGAGCGGATTCCGCACGTCGCCCGCGTCCGGTCCTACCCAGTCGAGGAGCGCTACGGGCTCGTCTGGGTCTGGATGGGCGATCCGGCGCTGGCCGACCCCGCGCTGATCTTCGCCGTCGACCATTGGGGCGATCCCGCCTGGGGCGTGAACCAGGGCGACGGCATGACGGTCGCCTGCAACTACCTCTACATGACCGACAACCTGCTCGATCCCTCCCACGTCGCCTGGGTGCACCAGAGTTCCTTCGCCGGCGCCGGCACCGAGGAGACGCCGCTGGAGACGACCGTCGGCGAGGACGGCGTCACAGTCTGGCGCTGGATGATGGATTCCGAGCCCGCGCCCTTCTACGCCCCGTTCCTGAAGTTCAAGGGCCATTGCGACCGCAAGCAGCACTATGAGGTGCGCTATCCCAGCCACGCCATCATCAGGGCGATCTTCACGCCGGCCGGCAGCGGCGGCGTCGGTCAGCCGCTCCATCCGGACGTCTTCCTGATGGACAGCTACAACTTCATGACGCCGGTCGACGAGAACAGCACCCGCTATTTCTGGTTCCAGATGCGCAACTTCGCGCCGAACGACCCGGAGATCTCCGCGCAGTTCGCCCGTTCGGTGCGCGGTGCCTTCGAGGAGGACCGGGCAGTGCTCGCCGCGGTGCATCAGGGCATGGCCAACAAGCGCACCCCCAATCTCGACCTCAAGATCGATGTCGGTCCCTTGCGGTTCCGCCGCCGGCTGGCGCAACTGATCGAGGCCGAGACCGCCGCCAATGCCCGGCAGGCGGCGGAATAGGCGCCGCTGTGGCGGGCGCTGCGCAGTCTGTCTCCCGGTTCCGGCCGTTCCGCGTGGTGTCGCGGACGCCGGAGAGCCGGACGATCACCTCCTTCGCACTGGAGCCGCTCGATCCCGCGGACTGGCATGCCTTCGAGCCCGGCCAATACCTGCCGATCCGTATCCCCGGCCAAGATGGGCAGGCGTCGGCGCTCAGAACCTACAGCATCTCGTCGGCGCCATCCGACGGGACGCACTACCGGATCACGGTGAAGCGCGAGGGCGCGCCGGCACCAGGGCTGCCGAACGGAATCGGTTCCTGCTTCCTGCATGACCGGGTCGCAGTTGGCGATCTCGTCGAGATCGCGCCGCCGCGCGGAGAGTTCGTGCTGGCAAGGGACACCCAGCGACCCGTCATCCTCGCCAGTGGCGGGGTCGGCCTGACGCCGCTCGTCTCGATGCTCCATGCCCTGACGAGCGAGCCGGAGCGCGAGGTGCACTTCCTGCACGCCTGCGACGATGGCGAGGTCCATGCCTTGCGTAGGGAGGTCGACGAACTCATCCGCAGCCGCCCCGGCCTCACGGCACGCTATTGCTATCGTGCGCCCACCCCGGCTGACGTCACGGCCGGCCTGCATCATGCCGACGGCGTGATGACCAGGGCGCTGCTGCGCAGCTGGCTGCCGCTCGGCGACTACGACGTCTATCTCTGCGGACCGCCGCCTTTCATGGCCAGCGTCTACGCGGGCTTCCGCGAGCTCGGCGTGCGCAAGGAACGCATCCGCTACGAGTTCTTCGGCCCCGCTACCGTGCTCGAAGCGGTTCAAGAAGATATGCCGGCGGCGTCTCTGGCCGCTCCCCTGCCGCCCGCCGGCAAACCCATGATCACCGCCGAAGCGAACGAGGTCGGAGCCAGCCTGCAGATCAGCTTCGCGCAATCGCAACGCGCCGCCGCATGGGACGAGGCGAGCGACACCAACCTGCTCGCTTTCGCAGAACGGCTCGGCCTCGATCCGCCCTTCTCCTGCCGCGCCGGCATCTGCAGCACCTGCCGCACCGGCCTGCTGCAGGGCGAGGTCGACTATGTCGAGGAGCCGCTCGATCCACCCGGACCGGGCGAGGTGCTGCTGTGCTGCGCCAAGCCGCGCGGCCCGCTCGTCCTGGATCTCTAGGAGAAGCCGTGCCCATGAGCGAAGCATCGATCCGCACCGCCGGCGAAGCCGGGCCGACCTCCGGCTCGCTCGTTCTCAATCCGCATGTCGCGGCGCTGCCGCCCTATAATGCCGGGCTGACCGTCGCGGTGGCCCGCGCCGCGAGCAGGCGCTCCGACATCGCCCGGCTCGCCAGCAACGAGAATCCCGACGGCTGCTCGCCCGCCGTGCTGACAGCGCTGCGCTCGCCGGAATTCGAGCCCTGGCGCTATGCCGATCCGGCCTGCACGGAGCTGAGGAATGCGCTCGCGGAGAAGTTCGCGATCGCTGCCGACCGGATCGTCGTCGGCAACGGCTCGGAGGAGATGATCGCGGCGATCGCGCGGGCCGCGCTGACGCCGGGCTGCGAAGTCGTGACCGTCATACCGAGCTTCGGCCTGCACGAGATCGAGCCGCTGGCCGCCGGCGCCCGCGTAGTGAAGGTTCCGATGGCCGACGATCTCGGCTTCGATATCGAGGCCATCGCCGCAGCGCTCGCGGCCGAACCGCGCATCCTGTTCCTGTCGTCGCCGTCGAACCCGGTCGGGCCCGCTCTCGACCAGGCCCAGCTCGAACGGCTCGCCCGGGCGGCCTCGCCCCGCACGCTCTTCGTGCTCGACGAAGCCTATTACGAATATGCCGACGAGGGCGCCCCCGACGCGCTTGCGACCCTGAGCGCCGCCGGCCTGCCGCATGTCGTGCTGCGGACCTTCTCGAAGGCCTATGGTCTCGCCGGGCTCAGGGTCGGCTATGCGATCTGTTCCGATGCCGGGCTCGCCCGCGCCATCGCCGCGGCGAAGACGCCGTTTAACGTCAACGGCGCCGCCCAGATCGCCGCTCTGGCGGCGTTGCGGGACGAAGCCTGGATGAAGGCCTCGACCGCGAGGCTGCGGGCCGAGCGGGAGCGGGTCCAGACCGCGCTGCACCGGCTCGGCCTCAGGCCCGCGCCCTCGCAGACCAATTTCCTGTTCCTCGATATGGGCGTCGACAGCGACGGCATCGCCGCCGCGCTTCTGCGCGAGGGGATCATCGTCAAGCCTTGGCGCGAGGCGGGCTATCGCAGCTACCTGCGCGCCACCATCGGCCATGCCGCGGACAATGACCGCCTGATCGCCGGGCTCGCCACCTGCCTCAGCGCCCCCACGCCACCAGCATTCAACGAGAGCGGAAACCGCTCCAACAACACAGAGGGAAACTGCAATGACCAACCACGGACATCTGGATAGGCGAAGCCTTCTTCTCGGCGCCGGCGCGCTCGGCGCGGCGCAACTCTTTCCGTCGACTGCCAGCGCGCAGGCGCCGAAGCGCGGCGGCGCCTTCAGGGTCGGCATCTCCGACTTCGCGACCTCGGACTCGCTCGACCCGACGCTGGTCGAGACGCAATTCTCGCAGCATCTGCAATGGCAGTTGCGCAACAATCTGGTCGAGGCCGGGCCGGGCGGAAAGCTCGTTCCCGAGCTCGCGGAGAGCTGGGAAGGCTCGAAGGACGCGAAGACCTGGACCTTCAAGCTGCGCAAGGGTGTCACCTTCCATGACGGCAAGAGCCTGACGCCGGCCGACGTCGTCCACTCCTTCAACACCCATCGCCGCGACGGCTCGAAGTCGATGACCAAGCCGATCCTGGCCCAGATCGCCACGGTCAAGGCCGACGGTCCCGATGCGGTCGTGTTCGAGCTGATCGACGGCAATGTCGGCTTTCCGGCCCTGACGAGCTCGGTCGGCCTCGTCATCATCCCCGATGGCGATACCGACTACCGCCGCGGCATGGGCACCGGCGGCTACCTTCTGGAGCAATTCGAGCCCGGCGTGCGCTCGCGCGTGAAGCGCAATCCGAATTACTGGAAAGCCGGCAGGGGCAATTTCGACACGGTCGAGATGATCTGCATCAAGGATGCCACGGCCCGCGCCAACGCCCTGTTGACCGGTCAGATCGACGCCTACAACGCCGTCGATCCGCGCACCGTGGCGCTGCTCGAGCGCAATGCCGCGGTGCGCATCAACCGGGTCAAGAGCAAGGCGCACTTCGCCTTCCCGATGATGGTCGACCAGGCGCCGTTCGCCTCCAACGACGTGCGCCTCGCCATGAAATACGCGATCGACCGCGAGGAGATCGTCAAGCGCGTGCTCGGCGGCTTCGGCTCGCCCGGCAACGACCATCCGCTCTCAGCCGCCTACGAGTTCTATGACGGCTCGATCCCGCAGCGCGCCTATGATCCCGACAAGGCGAAGTTCCACCTCGCCAAGGCGGGCGAAGCCGATCTGCGCGTCCGGCTCCATGTCTCCGAGACGCCGTTCGCGGGCGCGACCGACGCGGCGGTCCTGTTCAAGGCCCATGCGGCCAAGGCCGGCATCACCATCGAGGTCGCCAAGGAGCCGGAGGACGGCTACTGGTCCTCGGTCTGGAACAAGAAGCCGCTCTGCACCTCGCGCTGGAGCGGGCGCATCAACGACGACGTGCTGCTGACGCTCGGCTATTCCGATACCGGCACCAAGGCAGGCTGGAACGAAACGCGCATCAACAATCCGCGCCTCAACGCCATCGTCGCCGAAGCCCGCAAGGAGTTCGACACCGGCAAGCGCCGCGCGCTCTACAGCGAGGCACAGCGGATCATCCACGACGAGGGCGGCTCGAACATCTTCGCCTTCGCCGACTTCCTCGACGCGACCAGCCGCAAGCTGGCGTTCGGGGAGCTGGCCGGCGACTGGATGCTCGACGGCTGCCGCGCCTCCGAGCGCTGGTGGTTCGCCTGACGCGCGTCGTCGCAGCCTAGACCCTCCAATTTGGCCGCCTGACCTGCTCCCGCCGGGAGCCGGTCAGGCCAGCAAGGATCGTTCGATGCACGGCGTCCTCGCCATGATAACCCAGCGGATCGCGCTCGGGATCGCGACCCTGTTCGTGATCTCGCTGCTGGTCTTCCTCGCCGTCGACATGCTGCCGGGCGATCCGGCGGAGGCGATCCTCGGCCAAAGCGCGACGCCCGCCTCGGTGGCAGCGCTCCGGCAGGAGCTCGGCCTGAACAAGCCGCTGGTCGTGCGCTATGCCGACTGGACGGCGGGCCTGCTGCGCGGCGATTTCGGGCGCTCGCTCGCCAATGACCGACCGATCTCCGAGCTGATCGCGCCGCGCCTGGGTGCGACCTTGTCGCTGGCTGCGCTGGCGGCGGCGATCGCGCTGCCGCTCGGCGTCTTGCTCGGCATCCTCTCGACCGTGCATCGCGACCGGGCGCTCGACCGGGTCGCCTCCACCGCTTCCCTGCTCGCGATCTCGTTCCCCGAATTCTTCACCGCCTACATGCTGGTCGCCTGCTTCTCGGTAGGCCTCGGCTGGCTGCCGGCGATCTCGCTTTCGAGCCAGGGCGGCTTCGTCGAGACGCTGACGATGCTGGCTCTGCCCGCCCTGACGCTGTCGCTCGCCGTCATCGGCTATGTCCTGCGGATGACGCGGGCGGCGATCATGGGCGTCATGGCCTCGCCTTATGTCGAGATGGCGCGGCTCAAGGGCGTCGGGCCCTGGGGCGTCGTCGTACGCCACGCGCTGCCCAATGCGCTATCGCCGATCATCAACGTCGTCATTATCAACCTCGCCTATCTCGTCGTCGGCGTCGTGGTGATCGAGGTGGTGTTCGTCTATCCCGGCCTCGGCCAGTTGCTGGTCGACTCCGTCGCAAAGCGGGACATCCCGGTCGTCCAGGCCTGCTGCATGCTGTTCGCCGGCACCTATATCGGCCTCAACCTGCTCGCCGACATCCTGGCGCTGCTGGCCAATCCGCGGCTGCGCCGGCCACGCCAGCGGGAGGCGCGGGCATGACCGGCATCGCAGCGCTGCGCATGGCTCCGCTCTCGGCCCGGATCGGGCTGGCGATCGTCGCCGTCTACCTGTTCTGCCTCCTCTTCGCCCCGCTCGTCGCGCCCTATGACGAAACCGAGATCGTCGGCGGTCCCTGGGCCGGGGGCTTCTGGAACCCGCCGGCGGAGGGCCCGGCGACCCTGCTGGGCACCGATCATCTCGGGCGGGACGTGCTCTCGCGCCTGATCTACGGCGCCCGCAATTCGATCACGCTGGCGCTGCTGACCACAGCGATCTCCTTCGTCACAGGCACGATTTTGGGGTTGGCCGCAGCCGTGCGCGGCGGCTGGGTCGACCAGGCCCTCGGCCGGCTGGTCGATCTGGTGATGGCCTTCCCCACTTTGATCTTCGCCTTGCTGGTGCTCGCTGTCGCCGGTTCGACGCTGCCCGTGCTGATCGGCGTCATCGCGCTGCTCGATGCGACGCGGGTTTTCCGGATCGCACGCGCCGCCGCGATGGATGTGGCGGCCCAGGATTTCGTCGAGGTCGCGCGGCTACGCGGCGAGGGAACCGGCTGGATCATGCGCCGCGAGATCCTGCCCAACATCGTCGTGCCGCTCGCGGCGGAATTCGGCCTGCGCTTCTGCTTCGTCTTCCTGTTCATCGCGACGCTGAGCTTCATCGGCCTCGGCATCCAGCCGCCGACGGCCGACTGGGGCTCGATGGTGCGCGAGAACGCCGCGGCGATCTCGTTCGGCATCCTGATGCCGCTGTTTCCTGCCGGCGCGATCGCATTGCTGACCATCGGCATCAACCTGGTCATCGACTGGGCCGCGGCCGGCCATCACGGGGTGAGCGATGAACGCTGAAACCGCGAGCCTCGCTGTGGCAGCATCACACCCGCTGGCTGAACCGGATGGCGCGCCGCTCCTCGTCATGCGCGGCCTCGTGATCGAGACGAGCGGGCCCGGCCGGCCGCAGCAGATCGTCGACGGCATCGATCTTGAGCTGCATGCCGGCGAGGTGCTCGGCCTGATCGGGGAATCGGGCGCCGGCAAGTCCACAATCGGCTTGGCTGCGCTCGGCTATGTCCGGCCCGGCTGCCGCTTCGCTGGGGGCTCCGTGCTGTTCGACGGGCAGGACCTGCTCGCCTTGCCGCCGCAGCGCTGCCGTGCGCTGCGCGGCACCCGCATCGCCTATGTCGCCCAGAGCGCCACCGCCTCCTTCAACCCGGCCCATCGCCTGATCGAGCAGGTGGTCGAGACCGCGACTCGGCAGGCCGGCATGGGGCGGCGCCAAGCAGAGCAGGACGCGCGCGAGCTGTTCGCGCGGCTTGCCCTGCCTGATCCCGACCATATCGGCGAACGCTTCCCGCACGAGCTCTCTGGCGGGCAGCTGCAGCGCGTGATGATCGCGATGGCGATGATCTGCCGGCCGGATCTCATCGTCTTCGACGAGCCGACCACGGCCCTCGACGTGACCACGCAGGTCGAGATCCTCACCTCGATCCGCAACGTTGTCGAGGCCTTCGGGACGGCCGCGATCTACATCACCCATGATCTTGCGGTGGTAACGCAGCTCGCCCATCGCATCACCGTGCTGCGCCATGGCCGCATCGTCGAGGAGGCCCCGACGCGGGCCATGCTTGCCGCCCCGCGCGAGAGCTACACCCGCTCGCTCTGGGCGGTGCGCCACATCAGGAAAGCGCCAGAGCAGGATCATGGCGCGCCGCTGCTGGAACTGGACGGGATCAGTGCCTCCTATGGCTCCGTCCCAGTGCTCAAGGACGTCTCGCTGACGGTCCGAACAGGCGGCACGGTCGCCCTCGTCGGCGAATCCGGCTCCGGCAAATCGACCCTGGCGCGCATCGTCGCCGGATTGCTGTCGCCCACTGCCGGACAGGTGCAACTCCAGGGAAGCTGCTTGCCGGGGGCCCTGCAGGATCGCTTGCGCGATCAGCTTCGCCGTGTCCAGCTCATCCACCAGAGCCCGGACGCGGCGCTCAATCCCCGGCAGAGCATCCGCGAGGCGATTGGCCGACCGTTGCAGCTCTATTCCGGCCTCAGAGGCGCCGCACGCGAGGCCCGACTGCGCGAGCTGATGGCGCTGGTCGAGCTGAAGCCCGATCTGCTCGACCGCTTGCCAGGCGCGCTTTCGGGCGGGCAGAAGCAGCGCGTCTGCATCGCCCGTGCACTCGCTGCCGGCCCCGAGCTCTTGATCTGCGACGAGGTGACCTCGGCGCTCGACCAGGTCGTCCAGGCCGGCATCCTCGCCATGCTCCAGCGGCTGCAGAACGAGCTCGGCCTGTCCTACCTCTTCATCACCCATGACATCGCCACGGTGCGCGCCATCGCCGACGAGGTCGTGGTCATGCGTCAAGGCGCGGTCGTCGAGAGCGGGCCGCGTGACGCCGTGCTGGAGACGCCGTCCGACAATTACACGCAACTGCTGCTCTCCTGCGTGCCCGATGTCGATCCGGACTGGCTCACACGGTTGCTGCAGCAGCGCGTCACCGCCGGAGACTTGACCGATGCGCGTTGAGGACATGCCTGCCGGGTCCGCGCTGGATCGGATCGCCTCCCTGCGCGCGCATCTGCCGGGCAGCCAGGTGCTCGACCGCAGCGCGCTCGCAGCGCGTGATCCCGGCTGGGACGACGGCAATCTGAACGCCTTCGCGCTCGTTCGCCCCAGCTCCGTCGCGGATGTCGTAGAGCTGGTGGCGTGGTGCCGGGCGCATTGCTGCGCCTTCGTGCCGCAAGGCGGGCGGACCGGCCTCGTCGGCGGTGCCGTCACCACGCCGGACCAGTTGATCTGCGATCTCGGCGCGCTCGACAGGGTCGAGGAGATCGATCCCGACAGCGGTGTCGCCGTGGTCCAGGCCGGGGTCACGCTCTCTGCCTTGCAAGAAGCGGCGGCGGCCGCCGGACTCCATCCCGGCCTCGACCTTGCCGCGCGCGGCTCGGCCACGATCGGCGGGCTGATCGCGACCAATGCCGGCGGCATCACGGCCTTCCGCACCGGCGTCATGCGCCACCGCGTGCTCGGCCTGGAGGCCGTGCTGCCCGATGGGCGCCTCGTCGATGACATGACACGGGTCCTGAAGACGAGCGCCGGCTATGATGTGAAGCAGCTGCTGATCGGGGCGGAAGGCACGCTCGGCATCGTCACGCGTGCGGTGATCCGGCTCGATCCCTTGCCGAGCGGCCGCGCGACCGCACTGCTCGGCACCACCGGCGCAGCGCAGGCGCTCGACATCGTCCGCCATTTGCAGGGCGGGTCGGCGCCATTGCTCGCGGCAGAGATCATGTGGTCCGGCTTCGCGGCCGTGACTTGTGCCGCGCTCGGCCTCGATTCGGCGCTGTTGCCGCTACGCTCGCCTTGCCTGCTATTGGTCGAGCTCGGCGGCGCCAGCTTCGAAGCTGCCCGCACAGCGCTGGAAGACGCGCTCGCAGCTCTCTTCGAGACGGAACCGGACATCGATGGCATTGTCTGCGCCTCGATGGCCCAGTCGGCGCAGCTCTGGCGGCTGCGCGAGGACACGGATGTGCTCTATCGGCTCCACCCCCAGGCGCCTTCCTACGATATCTCGCTCCCAGCACGCGAGTTCGATGGGTACGTGGCGCGCCTGCAGCCGGCATTGAAGGCGATCGACCCGGCCATCGAACCTTATCTGTTCGGCCATCTTGCCGACGGCAATCTCCACATCGTCCTGAACCTGTCCGGTCCGCTCCGGCCGGATGTCCGGACAGCCGTGGAAACCGCAATCTATGGCGAGTTGCGCGGGCTCGGCGGCTCGTTTTCCGCCGAGCATGGCATCGGCAGTAAGCGGATCGCGGCACTGGAACGCCATGCCGACCCTGTAAAGCTGGCGCTGATGGCCCAGCTCAAGACGCTGTTCGACCCCGACAACCTGTGCAATCCCGGCAAGATCATCGCATAGAGTCTCCGGCTGAAGCAGGCCTCCATGCCTGAAGCCCATCAACTTCAGCGAGCCTGAGCTTGGTCATGCGGCCGTCGCGCTTGAGGGCCGCGACGATCTTGAGGTCGATGGGATCGAGCTTCATCTTCTGGGACCGCGCGTGCATAATGTCATGAACAGCGCTTACTAAGAACGAGACAATCCTATGCTCCGTCAAGCCGACAGGCCGCCCGGCGACCGGCTCGCTACCGTCCTGGATAAAGCCGTCGAATGGCACCCAGTCCTGACGAAGCAGAAGGGCGCGACCAAGCACGCCGCGCTGACCGAACGCATCATCGCCGATATCGACGCCGGCGTCCTGAAGCCGATGGACCGGATGCCGACCCATCGCGATCTCGCCCGCGAGCTCGGCATCTCCGTCCAGACCGTCAGCCTGAGCTACAAGGAGGCCGAGCGCCTCGGCTATCTCAGCGGCGAGGTCGGGCGCGGGACCTTCGTGAAGAGCCGCGTCACCGAGCAGGCGGGACGGCTGATGCTCGACCGCAGCCCGACCGAGGTCGTCGACCTTTCGATCGTGCGCGGGGTCTATCTCGATGCGCATGAGGCGGCCGCGCGTCAGGCTCTGGCTGCGCTGGCCGAGGGCGATACCAGCCCCTTCATGCGCCCATGCCGGCCGATCGCCGGCCTCGACCGCCACCGCGAAGCGGCACGCCTCTGGCTCGGGCCACTCGGCGTCGAGACGTCTGTCGAGCGCGTGCTGATCACCAATGGCGCGGCGCATGCGCTCTTCCTGGCGCTCGCCTGCGTGGTTCGCGCCGGCGATATCGTGCTGACCGAGAACCTGACCGATCACGGCGTCATCGGCCTCGCCAACGTGCTCGGTTTCAGCCTCAAGGGCTTGCCAACCGACGAGGAAGGCATCCGCCCCGATGCGTTCGAGGCTGCCTGCCGCACCGGCGGCGTCCGGGCGCTCGTCCTCATCCCGACGCTCAACAACCCGACCAGCCATGTCGCCGGCCCCGAGCGTCGCCGCGCCATTGCCGAGATCGCGCAGCGCTATGGCGTCTTCGTCGTCGAGGACGAGGTCTACAAGCCGCTGATCGCCGAGCCGCTTCCGTCGATCACCGCGATGCTGCCCGATCTCGGCTTCTTCCTGACGAGCTTCACCAAGACAGTGCTGACCGGCCTGCGCGTCGGCTATCTCGTGGTGCCGCCGCAATATTCGATCCGCGCCGCCTCGATCCTGCGCGTGACCAGCTGGAGCGGCACTTATCTGCCGGCCGAGATCGCGACGCGCTGGGTCGAGGACGGCACGGCGCTAAGGCTACTCACCGTCCAGCGCGCGGAGGCGACGGCGCGCCAGCGCATCGTCGCCGAGACACTCGGGAGCCATGTCGCCTCGAGCCATCCACTCTCGCTCTGCGCCTGGCTCAAGGTGCCCGCGTATTGGACCGAGGACAGTCTGGTGCGCTCGCTCGCCGACCGGCGCGTGGCCGTGACGCCGTCCGACCCGTTCGTCGCCGGCGCCAGTCATGGCGGCGGCATCCGTATCTGCCTGGGCGGGCGGATGAGCCATGACTTGCTGGCCCGGACGCTGGCGACGGTTCGGCAGACCTTCGAGCAGCTCCCGCCGGTCTTCGACATCGGTGCGATCGGCTGAGGGCGGTGGCGAATAGGCTCACTTTGCCGTGTCATTGCCGCCTTTGGCCCATGTCCGGCATTGGATCATGACAATATAATAATTGACATGAAATTTTCCCCCTCGCAGCATGACAAGCGAGGGAGACATGACGGTGACCAAACCGCGTCTTTTCACTGCCGAGACAGATCGGCCGGCTGTAGCGCCGGCCGCTATCGCTTTGCCCGAGATCGAAGCCGCCGCGGCGCGCATCGCCGGCCGGGTCGAGCGCACGCCGCTTGTCGCCTCGCCCTCCCTCAGCCGCCTCTGCGGCCAGCCCGTCCATCTCAAGCTGGAGACCCGCCAGCCGATCGGCGCCTTCAAGCTGCGCGGCGCGATGAATGCAGTGCTGGCGCTGACCGGGGACCAGCGCCCGCGCGGTCTCGTGACCGTATCGACCGGCAATCATGGTCGTGCGGTCGCCTACACCGCCCGCGAGCTCGGCCTTGCCGCCACCATCTGCATGTCGGCGCTGGTGCCTTCAAACAAGGTCGAGGCGATCCGTTCGCTCGGCGCCGAGGTCCGCATCGTCGGCCGTTCGCAGGATGATGCGCAGATCCAAGTCGAGCGGTTGATTGCCGAGCGCGGGCTCATTCCAATTCCGCCCTTCGACGATCCCGACGTCGTTACCGGCCAGGGCACGATCGGCCTCGAACTCATCGAGGACCTGCCCGAACTCGCCTGCGTGCTGATCCCGCTCTCGGGCGGCGGCCTCGCCGCCGGCATTGCCGTGGCGGTCAAGGCGCTGCGGCCCTCCGCGAGGATCATCGGCATCTCGATGGAACGCGGCGCCGCCATGGCCGCTGCGCTCGCCGCCGGCAGGCCCGTCGAGGTCATTGAAGAGGAAACGCTGGCGGACTCCCTCGGCGGCGGCATCGGCCTTTCCAACCGCGTCACCTTCGCCCTGTGCCGTGACCTGATCGACGAGGTCGTGCTGCTCAGCGAGGCGGAGATCGCGGCCGGCATCCGCCATGCCGCGCTCGTGGAAAACGAGATCGTCGAAGGCGCCGGCGCGGTCGGCATCGCCGCCCTGCTCGCCGGCAAGGTCAGCCCGCATGGGCCGACGGCGCTCATCGTCTCCGGCCGCAATATCGACGAGGCCGTGCACCGGCGGATCGTCTCCGGAGCCGCCGCATGAGCCGCATGCTCGTCCTCACCGAAGCGGAGCTGCGCCGCATCGTCGGGCTTGATCTGAGCGCCGTCACCTGCGTCGAGGAGGCCTTTGCGGCGCTCGCGACCAGGCCGGTCGCCATGCCGCCGATCCTGCGGCTCGATATTCCCGAGCATCGCGGCGAAGTCGACGTGAAGACGGCCTATGTGCCGGGCCTCGACGGCTTCGCGATCAAGGTCAGCCCCGGCTTCTTCGACAATCCCAGGCTCGGCCTGCCCAGCCTGAACGGGCTGATGATCCTGTTCAGCGCCCGGACCGGCCTGGTCGAGGCGCTGCTCCTCGACAATGGCTATCTCACCGATGTCAGGACGGCCGCGGCTGGAGCCGTCGCGGCGCGTCACCTCGCCCGGCCGGATGCGGCAGTCGCCGCTATCTTCGGCGCCGGCATGCAGGCGAGGCTGCAGCTCGAAGCCTTGGCGCTGGTGCGGCCGATCCGCGAGGCGCGGGTCTGGGCGCGCGATCCACAGAAGGCGAGCGAGGCTGCGAGCGAGCTCTCCCGCAAGCTCGGTTTTCCGGTCGCCGCTATCGCCGATCCGCACGCAGCCATGCGAGGCGCCGACATCATCGTCACCACCACGCCGGCCGAGAAGCCGATCCTGATGGCGGACTGGCTCGAACCCGGCCAGCACATCACGGCGATGGGCTCCGACAGCGAGCACAAGAACGAGATCGACCCGACCGTCTTCGCCCGCGCCACCTATGTCGCTGATCGTCTCAGCCAGACGCGGCGGCTCGGCGAGCTCGCTCATGCGATCCGCTTCGGCCTTGCGACCTCCGACCAGGCTTTCGCCGAGCTCGGCGAGGTCGTCGCCGGCAAGCGCCCCGGGCGCACGCGCGCCGACGAGATCACCCTCGCCGACCTGACCGGCACCGGGGTGCAGGACACCGCGATCGCCAATCTCGCCGCCGCCCGGGCCCGCACTGCCGGCGCCGGGCAGACCATCGACACCAAAGCCGAAGCGGGAGACGCCGCGTGACCGTGACCCTGAACTTCACCCGCGAGGAATATGCCGAGCGCCTCGCCAAGACCCGCGCCGCCATGGAGCGGGCCGGCGCCGAGCTGATGGTCGTCACCGACCCCTCGAACATGCACTGGCTGACCGGCTATGACGGCTGGTCGTTCTACGTCCATCAATGCGTGCTGGTGCCGCCGACGGGCGAGCCGATCTGGTATGGGCGCAAGCAGGACGCGAACGGAGCGAAGCGCACCGCCTGGCTCGGCCACGACAACATCATCGGCTATCCCGACCACTATGTTCAGTCGACCGAGCGCCACCCGATGGACCTGCTGGCGCAGATCATCGCCGAGCGCGGCTGGGACAGGCTCTCGATCGCGGTCGAGATGGACAATTACTACTTCTCGGCGGCGGCCTTCGCCTCGCTGCAGAAGCATCTGCCGAATGCCCGCTTCAAGGATTCCGGCGGGCTGGTGAACTGGCAGCGCGCGGTCAAGAGCAGGACCGAGCTCGACTACATGCGCAAGGCCGGCCGCATCGTCGAATTGATGCACCAGCGCATCGTCGAGGTGGTCGAGCCCGGCATGCGCAAATGCGACCTCGTCGCCGAGATCTACGATGCCGGCATCCGCGGCACGGCCGAATTCGGCGGCGACTATCCGGCGATCGTGCCGCTGCTGCCCTCCGGCGCCGATGCCTCCGCCCCGCACCTGACCTGGGACGACAGGCCGATGCGTTCGGGCGAAGGCACCTTCTTCGAGATCGCCGGCGCCTACCGGCGCTATCACTGCCCGCTCTCGCGCACCGTCTTCCTGGGCAAGCCGACGCAGGCCTTCCTCGATGCCGAGAAGGCGACACTTGAAGGCATGGACGCCGGGCTCGCCGCGGCGAAGCCGGGCAACAACTGTGAGGACATCGCCAACGCCTTCTTCGCCGTGCTGAAGCGGTACGGAATCATCAAGGACAACCGCACCGGCTACCCGATCGGCCTGTCCTATCCGCCCGATTGGGGCGAGCGCACCATGAGCCTGCGTCCCGGCGACCGGACCGAGCTCAAACCCGGCATGACCTTCCATTTCATGACCGGCCTCTGGCTCGAGGATATGGGCCTCGAGATCACCGAGAGCATCGCGATCACCGAGAGCGGCGTCGAATGCCTGTCGAACGTGCCGCGCCAGCTCTTCGTCAAGGCCTGAGCCGATGCTGACCGCCTCGCCCCGCCCCTCACCGGTGACGCCCACGATCGACCTTTCGGCGCAGGGCGTCCGGCACGGCCATCTGCGCCTGCCCTATAGCCGCGACGACAGCGCCTGGGGCTCGGTGATGATCCCGGTCTGCGTGATCGCCAATGGTGACGGGCCGACGGCGCTGCTGATCGGCGCCAATCACGGCGACGAATATGAGGGGCCGGCGGCGCTGTTCGAACTGGCGCGTTCGCTCGATCCGGCCGAGGTTTCGGGCCGGGTGATCATCCTGCCGGCGCTGAACTATCCGGCCTTCCGGGCGGGCACGCGCACCTCGCCGATCGACAAGGGCAATATGAATCGCAGCTTTCCGGGTCGGCCGGACGGCAATGTCACCGAGAAGATCGCCGACTACGTCACGCGCCATCTCGTCCCGCTGGCCGACATCGTGCTCGACTTCCATTCCGGCGGAAAGACACTCGACTTCCTGCCCTATGCCGCCGCGCATGAATTGCCGGACAATGCGCAGGAGGCGCGCTGCTTTGCGGCGGTCGCCGCCTTCTCCGCGCCCTACTCGATGAAGATGCTGGAGATCGACGCCGTCGGCATGCTCGACACCACCGTCGAGGCAATGGGCAAGGTCTTCGTCACGACCGAGCTCGGCGGCGCCGGAACCGCGAGCGCGCGCAGCATCGGCATCGCCCGGCGCGGCGCCAGCAATCTGCTGAGGCATGCCGGCATCCTCGCCGGCACGCCCGAGACGGCGCCGACAAGCTGGCTCGACATGCCCTCGGCCGATTGCTTCACCTTCGCGAAAGATGACGGGCTGATCGTCTTCGAGCACGACCTCGGTGAGCCGGTGCGCGCCGGCGAGGTGATCGCCCGGGTCTATCCTGTCGGAAAGACCGGGCTCGCCCCGGCCGAGTACCAGGCCGCGATGGACGGCGTCCTCGCTGCCCGCCACGTCCCCGGGCTGATCAAGGCGGGCGACTGCCTTTCGGTGCTTGCCGTGCTGACGGAGGCGCCCTGACCCGTTCGGCCGGGCGACCGGTCCAAGCCAAACCGCCGGCGCGAAGACGCCAGAGAAGCCGAAGCAATCGGCATGCGGAGAAACATCAACCAGAGGAGAATTGCAGATGCCGTTTTTGAAGATCGCGGGTCTCTCCGCCATTGCTTTCGCCGCCGGCTTGTCCGCCGCCGCCGCCACCACCCTCAAGGACATCAAGGACCAGGGCTATATCCGCGTCGCGACCGCCAATGAGGTGCCCTATTCCTACATGAAGGATGATGGCACCTCGGCCGGCATCGGCCCGGATGTCGCCAATGCTGTGCTGAAGAAGCTCGGCGTCGCCGAGGCCAACTGGTCGGTCACGCCGTTCGGCACGCTGATTCCCGGCCTCAAGGCCAAGCGTTTCGACTTTGTGGCGGCCGAGCAGAACATCTCGCCCGAGCGCTGCAAGCAGGTCTCCTTCACCGAGCCGAACTCCTCCTATGGCGAAGGCCTCTTGGTGAAGAAGGGCAACCCGAAGAAGCTGACGACCTATGCCGATATCGCCAAGGACCCGTCGCTCAAGGTCGCGGTCGTCTCCGGCGCCAATAATATCGACTTCCTGCGCGCCGTCGGCGTCAAGGACAGCCAGGTGATCTTCATCACCGCCAATGCCGACGCGCTCGCGACCGTGCAGAGCCGAGCCGACGCCTATGCCGCGACCGAGCTCACCGTCGCCTCGCTCGCCAAGGGTCAGGCCAATGTCGAGCAGGTCGCGCCCTTCACCGACCCGGTCGTCAACGGCAAGCCGGTCCGCAATTTCGGCGGCTTCGCCTTCCGGCCGGAGGACAAGGAGCTGCGCGACGCTTTCAACGCCGCGCTGGTCGAGTTCCGCAAGACCGACGACTACAAGAAGATCCTCGGCACCTACGGCCTCTCGGACGCCAGCATCAAGGCGGCGGCCGATCGCAAAGTCGAGGACCTCTGCGCCGGCAAATAGGTTTCTGACCGACATCGTTCCGCCCGCCCCGGCGGCGGGCGGGGCTCGACGTCTTTCAACGTTGCGGAGCCTGCCGGATGGAGTGGCTATCCTATCTGCCCGCGCTGTCGCGCGGCGCCTTGATCACCGCCGGGATCACCTTGTCGGCGATCGCGACCGGCGCCGTCGCGGCCTTCGCCGCCGGGATCGCCCGGGTCGAAGGCGGCCGCGCGCTCTCGCTGGTCGCGCTCTGCTACACCGAGCTCTTCCGTGGGACGTCGCTGCTCGTCCAGCTGTTCTGGTTCTACTATGCCCTGCCGCTCGTCGGGATCAGCTTCGAGCCGGTGGCCACCGGCATCATGGTGCTCGCTCTCCATGTCGGCGCCTATGGCTCCGAGATCGTGCGCGGCGCGCTGCAATCGGTCTCCGTGCAGCAGCACGAGGCGGCGCGGGCGCTGAATTTCGGCCGCGCCCAGACGCTGCTCCATATCACCCTGCCGCAGGCACTGGTCGAGATGATGCCGGCCTTCGGCAATCTCGCCATCGAGACGCTGAAGCTGTCCTCGCTGGTCTCGCTGATCTCGATCGCCGACCTGACCTTCCGGGCGCAGTCGATCCGCAACCTCACACTCGACAGTGCCGGCGTCTACAGCCTGACGCTCGTCGGCTACTTCGCGATGTCGCTGGTGCTGATGCTGATCATGCGGCTGATCGAGCGCTGGGTTCGGCGCGGCGCGGCCTTCCCGCGCGCGGCGCATTCGTGAGGGGCCGCGCATGATGTACGGCTTCGAATGGGATACGACGACGCCGCTGACCTACGCGTCCTCGATCCTGCCGATCATCCTGATCGGCCTCACCGTGACGCTGCAGGCCGCTGCGGCCGGCTTTGCGATCGCGCTGGTGCTCGGCCTCGTCTTCGCGCTGCTGCGGCGCAGTCGCTACGCCGCCGTGTCCTGGACGACGGCCATCGTCGTCGAATTCCTGCGCGACACGCCGCTGCTGGTGCAGCTCTTCTTCCTCTACTACGTGCTGCCGGATTACGGCATCACGCTGCCGGCCTTCCTGACCGGGGCGCTCGCGCTCGGGCTGCAATATTCGGCCTATACCTCGGAGGTCTATCGCGGCGGCATCGAAGCCGTGCCGCGCGGGCAATGGGAGGCTGCGACCGCGCTGAACCTCTCCCGGCTGCAGACCTATCGCGACATCGTCGTGCCGCAGATCGTGCCACGCATCCTGCCGGCGATGGGCAACTACCTCGTCGCCATGATCAAGGAGACGCCGGTGCTCTCCGTCGTCACCGTGCTCGAGATGATGGGCCTCGCCAACATGATCGGCGAGCGCACCTTCGAATATCTGGTGCCGCTGACACTGGTCGGCCTGATCTTCCTCCTCCTGACGCTGATCTGCTCGGCCGGCCTGCACCGGCTGCAGAAGGCGCTGCCGAAAGCAGGGATCCCGTTGCGATGACCGAGACCAATCAGGCGCCTATCATCGAGTTCGCCGGCGTCACCAAGCGTTTCGGCGCGCTCACCGTGCTCGACGATTTCAACTTCAGCGTCGCCCGCGGCGAGAAGGTCACGCTGATCGGCCCGTCCGGCTCGGGCAAGTCGACGGTGCTGCGCATCCTGATGACGCTGGAGCCCTTTCAGGAGGGGAGGCTGACGCTCGCCGGCATGCCCTATCACGAGCCGAATGCCGGCGGGCCGTTCAAGGCCTCGGACGGGCATCTGCGCCAGATCCGCAGCCATGTCGGCATGGTCTTCCAGAGCTTCAACCTGTTCCCGCACATGACCGTGCTGCGCAATGTCGTCGAGGCGCCGGTGCGGGTGCTCGGCCTGCCGCGCGGCGAGGCCGAATGCCGGGCCGTCGACCTGCTCGCCATGGTCGGCCTCGCCGACAAGAAGGACCATTTTCCCGCTCAGCTCTCCGGCGGCCAGCAGCAGCGCGTCGCCATCGCCCGCGCGCTCGCCATGCGGCCGCGCGTGCTGCTCTTCGACGAGCCGACTTCGGCGCTCGATCCGCAGCTCGTCGGCGAGGTGCTCTCGGTCATCCGCGGCCTCGCCAGCGAGCACGACCTCACCATGCTGCTCGTCACCCATGAGATGCGCTTCGCCCGCGAGGTCTCCGACCGGGTCTGCTTCTTCGACAAGGGCCGCATCTGCGAGCAGGGCGAGCCGGAGCGCATCTTCAGCGCGCCCGAGCAGCCGCGCACCCGCGAATTCCTGGCCTCGGTGCTGGGCTGAACCGGCACCGCTTCAACTTGCGGCAGTTCACAGTTCGATTGGCAAGGAGAACCCTGCCTTCACGCGGTCCATGACCACCAATGTCTTGAAGCCCTTGATGTCGGGGTTCTCGTAGAAGAACCGTCGCGTGAACTGCTCGTAGTCCTCCATGTCGCGCGCGGTCACGACAAGGACGAAATCGGCATCGCCGGTCACATAGAAGCCGATCATCACTTCGGTCGTCGACCTGATGGCAGCCTTGAAGCGATCGACGATGTCCGCGCGCTCGCGTTCGAGAGAGACGAGCACGAGCATCGAAACCGGACGGCCGACCGCTTTCGGAGACACGATCGAGACGTCGCCCTCGATGACACCGGCGGCGCGCAGTCTTTTCATGCGGCGCTGGCATGCGGTTGGCGACAGGTTCGCCAGTTCGGCAAGCTCTTCCGAGGTGAGGCGATTATTCGCCTGCACCGCCCTCAGGAGCTTGATGTCGATCTGATCGAGTAACATTGCGCATAAATCCTGCGTTAAACTGCCAATTACGCAGGAAATACTCTCCTGAGAGCATCTGAACGCCGCCTACCTGCGCTCCGGCACTATATAACGCTATCAGCGGTCGAGACAGCAAATCCGGCGGTTGACGGTTGCGTCCACTGACAACCGCTCGAGGTGGAGCGCGCAAACGACTCCGGCACCCTTGACCGACCGTTCGATGACAGAAGGAGCTGCGCAATGACGATCAACGTCGCCGAGATCAGCAGGCTGGACCGCGCCAGCGTCCTCCATCCATTCACCCAGCTCGCCGACTTTGCGAGCGGCAAGATCGGCGATCCGACCATCGTGGAGACAGGCAAGGGCATCCGGATTCAGGATGCCACCGGCAAGGAGTTCATCGACGGCTTCGCCGGGCTCTACTGCATGAACATCGGCTACGGCCGGACCGAGGTGGCGGAAGCGATTTCCCGTCAGGCTTATCGTCTCGCCTACTACCATACCTACGCTGCGCACACGACCGATGAGCTGGCGATCCTGTCCGATCGCCTGGTGCGGATGGCGCCGGGCAAGATGAGCAAGGTTTTCTATGGCATGTCGGGGTCCGACGCCAACGAGACGAATGCCAAGCTCGTCTGGTATTACAACAATCTCCGGGGCAAGCCGGAAAAGAAGAAGATCATCTCGCGTATGCGGGGCTACCACGGTTGCAGCGTCGTGTCGGGGTCGCTGACCGGCATGAGCTTCTATCACGACCATATGGACTTGCCGGTTTCCGGGATCATCCACACTGGCGCGCCACACCACTATTGGGGCGCAGAAGCCGGCGAGACGGAACTCGCCTTCTCGGCGCGCCGGGCTGCTGAGCTCGACGAGCAGATCCAGCGCGAAGGAGCCGATACCGTTGCGGCGTTCATTGCGGAGCCGGTCCTTGGCACGGGTGGCATCACGCCGCCGCCGGAAGGCTATTGGGCCGCCATCCAGGAGGTCCTGAAGAAGCACGACGTACTCCTCATCGCTGACGAGGTGATCACGGGCTTCGGGCGGACTGGCTCGATGTTCGGCTCCCATCACTACGGGATCGAGCCTGATCTGATCACCATCGCCAAGGGCCTCACCTCGGCATACTTCCCGCTGTCCGGCTCCATCGTGGGCGAGAAAATCTACGCGGTGATGGAAGATGGCGCAGCGAAGGTCGGGGCATTCTCCCACGGTTACACCTATTCGGGACATCCCATCGGTGCCGCCGCCGCGAACGCGGTCCTCGACATCGTCGAGAAGGAAGACCTGCCGGGCAATGCGCGCGTCGTCGGCGAGTACTTCCTGAAGCGGCTCACCGCTACATTCGCTCAGCTCCCGATCGTCGGCGAGGTTCGCGGTGTTGGATTGATGGGTGCGATCGAATTCGTCGCTGATCGGGAGCGCAAGGCCCGTTTCGACGCCGGATTGAAGGTTGGCGCCCGCGTATCGAAGGCGGCTCGCGACCGCGGCCTGATCGCTCGCGCGATGCCGCACGGCGATATCCTCGGCTTTGCTCCGCCGCTGGTGACGACGAAGGAAGAGGTCGACGAGATCATCTCGGTCGCCGAGGCCGCGATACGAGAGGTCATGGACGAGCTGTCGCGAGAAAACGCGATCGCCTGATCGGGCAGCACCACGGCAACTCGGGATAGCCGCTCATGATCGCAGCGAAACTCAAAGCGTCCGATGATTATGCCACCATTGATGTCGAGAACCCGTTCGACGGTTCGCTCGTCGGGAGAGTTCCCTCGACCGGCGCCGAAGCTCTTGACGATCTCCTCGCTCGCGCCCGGCGTGGAGCGGCTGTGTCTCGCCAATTGCCGCGTCACAAGCGGGCCGACATTCTCGAAGGCGCTGCCGCCCGCATAACCGATCGCTGCGATAGTTTCGCGAACACGATCGTCGCCGAGGCCGGCAAGACCATCGTTCAGGCGCGCAAGGAGGTGATGCGCTGCGCCAACACGCTGAAGCTCTCGGCAGAAGAGGCAAAGCGCAACGCAGGCGAGATCATTCCCTTCGACGCCTATCCGGGGTCAGAGCAGCGCGAGGGTTGGTTCACACGCGAGCCACTCGGGATCATCACTGCGATTACGCCCTACAACGACCCGCTCAATCTCGTGGCGCACAAGCTCGGGCCGGCGATAGCCGGTGGGAACGCGCTTCTCCTCAAGCCGTCCGAACTGACTCCACTCTCCGCAATGAAGCTGGTCGAGGTTCTCGTCGAGGCCGGCCTGCCGGAGGAGATCATCACGGTCGCAATCGGCGGCGTCGACCTCGGCAAGGCGCTCGTCTCTGCCCGAGATGTTCGCATGGTGTCGTTCACCGGTGGTTTCGCCGCTGGCGAAGCGATCACGCGCTCTGCTGGATTGAAGAAGCTCGCGATGGAGCTTGGCGGCAATGCGCCGGTCATCGTCATGGCCGACTGCGACTTCGACATTGCCGTCGAGAGCTGCGTCTCGGGCGCGTTTTGGGCTGCCGGACAGAACTGCATCGGCACGCAGCGCATTCTCATCCAGGCGCAGCTTTATCAGCGCTTCCGTGACGCCTTCGTCCTGGCCACGCAAGAGCTCACAGCAGGCGACCCGTCACGGGAAGACACGGACGTCGGGCCGATGATCTCGGAGACGGTCGCAAAGCGAGCCGAAGCGGCTGTGAACGATGCGATCGCGGCTGGCGCGACCTTGCTTTGCGGCAATCTTCGCAAAGGTTCGCTCTACAACCCGACAGTGTTGGAGGGCACTCCTCCGACCTGCTCGCTATGGCAGGACGAAATTTTTGCTCCGGTGGTGATGCTGTCGCCGTTCGAGACATTGGATCAGGCGATCGATATGGCCAACGATCCCGAGTACAGCCTGCATGCCGGCATCTTCACGAATAGCCTCTCGGTTGCTCTGGAAGCCTCCCGGCGGCTCGACGCAGGCGGCGTCATGATCAATGATTCCTCCGATTATCGGTTCGATGCCATGCCCTTCGGGGGGTTCAAGCATGGCAGTATGGGGCGTGAAGGCGTTCGTTTTGCCGTCGAGGAGATGACCCAGCCAAAGGTCGTTTGCATCAATCGCAAATAGCGGCCTTCAGGTACCGCGCCATCCGTCGACCTCAGCCGCGCCAGTCGCGGTGGTCGCTCCAAAAGGAAAGCCGACCCTCCGGATCGGCTTTCCCATTGCGTTCCGACTCAGACAGCATCCCTGCCGCTCTTCACCCAACCGTCGAAGATCGCCTTGTTCTGGCTGATCCATTCCTCAGCCATCCGGTTGACATTGGCGCTGCTCGCCCCGTTCTTGTTGATGCTGAATTCCCAGCCCGACCAGGTCGGCAGCGGGAATTTCATCTGTTCGATCAGCGCCTTGACGGCCGGATTGGCGGCGATGAACTGCTTGTTGGCGACGGACGCCCAGTTCCAGGACGCCATCGCCATGCGGCAGGGGTCGGCCCCGCCGGCGCAGCCCTTGACGCCGGGGACGAGGGCCGAGCCGCGATTGGGGACGTTCGGGGGCAGTGCGTCCTCGGGCGTCGGCAGCCAGACGACCTCCTCGCCCGGGATCAGCGCATTGTTCACCCAGGACGGGCTCCAGGCGTAGAAGAAGGCAGGCTCGCCGCGCTTCACCCGCGCCACTGCCTCGACCATCAGTGTCTCGTACTTGCCGCGCACCGAGCGCACCGTGTCCTTCAGGCCGAACTTGTCGAGCTGAAAATCGACGACGTCGCCGCAGCTCCAGCCGGGATCGCAGTTGATCAGGTCGGCGCGGCCATCCTTGCCGAACAGGGCGGCGAGCTTCGGGTCCTTCATCTGGGCGAGGCTGGTGATGTTGTGTGCGGTCGCCGTCTTCTTGTCGATCAGGTAGCCGTTGACGCCGCCGCCGACGATCATGCCGCTGCCGATGAGCTCGGCCTGCTTCTCGACGGCGCGGAAGGCCGGCTCGCGCTGAGGCATGTTGACGTCGGTCGCCAGATCAAGGTCCCCCTGCGCCGCGGCCTGGAAGAACAGGGTCGTGTTCAGCGTCGAGATCTTCACCTCGTAGCCGAGTTCCTTCAGCGCCCGGCTGACGATCTGGGCGGTGACATAGTTGGCGCCGAGGCTGTCGCTCTGGGCGTAGCGCACGGTCTTGCCCTTGCCCGGCAGGGCCTGGGCGAAGGCCGAGCCCTGCAGGGTAGCGGCCGCGAGCGCCGCCGCGGCGAATGTCTTGACGAAGGTCTTGGCGGACAGGCTGATCATCGCGTTCTCCTCTTTGATTATCGCTTCTTGTTGTCCCCACCCGCCTGGCCGGCGGGATGTCCTGTGCCGCTGGCTGCGGCGTCTATGCGCCCTGCCGGGTGGCCTCGCCCGGCGGCAGGGCGGCGATCTCCTCGCGTCGCCCGCCACGCAGGAAGCGCAGAGCGAGCTGGAACAGCGATGGGCGCTGGCCGCTCTTGGCCTCGGCGAGCTTCTGCGTGATCCGGTCGAGCATCATCGCCAGCAGGACGATGGCGATGCCGCCGACGGCGGCGCGGCCGACATCGAGCCGCCCCAGCCCCTGGAGCACGACGAGGCCAAGCCCCTCGGCGCCGATCATCGCAACGACGACCGACATCACCATCGCGGTCAGCACCGTCTGGTTGAGGCCGCCGAGGATGGTCGGGATCGCGAGCGGCAGCTGGATTTCCCAGAGCAGCTGGCGCCGGTCGGCACCGAAGGCGAGGCCAGCCTCGACGATCTCGTGCTCGACCATGCGGATGCCGAGATTGGTGAAGCGGATCAGGGGCGGCGCGGCCGCCGTGACGACCGCGACCTCGCCCGGCACCGTCCCGACGCCGAACAGCATCACCACCGGCACGAGATAGACGAAGGTCGGCGTCGTCTGCATGATGTCGAGGATCGGGCGGACCACGTTCCAGACCCGGTCGCTGCGCGCGCAGAGAATGCCGATCGGAATCCCGATCACGGCGCAGAAGACGATCGCCGTCGCGATCAGCGACAGGGTCGTCATCGCCTCGGCCCAGACGCCGAGCATGGCGATCACGACCAGCGAGACGACGCTGAAGATCGCGACGCCCAGACCGGCGCTGCGCCAGGCGATGAGGCCGATCATGAGCAGCATCGCCGGGAACGGGATAGCGTGCAGTACCCAGTCGTTGAAGCCGAGCAGGCTCTCGACCGGCCATTTGATCGCCTGGAAAAGCGGACGCAGGTTGAGCGCGAGCCAGCGCACCCCCTCCTGGATCCACTGGTCGACCGGGAAGATCGCAAGATCGTCGGCCTTGATCATGGTTCGCGCTCCTGAGCCGGCAGGTTGGCGATACGGGCGAGGATCTGTTCGGCGCCGAGCAGGCCGACGAGGCGGCCGGCCTCGTCGATCACGCCGACGCTGCGGTCGGCGCGGTAGCAGCGCGCGACATCGACGAGCTTGGCCGCCTCCGGGACGCAGATCGGGGCCGCGTGCTCGGCCGGCAGCGTCCCGGTCTCCTGCAGGCGTGTGATTTCGGCGCCGTCCAGCCCGGCGACGACCTGCTCCTGCTGATCGAGCAGGAAGCCGCCTTCCGGCCCGCCGACGACGATCCCGGCCGGTCCGCGCCAGAGCACGGCCGGCGCCTTCATCACCGAGCGCGCATCGAACAGGCGCGCGCGATCGACCTCCCGGGTGAAGGCGGCGACATAGTCGCTGCCGGGCTCGAGCACGATCGACTGCGGCGTGCCCTCGCGCACCAGCCGTCCCTCCGACATGATCGCGATGCGGGTGCCGAGCTTCAGCGCCTCCTGGAAATCATGGGTGATGAACAGGATGGTCTTGTTCAGCGTGCGCTGCAGCCGCAGCAACTCATCCTGCATCTCGGTGCGGATCAGCGGATCGAGCGCGCTGAAGGCCTCGTCCATGATCAGGATATCGGCATCGGTCGCGAGCGCCCGTGCCAGGCCGACGCGCTGGCGCATGCCGCCCGAGAGCTGGTGCGGCAGATGATAGCCCCAGCGCCCGAGCCCGACGACCGACAGCACCTCTTCCGCTCGGCGGCGGCGCTCGGCCGGCGCGACGCCGCGCAGCTTCAGGCCGAACTCGACATTGTCGATCACGCGCTTGTTCGGCAGCAGGGCGAAGTGCTGGAACACCATCGAGATGCGCGTGCGCCGGACCTCTCGCAGCGCCTTCTCGTCGAGCGGCACGAGGTCCTGCCCGTCGAGCAGGATGCGGCCGGCGCTGGGCTCGTTCAGGCGGTTGATGCAGCGCGCCAGGGTGGATTTACCCGAACCCGACAGCCCCATCACCATGTACATGGCGCCCGAGGGGACCGCGAGCGAGACGTCATCCAGGCCAACGACGTGGCCGAGCGTCTCGAAGACGCTGTCCTTCGTGCCACCCTTGCGCAGGATCTGCAGGGCAGGTCCGGGATCCCTGGCGAAAACCTTGTAGAGGTTCTCGATACGCAGCCTCTCGCTCACTGCACTCCCCTCCTGTGATCGTGCGGGGCGGCGATTGCGCCTTGTCACCCGCGCATGCTGCGCTCAGCGCAGCGGCGAAAAATCCGTCGGCAGCAGAATGCGGTTTTCCGCCTGCTCGATATTCTCGACCAGCTTGGGCAGGAAGGCCTGCCAGCGTGGATCGTCGGCGAGCCGCTGGCGCCGCGTGCGACGGTCTTCGAGATCGGCATAGGCCCAGAGATGCGTGACCTGGCTCAGCACCCCGATCTCGGTGGTGAAGTAGCCGACGAGCTGCCCAAGAATGGGCTGCTGGATGGCGAGGCCCTCCTCGCGCACGAGCTGGAGATAGCGGCCCATCCGTCCGTTGCGGATGCGGTAGATGCGCTCCTCGACGATCACGCAGCGTCCTCCGTGAGAAACTCGCCGATCAGCGCCGCGACACGATCTGGCGCCTCGTTCAGCAGCGAATGGCGCAATCCCGGCAGGATATGCAGGCGCGAGCCGGCAATGCGCTCATGCATGAAGCGTGACATGCGCGGATTCGAGCCCTGGTCGTGCTCGCCGGTGGCGATCAGGGTCGGGAGGCGGATCTGGTCGATCAGCCCGCCGAAATCGGTCTCCGCCAGGACGCGATAGGCGGCGGCATAGCAATCCGGATCGTTCTCCGCGTTGCGGCGGCGCAGCTCCGCGATCAGTTCGGGGTTGCGCGCCTGGAACTCCTCGGTCAGCCAGCGCGACAGCGAGGCATCGTAATGCGAGCCGCGATCGCCGGCCTTGAGCGCCGCGAGCCTGGCGAGAACGCGTTCGCGCTCCTCCGGGGTCCTGCCCGATACGGTGGAGAGCAGCACGAGCCGCCGCAGCCGCTCGGGATGGGTGAGGGCGAGGCGCTGAGCGATCAGCCCGCCGAGCGAGAAGCCCGCGAGATCGAAGCTGGCGAAGCCGACGTGATCGGCAAGACCGAGCACGTCCCCGGTGAAATCGTCGATCTCGTAGCGCCCCCTGACGCGCTCCGAACGGCCATGGCCGCGCAGATCGAAGCTCAGCATGCGGAAGCGATCGGAGAGCCGCGCGATCACCTCGTCCCAGGCCTCGCGATAGGAGCCGACGCCATGGACCAGGACGAGGGGCCGTTGGCCCTGCCCGCTCAGGCGGTAGTTCAGCGCCACGCCCTCGCATACGAAGGTCCCTGTGATATCCGGCTCGGTGACTGGCGCGGAAAGGCCTGCCATCTGCGTCAGGCTCCCGCGGCGGCGAAGCGAGGCTTCGCCACGTCGCGTTCGCGGGCAGCGAAATGCGGCATCACCTCCTCGATGAACAGCCTGAGCGTCCTCATCTGCAGTTCGAAGGGCAGGTTGTAGGACAGGCCAAGGCAGAACTGGTCGACGCCGGCAGCCTCATAGACCTCGAGCTTCGGAATGACCTCGTCGGGCGTGCCGAATACGAGGTTGTCGCGGATGGCGCGCGGGTCGTAATTGCCGCGATTGGCGACGGTCTCGAACGGCACCGCCTCCGGGAAGCCGTTCGTCACCGTGCCGATATTCTGCATCAGGTTCTCGAAATAGCGGCCATAGTCGACGCTGTAGCGGACGATCTGCTCCCAATCCTGCGAGCGCTCGTAGACGCAGGAGCGGCGCTGCATCATGAATTTCGGCCGCGGGCGCTCGGGATGGTCGGCACAGGCCTTGCGGAACTTCTCGGCGAGAACGCCGATCTCGGCGACCGGCGCGGAAAGCGGCGTCGAGAGGATGTTGGCGCCGATGCCGACTGCCCAGTCGAAGGTGCCGGGATCGCGCGCCGCCACCCAGATGCGCGGATGGGGGCTCTGCAGCGGCTTCGGCACCGAGGTCGCTAGCGGAAACTGCCAGTACTGGCCCTCATGCGCATAGTCGCCGGCCCAGAGCTTCCGCACGGCTGGGACGAGCTCCTTCATATAGGCGACGCCCTCCTGCTGAGGCATGCCGCCCGCCATGCGGTCGAACTCGTACTGGTAGGCGCCGCGCGCGATACCGAATTCGAGGCGCCCGCCCGTGAGGTGGTCGCAGAGCGCCGCCTCGCCGGCCAGCCGGATCGGCGACCAGTAGGGCGCCACCAGCGTCGCCGTGCCGAGCCGGATGCGGTCGGTGTGCTGGCCCAGCCAGGTCAGCGTCTGGAAGGGATTGGGCGAGATCGTGCATTCGATCGTGTGGTGCTCGGCAGTCCACAGTGTCTCGAAGCCGCCTTCATCCGCCACGCGGGCGAGCGCCAGCATCTGCGACATGGCGTCCTTCATCGACGCTTCTGGCGAGAAACGCTCCATATTGATCGAGAGAGCGAACTTCATGGGTGCCTCCGTGGAGCGGGCGGGACAGCGCGTCAGCGCAGCCGGATGACGAACGGGTCCTGCATGGCGCCCGAGTAGTCGATGACGACGTTCTTCAGCCGCGAGAATTCGCGCATGACCTCGAAGCCGCCGCGGCGGCCGTAGCCGCTCTTCTTCGTGCCGCCATTGGCGGACATGAAGGCCGCCGAGCGGTAGGTGTTGATCCAGACCGTGCCCGCCTCGACATTGCGGGCGAAGCGCATGGCGCGGTCGATGTCGCGCGTCCAGATGCCCGAGGCGAGGCCGTATTCGGTGTCGTTGGCCAGCGCGATCATCTCGTCCTCGCTGGAGAAGGGCACGACCCCGACCACCGGCCCGAAGATCTCGTGGCGCATGAAGCTCATCTGGTTGTTCGCTTCGGCCAGCACCGTCGGCTCGTAGTACCAGCCGCGCGCCAGGGCCTCGTCCTGCGGCTTGCGCCCGCCGACCGCGACCCTTGCGCCCTCGCGCACACCCGAGCCGACGAAGTGCTCGACCTTCTCGAGCTGCGCCGCGAGCGCCAGCGGCCCGATATCGGTGTCCTCAGCCATCGGATGGCCAACCTTGACCCGCCGGGTGCGCTCGACCAGCGCCTCGACGAAGCGCTCATAGACCGGCGCTTCGACGAAGCAGCGCGAGCCGGCGACGCAGGTCTGGCCCGCTGCGGCGAAGATGCCTGAGACGACGCCATTGACCGCGCGCTCGATGTCGACGTCGGAGAAGACGACATGGGGCGACTTGCCGCCGAGCTCCATCTGGCAGGGCACGAGGTTGCCGGCGGCATTGCCGGCGATCTTGCGGCCGGTGTCGGTCGAGCCGGTGAAGACGTATTTGGCGATGCCGGGATGGCGTGTCAGTGCATCGCCCGTGGTCGCGCCGTCACCGGTGACGACGTTGACGACACCGGCCGGGATGCCGGCCTCGATGACGAGTTCCGCCAGCGCCAGAGCCGAGGCTGTCGCGTGCTCGGAGGGCTTGACCACGATCGTGTTGCCGATGGCCAGGCACGGCGCCAGCGTGCCGGTCAGCATCATCAGCGGCGAATTCCACGGGATGATCATCCCGACCACGCCGATCGGCTCACGCAGGTTGAAGTTGAGGGTGTCGAGCTTGTTGACCGGGATCGTGTCGCCCTGGAGCTTGTCGGCCATCCCAGCGAAATAGCCGTAGGAATCCGGGATCGCCCGCATCTGGGCGCGCATTTCCTTGATCAACTTGCCGTTGTCGCGGCATTCGAGCTGCGCCAGCTCCTCGGCATGGGCGAGCACCAGCTCGCCGAGCTTGCGCACCAGCTTGCCGCGATCGGTCTGCGTCAGCCGGCGCCAGGCGGGGTTCAGCAATGCCGCCTTCGCCGAGCGCACTGCTGCATCGACATCGCCGGCGTCGCCCTGCGCGAATTCGTACCAGGGCTCTGCCGTGGTCGGGTCGTAGCTCGGCGCATAGACGCCACCTCGCGGCGCCACGAAGGCGCCGTCGATGAAATGCCCGATGCGCGAGCCCTGAAGTGTCTGGACCGTCGTCTTCATGCCGCGCCACCGCGCTCCCATTGTTGCGGGACCCCGTCCCAGGGCTGGGTGTCCTCGACCATCGCGAAGCGCCCACCATCATGGGAATCGACGTAGATGCCGAAGCGCCGCCGGCTGCTCTCGCTGACATAGCGGCGCAGCATCGTGCGGGTTTCGCGGGTGAGGATCTGCTCGTAGGGCAGTTCGTCGAAGCCGAAAAAGCGCACTCCGTCCGGCAGCGCCAGGCCGGCGGCGTCGCCCGCGAGCCGCGCCCGATAGACCAGATGTCCGGGATCGCCGTCGGCGATGTCGAAGACCGAGTAGAGGAAGGTCGTCTCGGGCAGCAGCGGCAGCCCCTCGCCACCGGGGACCGGCAGCCGGCCATCGACGATCCGGCGCGCGGCATGGGGCAACGCCCAGCCGCCATCCTCGTTGCGGCAGAGCAGCAGCTTTCCGTCGCTCTCGACCAGGTAGTTGACGATCATGCTGCTGGAGGCGAGCCAGCCGGGCGGTAGCGGGTCCTTCACAGCCGCATAGCGTCCGCGGCAGAAGGCCAGCGGGGCGGAAGGACTCGTGCCGAAGGCCCGCACGCGGCCGATCAGGATGAGGTGGTCACCAGCCTCGACACGGTCGTGCACCGTGCAGTCGAACCAGCTCATGCAATCGGCCAACACAGGTGCGCCGGTATGGACGCTGTCATGCGGCGTGTCGGTGAACTTGTCCGTCGCCTTCGAGGCGAACAGGCTGGAGACCGGCTTCTGGCCTTCATGGAGCAGGTTGACGGCAAAGGCCTGCCCTTCCGCGAAGGCGGGATAGCTCGAGGCGCCCTTGCCGACGCAGACCAAGAGCAGCGGCGGGTCGAGCGAGACCGAGGTGAAGGAGTTCGCCGTCATCCCCCGCGGCCGGCCCTCGGCATCGCGGGTGGTGATCACGGTGACGCCGGTCGGGAAAGTGCCGAAGGCTCGGCGCAACGCGACGGGATCGATCGAAACCGGCTCCTGGGGTGCTGTCGCCAGCATGGCTGGTCCTCCGATGGCCTACGCCACTTCGGAGTCAGGCTATGAAGGCGGCAGTCGGCGCGCTTCCTATGAAAAGATGGAAGCGATCCGGAATCTTTCCGCGCTTTCATTCGAGCGCAGGCGCGGCTCCCTCGATGAGGCCGTGCATCTTGAGCGCCAGTTCCAAAGCGAAGCGCGTATCGGGTGGCTCGGGATCGATGCCGAACAGCTCCTGGATCCGCGTCAGCCGATAGCGCAACGTGGTGACGTGCAGGCCCATCGCATCGGCGCAAGCCTGGCTGCGGCAGCCATGGCGCAGATAGGTGGCGAGCGTGTCGAGATAGGGTGTGCCGTGCTGGCGGTCATGGCTCGCGACGCGCCCGATGCTGCCCTCGACGAATCGGCGCACCTCGGCCGCATCGGCCGCACCGATCAGCATCGGCAACGGCCCGAAATCGAGCGCCGACAATACGCCAGTCCGCTTGAAGCCGCGCGCGATGCGCACCATGCGCCAGACCCGCTCCCACTCGCCGGCATAGTCGTCGAGTTCATGGCACAGCCCGCCGATCACCACGATCGGCTCGCCCTGCAGATCATGGCGCAGGACCTCGGCGATGCGCTTGGCAAAACGCTCGGAGGCTTCGCGCCGCGCCCCCTCCTGCTCCGGTTCGAGGCAGACGAGCCCGGCACCGACAGCGACGATGTGACAGCCCAGGCCGAGTTGGCTGGCAAGGCGCGCGATGCTCTGATGCGCCTGCTGGGTGCGGTCGCGCTCGCCATGAGCGGCAGCAGGCAGGTCGACGACGATCATCCGCAGCGGTCGGGCGAGGGAGACGCCGAGATGGCGCGCCCGGCGCAGGATATCGTCGGGATCGCGCCAGCGCCGCTCGACGATCTCGAAGAACAGCTCCGTCAGCGTTCGCGTCTCGAAGCGGAAGCGGATCACGCTGCGCATCATCTGTACGCTCAAGGCAAATTTCGCGCTGTCGATCGTCAGCCGCCTGAGATCGCCGCCCTGCTCTTCGCCGAACAGCACGAGCGCTCCGACCTTCTCAGCCTCGACGGCGAGCGGCTCGATCGCCGCGGCAAGCCGCAGCGCCCGCCCGCCATGGGCGATCGGCAGCTCGATCCGGCCTGCCTCCTCGCGCGCGACGCCCTGCCGGAGCTGCGCGATCAGCCGGTCGGCCTCGCCCTCGGCGAGCAATTTGCGCCAGGCAGCGGCGTCGAGCAGGTCCGGCATGGGCGAGCCGTTGGCGACGAGCGTGTTCGCGGAGAAATCGATCACCAGCACGGCACACTGCAGGAATTCGCCGAGCCGTTCCGCCAAAGCCTCGATCGAGCCTCCGGCCAGCACCTCCTGCAGCAGGTCGCTTTGCGCCACCAAGGCGTGGCGCAAATCCTCGGCAACGCCCCGTGCGGCGCGCAGGCGATGCTCGCGCTCGACCGCGATGGTCCCGAGATGCGCGATCATCGCCATGAAGGCGAGATCTTCGGAAGGCACGGGCTTCAAGGCCCGGGAGACCAGGCTGAGCACCATCGGACGTCCTTCGGCATCGGCACTGCCGAGCGGCAGGACGATCACCGAGCGGTAATCGCGCTCGAACGCCTCGCGCCGATAGCCGGGGAATTCCTCGGAGGTCCTGGCGTCCTCGATATAGACCGGCTCGCCGCTCCGCAGGGCCAGAAGCGCCGGACTCGTCGCGAGTTCCCAGCGATCCTCGAGGCGCCGGCGCAGCAAGGTGGGGTCGTGCCGGGCAACCACATTGGCGTGGCCATGCGTCAGATCGACCGCCATGATCGAGCCCATGCTCCAGCCGCCATGCTCGCAGGCGACCTTGACCAGGTCGAGCAGCAAACCGTCGAGATCGGAGCCGGAGTTGATCCGGCTCGCGACATCGCGAAGCGAGGCGATCTGGGAAACCGGGTCGAGCATCGCGTCTGATCCTGGCTGGCAAGCTGCGCAGGCTCGCAGCATTGCTCTGCCAATTCTTCCTAGCAACCGGAGGAAGACAGGCGCGCGCCGGCTACTAGCTTGGCCAACGACGACATTTCAAACGCCGGAGGCGAGCATGGATATCGGGCTGCGCAAGATCGCGACCTTCACGGAAGAGACCATGATCGAGGGCGGCAAGGCTGCGCCTCGCCCGACCACCATGGTGGTCGTCGCCGCCGTCGTGAAGAACCCCTGGGCCGGCCAGGGCTTCGTCGAGAACCTGCGGCCGGAAATCCTCCGGATCGCCCGCCCGCTCGGCCAGGAGATGACCCGCAGGCTCGTCGCCGCGATGCCGGGAGAGCGTGTCGAAGCCTATGGCAAGGCGGCGATCGTCGGTGTCGGCGGCGAGATCGAGCATGCCTCCGCCCTGATCCACACGCTGCGCTTCGGCAATGTCTTCCGCGAGGCGGTCTCGGGCACCGCCTTCCTGAGCTTCACCAACACCCGCACCGCTCCTGGCGCCCTGATCTCCCTGCCGATGATCCACAAGAGCGAGACCGGCAAGCGCTCGCACTTCATTACCGCGACGTTCCAGATCGCCGACGCACCGGGGCCCGACGAAATCCTGGTCGCGATCGGCGCATCAGATGGCGGCCGCATCCATCCGCGCATCGCCGATCGGTTCGAGGACATGAAGGACATGGACAGCGAGAAGGCCGCGGGTGAGCCGGTGCCCGCATGAGCCGGAGTGCGGCAGGCTCCAGCCGGCGACACGCTGGCTAGGCCCACGCCACAGATAGGTTCTGCGCCTGCGCTGATGACCAATTGCGGGGATGCCGTCAGGCATCGAGCCGGGCCGCCTGCAAGTCTGACAGCCGGTTTGGGCCGAGAACCGCCCTCACTTTCCCGGCTGAAATACGCCAGCGGCAGCAAAATGGGAGCGCTCGTACGCCTGACAACGGCTCCTGAGCGGCTCGAACAGATGGAGACGTTGCCTATCCGCCAGCGGCGTCGCGCTTCGCCTGAGCAACGTGGGAGGCCTTCCGCAGCCGCCCTCGCTCCGCGGGCCGGATCAATGAATCGACCTCCTTGTCCGGAATGTCCCGCATGCCCTGATTGGCGTGCCGCGTATTGAACGGGACGTTCTTCCGCTGCGCTTCCATCTTCATATGGAGAGCGCGCTGGGCATTCTCGACGAGCGTGTGGTTTCTCGCCATCTCGGCTCGGCGCTGGATTTCCGCGTTCAGCCGCTTCAGCGCAGTGGCGAGAACCGTCGCCTTCAGGCTCGAGCCGGCATTCCCCATGCTGGGCTCGGCTCCCTTGGGGGCGGCCTTGCCTCGCATTTCGCGGCGCTGCTGATTGGCGTGCGAGGAGGCCTTGTCGCGCAGGTCGCGCAGGCGTTTCAGGAGCGCTGTCAGCTCATCGTCGGGCACGTCCTGCACGGCGGGGTGCCGGGTCTGGGCCACGACGGCACGCTCGTCGGCATTGAGCGCGCGCTCTTCTTCCTTGCGGGTCAGGGCCATGCTGGACTCCTCTTGATGGTCGCTTCGGTGGTCACTCCTGGTCATGTCGGCCGACAGGCTCGACGCTCAGGTCAGGATATTGTCTTTCGGGCGGATCGGCTCGGGCAGATCCTCGCAACCGAGCAAGGCGAGGAGCTCTCGCTCGATGTTGCGTTGCATGGAGTTCAACGGCAAGGCGTTGGGCTCGAGCCCGAACGGGTCCTCGAGCTGATGCCCGAGAGCGTCCAGTCCGAAGAAGGTATAGGCGACGAGCAGGACCGGCAGGAGCGTCCACCAGCCGAGCGAGCCAGCCAGCGCAAACGGCAGGGTCAGGCAAAAGACCAGAGCCGTGCGGTGCAGGAGAAGCGAATAGGCGAACGGGACCGGCGTGTGTGCGATTCGCTCGCAGCCACCCTGCACGGTCGAGAGTGCCGTCAATTGCCCTTCGACGACGGCGTAGTGGATCGCGCCGAGTTCACCATTGTGCATCAGGACGATGCAATAGGCTCCGAGCTCCTGCAGAACGGCGTTCGTGGGGTTCGGGCTCTTCGTGACGCTCTCGGATTCGAGCCACTGCCCGATGGCGATGCGCTCATTGCCGCCGCGCAGCCTTGCAGCGAGCCCGGCAGTGAAGGCGCAAAGCCCGCGTAGCAGAAACTGTCGGTGGCTCTCGTGCAGGCCCGAGGCCTGCCGTGCGAGCGACCGGCAGGCGACGATCAACTCGCCCCAGAGCTTTCGCCCATCCCACCAGCGATCGTAGCAAGCATTGTTGCGGAAGCTCATGAAGACCGAAAGGGCGATGCCGATCAGCGTGAAGGGAATGGCGCTGATCTTGGCGAAGATGCCCGGGTGCTCCTCCGCCGCCAGGATCGCCCCGACACTAACGGCGGCGATCACGACAAGACGCAGGATGATCCGGGGCAGGATCGAGCCGTTCACCGCGAAAACGATGTCCGTAAAGTTCGGCTTGGATCGCACTATCATCGACGGAGCCGCTTAGATCGGAACGGGAGCCTCTTGCAGGATCAGGATCGTCAGCATCGATCGTGCCAATTCCCTGGGCACATGAAGTCAACGGGTTAGCCCGCGCCGGCCTGCCCCGATGGACATTTTGTCTTCTTTAAGAGGACAAACTGTCCATAGATTTCAATGTGATAGAATGATCTAATCGCGATGTAGTCGCGTACGGAGGACGATCGCCATGACCGACAGCAAACCGCGCTACAAGACCTACCACCATCCGGCTGGCGGCTGGGGAGCCGCGGCGGCGACGGCCAAGGTGCTGATGGAGCAGAGCGTCATCACCAAGGGCTCGCGCGCCCTGCTCGCGATGAACCAGCCGGGCGGCTTCAAGTGCCCGAGCTGCGCCTTCCCCGACGCCGATTGCAAGAAGACCCTGGAGTTCTGCGAGAACGGCGCCAAGGCGCTCGCCTTCGAGGCGACCAAGCGCCGGGTCACGCGCGAGTTCTTCGCCCAGCACACCGTCTCCGAATTGATGGAGCAGTCGGATTACTGGCTGGAGATGCAGGGCCGCCTGACCGAGCCGATGCGCTACGATCCGCGCTCGGATCGCTATGTCCCCTGCGACTGGGACACGGCCTTCAAGCTGATCGGGGCGCATCTGCGTTCGCTCGAAAGCCCGCATCAGGCCGAGTTCTACACCTCGGGCCGCACGCCGAACGAGGCGGCGTTCCTCTATGCGATCTTCGTGCGGGAGTTCGGAACCAACAATTTCCCCGACTGCTCGAACATGTGCCATGAGCCGACCAGCCGCGGCCTGCCGCCGGCGATCGGTATCGGCAAGGGCACGGTCGTGCTCGAGGATTTCGAGCATGCCGAGGCGATCTTCGTCATCGGCCAGAACACCGGTACGAACTCGCCGCGCATGATGACCAATCTGGTCGAGGCCAGGAAACGCGGCGTGCCGATCGTCGCGGTCAACCCGATGCCGGAGCGGGCTCTCATCCGCTTCACCGAGCCGCAGGACGTCGTCCAGATGGCGACCTTCGGCTCGACCGCGATCGCCAGCGAATTCGTCCATATCCGCATTGGCGGCGACCTCGCGCTGATCAAGGGCATGATGAAGGTGATGTTCGAGCGCGAGGCGCAGGGCGAGGCGGTCCTCGATCACGACTTCATCCGCGAGCACACGGTCGGGGTCGATGCCATCCGCGCGGACGCGATTGCTCAGGACTGGTCCGAGATCGTGCGGATCTCCGGGTTGGAGGAGGCGCAGATCAGACGTTGCGCCGAGATCTACATCCGCTCGCGCGCGACGATGATCTGCTACGGCATGGGGCTGACACAGCATCAGCAGGGCTCGCGCCTGCTGCAGCAGGTCGCCAACCTGCTCTTCCTGCGTGGCAATTTCGGCAAGCCGGGCGCCGGCATCTCGCCGATCCGCGGCCATTCGAACGTGCAGGGCGACCGCACGGTCGGGATCGACGAGAAGCCCACGCAGGACTATCTCGATCGCGTGCGTGATGTCTTCGGCTTCGAGCCGCCGCGCCATGACGGCCACCACACCATCGAATCCGTCGAGGCGATGGAGAACGGCACTGCCAAGGTCTTCATCGGCATGGGCGGCAATTTCGTGCGGGCGATCCCCGATACGGAGCGCTCCTATGCCGCCATGCGCAAGCTCGACCTGACGGTGGGAATCGCGATCAAGCTCAATCGCGGCCACCTCGTCCACGGCCGCGATGCGCTGATCCTGCCGGTGATCGCGCGCTCGGAGAAGATCGTCACGGCGGCCGGCGAGCAGTTCGTGACGATCGAGGATTCGATGTCCAACGTCACGGCCTCGCGCGGGGTGCTGACGCCGGCGAGCCCCGATCTGCTCCCGGAGGTGGAGATCGTCTGCCGGATGGCGATGGCGACCCTGCCGAACAGCAAGGTGCCCTGGCAGAGCTACATCGACGATTACGGGCCGATCCGCGACAAGATCGCGGAGGTCTATCCGGAGATCTACGCCGGCTTCTCCGAGCGGATCAAGGAGCCGAAGGGCTTCCATCTCGACATCCCGCCGCGCCGGCGCGTCTGGCCGACGCCGAACGGCAAGGCGAATTTCCTGCTGCTGCCGGGGCTGGAGGTCAACGACGTGGTCGCCGACCCCGCCATGTTGCGGCTGGCGACCGTGCGCTCGCATGATCAGTTCAACACCACGATCTACAGCTACAACGACCGCTATCGCGGCGTTTACAACGACCGCATGGTCCTCTTCATGAACGCGGAGGACCGGGAGGACCGTGGGCTGGACGAGGGCGCGCGCATCGCGCTCGAGACGATCAGCGACGACGGCATCGCGCGCCGCGTCGATGGTTTGACCATCCTCGATTATCCGATGCCGCGCGGCTCGGTCGCCGGCTACTACCCTGAACTCAACCCGCTGCTGCCGCTCGACTACTACGATCGGGTCAGCGGGACGCCGGCCGCTAAATCCATACCGGTGCGGATCTCTGCCGACTGAACCTGCTCGATCGCCATGCCGACGCTCGTTCGACCGTCGGCATGGCGATCATCGCTTCCGTTTCGAGGAGGATTGACGTTGTTCGACCAGTTCGACCCGGTGATCCTTGCCCGCGCGCAGTTCGCATTCACGGTCTCGTTCCATTTCATCTTTCCGGCCTTCTCGATCGGGCTCGCCAGCTTCCTGATGGTGCTCGAGGCGCTGTGGCTGAAGAGCGGACAGGGCGTCTACGCCAACCTCTATCGCTACTGGCTCAAGATCTTCGCGGTCGTGTTCGGCATGGGCGTCGTCTCCGGCGTGGTCATGTCCTACCAGTTCGGCACCAACTGGTCGGTCTTTTCGCACAAGGCGGGGCCGATCATCGGGCCGCTGATGGCCTATGAGGTGCTGACGGCGTTCTTCCTGGAGGCCGGGTTCCTCGGCGTGATGCTGTTCGGCATGAACAAGGTCGGCAAGCGCCTGCACTTCTTCGCGACCTGCATGGTCGCGCTCGGCACGCTGATCTCGGCGACCTGGATCATCTCGGTGAACAGCTGGATGCAGACGCCTGCCGGCTTCGCGATCAACGAGAAGGGGCAGTTCGTGCCTGCCGGCTCATGGTTGCCGATCATCTTCAACCCGAGCTTCCCCTATCGCCTCGTCCATACGGTGATCGCTGCCTTCCTGACCACCGCCTTCGCAGTCGGCGCGGTCGGCGCCTGGCATCTGCTGAAGGACCGCGGCAATCTCGGCGCGCGCAAGATGTTCTCGATGGCGATGTGGATGGCGGCACTGGTCTCGCCGATCCAGATCCTCGCCGGCGACGCCCATGGCCTCAACACGCTCGAGCACCAGCCGATCAAGGTGCTGGCGATGGAGGGCGACTACCAGCCGAGCCCGAACGGCGCCCCGCTGATCCTGTTCGGCCTGCCCAACAGCGCCCAGGCGCGCGTCGACTACGAGGTGGCGATCCCGCATCTCGGCTCGCTGATCCTGAAGCACGACCCTTACGCGCCGCTGCCCGGCCTCACCGACTTCCCGCGCGACCAGTGGCCGCCGGTGCCGATCGTGTTCTGGTCGTTCCGCATCATGGTCGGGATCGGTTTCGCCATGCTCGGCATCGGCCTGTGGAGCTTGCTCGCCCGCTATCGCCACAAGCTCTACGAGTGGTCCTGGCTTCATCGCGCCGCCGTCCTGATGGGACCTTCCGGCTTCGTGGCGGTGATCGCCGGCTGGGTGACGACCGAGGTGGGGCGCCAGCCCTATACGGTCTACGGCCTGCTGAGGACGACGGAATCTGTGTCGCCGCTCGCGGCGCCAGCCGTCGCCGCCTCGCTGCTCGCCTTCGTGATCGTCTACTTCGTCGCCTTCGGCGCCGGCATCTACTACCTGCTACATCTCATGGCGAAGCCGCCCGGTGCCGGCGAGACGGCGCCGCCCAATGTGCCACAGCGCGCGGCGGGCATCACGCCCGCAAGCAGCATCGCCGCCGAAGCCTCGGCGCGGGCAAGAGGGTGATCGCCATGGCCAGCATCGATCTCACCATTTTCTGGGCCGCCGTCATCGGCTTTGCCGTGATGGCCTATGTCGTGATGGACGGTTTCGACCTCGGCATCGGTATCCTGTTTCCGAGCTTGCAGGTGGGGGACGAGCGCGATCAGGCGATGAATTCGATCGCCCCCGTCTGGGACGGCAACGAGACCTGGCTCGTCATGGGCGGTGGCGGACTGCTGGCAGCCTTTCCACTCGCTTATGGCATCCTGCTGACGGCGACCTATCCGCTGATCATCGCAATGCTGCTCGGCCTCATCTTCCGTGGCGTCGCCTTCGAATTCCGCTGGCGCGATCCGCGCCATCGCCCGTTCTGGGATGTCGCCTTCTCGCTCGGCTCCTTCGTCGCGGCGCTCGCCCAGGGCATCACGCTGGGGGCAATCCTGCAGGGCATCCGCGTCGAGAACGACGCCTATGCCGGCGGCTGGCTGGACTGGCTCAGCCCGTTCAGCCTTTTGACCGGCGTCGCCGTGGTCATCGGCTATGCGCTGCTCGGCGCAACCTGGCTGATCTGGAAGACCGAAGGCAGCAGCCATGAGCAAGCGCGGCGCGCCGCCTTCTGGCTCGGTATCGCGACGCTGCTTTCGCTCGCAGCCGTGAGCGCCGCGACTCCCTTCCTGAGCTACGATTACTGGCGCCGCTGGTTCGCCCTGCCCGGCGTGCTGCTCACCGCCCAGGTGCCGCTCCTTGTCGTCATCAGCGCGGTGACCTTCTTCTGGAGCCTGAAGCGCGGCTCCCACCGGCTGCCCTTCGCCATGGCCCTTGCGCTCTTCCTGCTCGGCTTCGTCGGCCTAGGCGTCAGCATCTACCCCTATATCGTGCCGCGGGCGGTGACGATCTGGCATGCGGCGGTTCCCTATAGCAGCCAGGTCTTCATGCTGCCGGGCGCGCTCGTGATCATCCCACTGATCCTCGCCTATACCGGCTGGGCCTACTGGGTGTTCCGCGGCAAGGTCGGCACGCACGGCTATCACTGATGACGACGCGCGCACCGTTCTGGAAGCAGCTGGCCTGGAGGGCCGGGATCTGGGTCGCGAGCGTGGCGGCTCTCGGCCTGGTGAGCGGGCTCATCAAGCTCACCTTGTCCCCTTGAACGACCGGCCCGTGCTTTCTCCTGTGCGCGGCGTGTCGGATCGGCTGGCATCGCGCGAAGCCACTGCCATGCTGCGCCACGACGTCCTCCCTCATGATCGGCGGGCACCGACATGGAAGCACAGACAGACCGGAGCTTCGCCATAGGCTGGACGATGCTGCAGGGGGCCTGGCGCCATGATCTCGGTGGCGTCACGATCGGCCAGATCGCGTTGGCGCTTGTCATCCTGGCGCTAGCGGTCGCGCTCAGGCGCTTCATCGGCCGCGCGCTGCTGCGACAGCTGCAGCGGTGGACCGTCGGTGCCAAGAACGATGCCGGAGAAGGCATCCTCACGGCGCTGACGCCGCCACTATGTTTCGTCCCGATCGTCCTTGCAGTCCTCGCAATCGCCGTCTTCCTCGACCTGCCTGCGTGGGCGAAGGACCTGCTGGTCGAGGTCGCCCGGTCGCTGGCCGCGGCGACGCTGTTCTGGGCGCTTTTCGTTGTCGTGGAACCGGCCTTCGCGGTGCTCCATGGCAATCGGGCGATCTTCAATGAAGCGATGGTCGGCTGGGCGGTGCGCGTGTGCCGGATCATCCTGCTCTCGCTGGGCACTGCCGTCGTGCTCGAAATCTGGGGCATCCGTGTCGGCCCGGTCCTCGCCGGCCTCGGTCTCGTCGGTGTCGCCGTCGCACTCGGCGCGCAGGACCTGTTCAAGAACCTGATCGCCGGCATCTTCATCATCGGCGAGCAGCGTTTCGAGACCCGTGACTGGATCCGGGTGGACGGCGTGGTCGAGGGTACCGTGGAGACGATCGGGTTGCGCACGACAAAGGTGCGTCGCTTCGACCTGGCACCCGTCTTCGTGCCGAATTCGAAGCTGGCCGACAATGCGCTGACCAACTTCACGCAGATGACCTCCCGGCGCATCTCCTGGACAATCGGCCTCGAATATGGCGCGACCGTCGAGCAATTGCGCGAGGTCAGAGACGGCATTGAGGCGCTCATCCGCGACAATCCCGATTTCGTCGCGCCTCCAGAGGCGCCGGTCTTCGTGCGCATCGCCGATTTCGGCGCCTCCTCGATCGACCTCATGCTCTATTGCTTCACCCGCAGCACGGACTGGGGCGAATGGCTGCGGATCAAGGAAGCGCTCGCCTTGTCGATCAAGGCGCTCGTCGAGAAGGCGGGAACCGGCTTCGCCTTCCCCAGTCAGTCGATCTATGTCGAGAGCTGGCCTGTGGAGGCGGCGGCCCCTCCCGTCGCGCGAGGCGGACCGGTCGCCACCCCGCCGAGCGGCGCAGGACCTGCGGTACGGTAATGTTCGGCCAGCGCTCGCCGATCATCGGAGGCTGACATGACCGCCATGGTGTCCGATCCGAAGCTGCAGCGTCATTCAGCCGGCCGGCGCGTGGTCTATGCGGCGCTCGCCGGCAACGTCGCCGTCGCCGTGACCAAGCTCGCAGCGGCGGCCATCACCGGCAGCGCCGCGATGTTCAGCGAGGCCGTCCACTCGATCGTCGATTGCGGCAATGAGGGCCTGCTGCTCTACGGCTACCGCCGGGCTTCGCGGCGGCCGGACCTCGTCCATCCCTTCGGCTACGGCCGCGAGCTCTATTTCTGGAGCTTCATCGTCGCGCTGATGCTGTTCGCGCTCGGCGCCGGCGTCTCGATCTATCAGGGCGTGCACCATGTCATCGCCCCCGAGCCGATCCGGCACGCCGGCATCAGCTATATGGTGCTCGGGCTGTCTTTCCTGTTCGAGGGCGCGTCATGGATCGTCGCCTGGCGCAGCTTTTCGAAAGCCCGGGCGCAGGTTCCGTTCTGGACGGCGTTCCGGCAGAGCAAGGATCCGCCGGCCTTCATGGTGCTGTTCGAGGATACGGCCGCGCTGATCGGCATCCTGATCGCGGCAGCGGGCATCTTCGCCGCGCAATGGTTCGACAAGCCGGTCTTCGACGGTATCGCCTCCATCCTGATCGGGCTCGTCCTCGCGGTCGTCGCCACCCTGCTGGCGATCGAGAGCAAGAGTCTGCTGATCGGCGAACGGGCGACGCCTGCGCTCGTCGATGCGATCTGCCGGCTCGCACAGGAGCAACCCGGCGTCGTCCACGCCAACACAGCGCTGACCGCCCAGCTCGCTCCGGATCAGGCGATGGTGGCGCTCAGCATCGAGTTCGATCCGGGGCTGCACACGCACGAGATCGAGGCCTGCGTGGCGCGGATCGAGCAGCGCGTCACAGAGGTCCATCCCAACGTCGTCGCCCTCTTCGTCAAACCTCAGACCCAGGAGCAGTTCGAGATCGCACGCCGGGTGCGCTTCGGCGCAATCGTGTTTCCTGCCGCCCGATCCTGAGGTCATCGCTGGCAGCTCGGCTGGACATTCTGTCCGCGAAAACGAAGACAGAATGTCTTCTCCTCTTCTTCTAAATTCCGACAAGCCTTTGATATAAAGAAACTTTATTATTGGCACGCCTGTTGCGGTCCTTCCCGAAACCGGAGCCGACGCCGATCGGATCGAACAGCCCGATCGAAAGCACGAGCTCTGGTGCCGAACAACGGAGCCGGCCCATGACGCAGATCGACAAAGGCCATGACGTCCTTCCGTTCCCCACTCTCCGCGCGGGCTGGGGGTGGTTCGTCGCGCTCGGCGTCGCCTTCATCATCCTCGGGCTGGTCGCGAGCAGCCATCTGCTGCTGGCTACCATCGTCACGGTCTACTATCTCGGCGGCCTGATGATGCTGGCGGGCGTGCTGCAGGTCGTCCAGTCCTTCCAGCTCAAGCAGTGGGGCGGCTTCCTGCTGTGGCTCGCCAGCGGCATCCTCTATGCCGCCGCCGGCGTCATGGCATTCCTCAACCCGGCTCTGGCCTCTTCGGCGCTGACCCTGCTTTTGGCGCTGTTCACGGCCGCATCCGGCATTGCGCGGACCTGGCTCGGAGCCGGTGCGATGTCCGAACCAGGCTGGGGCTGGGTCGTCGCCTCCGGAGTCCTCTCGACCATCGTCGGGCTGATCCTCCTCCTGGGCTGGCCGGTCAACAGCTCATGGGTTCTGGGCCTGGTCCTGGCGGTCGACCTCGTCTTCCAGGGCTGCGCGATGCTCGCCGCCGGCCTTCGGCTGAGATCAGCAAGCTGAGCAAACCGCTCTCTGGAACATGGTGCCGCCGTGTAGCAGGCAGCGCCTTTCGTAACGGAAGCTGAGAGAGTCCGGCGCGTTCAGTTCGCGCGGCCCCCTCCTGCAAAGCGATGCAAGCGGATCGGAGGCGATCATGATCGGCAGGGATGCGACCGGAAACAGGCGAGCCGGCAGCCGGAGCGACCATGGCGCCCCCTCCCCCGATACGAGCAGGCCGGCTGAGCCGGACGCAAAAGCGCCTGACCACCAACCGGGCGCAGAGGCTGAGCCGTCGCAGCCGGAAAGCGTCGCTCTGGCCGAACTCCAGTCCGAGAATGCAGCCCTGAAGGATCGCCTGCTCCGGGCGCTGGCCGAGGCCGAGAATGTCCGCCGCCGGGCCGAGCGTGATCTCGCCGACATGCGCCAATACGCCGTCGCGAAGTTCGCCGCGGACCTGCTGCCCGTGGCTGACAACCTGGAGCGCGCCATCGCCAGCGTTCCAGCCGAAAGCCGCAAGAACGACGGCACCGTCAAAGCCCTGCTCGAAGGCGTCGAGCTCACCGAGAAGGAGCTGCTGCGCGTGCTGGAGAGACACGGCGTCAAGAAGCTGCTGCCGATCGGCGAGCGCTTCGATCCGAATTTCCATGAAGCGCTGTTCGAGATTCCCGATCCGTCGGTTCCCGACGGATCGGTCAGCCGGATCGTCGAGCCCGGCTACTCCATAGGAGCTCGCCCCTTGCGCCCGGCCAAGGTCGGCGTCGCGCGCGGCGGCCCGTCCGGCAAGCCGCCATCGGGACGATGAAGCCTGCCAGGGCGCATACGCGAAAGTTCGGAGGACGGTCGATGAAGAAGATCGCAGCTATCGCCGGTATCTCACTCGCCAGCTCCGTGCTCCTCGCCAGCCCGTCATTCGCCGCAGGCTTCACCTGTCCGAATATCGGCAACCTTGCCATATCGCCGGTCGCGGCCGAGGTCGGTGCGCGGCTACCCAAGGGGTTTGCGCTGGAACAGAGCGACAAGCTCGCCGCCGCGATCACGCTGCTGCGCGAGCATGGACTGTCGCCGGGCAACACGACCGACCACCTGATCGCCTTCTTCTGTCCGGCCGTGGCGGCCGAGACCGGCCTGTCCGACGCCGAGAAGCGGACACGCGTGCTGCGCTTCGCCCAGAAGGCGACGCGCCTCGTCTACGCGCAGAACGATGTCGATGCGGTCATCTATGACGTTCCCCTCAAGCCGGGCGTGGCGGAGGCGGCGACGGAACGCGCCAGGAAGGCGGGTCTCTCCTTGGAGGCCTGGATCGGCCAGACGGTCGAAGCCGCCATTCGCTAGCTCCAGCGTCACGGACATTCTGTCCGGGCGGAGCAGGACAGCTTGTCCGTCGGAGCGCAAGGTAACAGGCTAAGATACTGATATCACAAGCTATACCGGCTGGCATGTCGGTTGCTGTGCGATATCGGAAACGCGTTGATGGCGACGAACGAGGTGATCTCATGACACAGGCCCCCTCTTCTTCCGGCCGCCTACCGAGCGCTCCCCAGCCCAATCTCCTCGAGCGCAGTATCGAGACGCCGTTTCACGCACTCCACCGGGAGATGAACCGCCTCTTCGACGACGTGTTTCATGGCAGGCTGGCAGGCGGAGCCGACCAGACCGCGCCAATCAGTCCCATCACGGATGTCTGCGCCAACGACCGGCAGGTCCGCATCACCATCGAACTGCCGGGAATCGACAGCAACGACATCGACCTTTCGCTCGCCGGCGATCTGCTGACCGTTCGTGCCGAGAAGAAGGCCGACAGCGTCGATCCCAAGGACAGCTACCACATCATCGAGCGCGCCTACGGCACGTTCCAGCGGACGGTGAAACTGCCCTGCGCGGTGGTCGGCGATCAGAGCCAGGCGCGCTTCGACAACGGCGTCCTGATCGTGACGTTCCCGAGAGCGGGAACACAGGACACGAGCCGCAAGATTCCGATCGGCGGGGCGGGCAAGCGAGGTGCGGAGCCCGCCATCCCGATCCAACCGCCCTCCCTTGATCCCGGATCTGCGGGGGCGGCTCGGTAAGGCGCAGCAGGAAGCGAACACGACAATCAAACCGCGACAGGGAGCAGCACGATGTCCAAAGTCATCGGAATCGATCTCGGCACGACCAATTCCTGCGTCGCCGTCATGGACGGCAAGAATGCGCGTGTCATCGAGAACGCCGAAGGTGCGCGCACGACGCCGTCGATCGTGGCCTTCACCTCCGATGGCGAGCGGCTGATCGGCCAGCCGGCGCGGCGGCAATCGGTGACCAACCCTACCAACACGATCTTCGCGGTGAAGCGCCTGATCGGGCGTCGCTATGACGACCCCGTCGTCGAGAAGGACAAGGGGCTCGTGCCCTACAGGATCGTCAAGGCGGGCAATGGCGACGCCTGGGTCGAAGCGGAGGGCAAGCCCTATTCGCCTTCGCAGATCTCCGCCTTCATCCTGCAGAAGATGAAGGAGACGGCTGAAGCCAACCTCGGCGAGAAGGTGACGCAGGCTGTGATCACCGTCCCGGCCTATTTCAACGACGCCCAGCGCCAGGCGACCAAGGATGCCGGCAAGATCGCCGGCCTGGAAGTGCTGCGCATCATCAACGAGCCAACCGCGGCCGCGCTCGCCTACGGTCTTGAAAAGCAGAAACAGGCCAAGATCGCCGTGTATGACCTCGGCGGCGGCACCTTCGACGTCTCGATCCTCGACATCGGCGACGGCGTCTTCGAGGTGAAGGCGACCAATGGCGACACCTTCCTCGGCGGCGAGGACTTCGACATGCGCCTCGTCGAATACCTCGCCGACGAGTTCAAGAAAGAGCAGGGCATCGACCTGCGCAAGGACAAGCTCGCCCTGCAACGCCTGAAAGAGGCGGCCGAGAAGGCCAAGATCGAGCTCTCCACCGTCACCCAGACCGACGTCAACCTGCCGTTCGTCACCGCCGATGCCTCGGGCCCGAAGCACCTGCTGATCAAGATCACGCGCGCGAAGTTCGAGGCGCTGACGGAAGACCTCGTGCAGCGGACGATCGAGCCCTGCCTCAATGCGCTGAAGGACGCAGGGCTGAAGGCCGCGGATATCGGCGAGGTCGTGCTGGTCGGCGGCATGACCCGCATGCCCAAGGTCCAGGAGGTCGTGCAGAAGATCTTCGGCAAGGAGCCGCACAAGGGCGTCAACCCCGACGAGGTCGTCGCCATCGGCGCTGCGATCCAGGCCGGCGTGCTGCAGGGCGACGTCAAGGACGTGCTGCTGCTCGACGTGACCCCGCTCTCGCTCGGCCTGGAGACACTGGGCGGCGTCTTCACCCGCCTGATCGAACGCAACACCACGGTTCCGGCGAAGAAGAGCCAGACCTTCTCCACCGCCGAGGACAATCAGCAGGCGGTGACGATCCGGGTCTTCCAGGGCGAGCGTGAGATGGCGGCCGACAACAAGTTCCTCGGTCAGTTCGATCTCGTCGGCATTCCGCCGGCCCCGCGCGGCATGCCGCAGATCGAGGTGACCTTCGACATCGACGCAAACGGCATCGTCAACGTCTCGGCCAAGGACAAGGGCACGGGCAAGGAGCAGCGCATCCAGATCCAGGCCTCCGGCGGCCTCTCCGAGGCCGAGATCCAGAAGATGGTCAAGGACGCCGAGGCGCATGCGACCGAGGACAAGCAGCGCCGCGAAGTCATCGAAGCCCGCAACTCGGCCGAAGCGCTGGTGCATGCGACCGAGCGGACATTGTCGGAGCACGGCGCCAAACTGTCCGAGCCGGATCGGCGCGGCATCGACGATGCCGTGAACGGTCTGCGCGAGGCGGCCAAGGGCGACGACGTCGCGGCGATCCAGGCGAAAGCCAATGCCTTGCAGCAGGCCTCGATGAAGCTCGCCGAGGCCATGCAGGCCTCGGCGCAGGCGGGCCCCGAGGCAGGTCCGGCGCAGCAAGCCGGCGGCGATGGCGTGGTCGATGCCGAATTCACCGAGATCGACGACGACAAGAAGAAGGGGTGACGCAAGGCAAGACGCGCTTCGGCTCACGCTCGACCAGGGAATGCCGTATCGCAGATGGGAGAGGTGTCATGCGGAACACCGAGCAAAGCGTGCGTGTGACGGTCACGCGCAACGGACCTTATGTCGTGGCGGGTCGTGTCCGGTTGTCCGAGCTGACGATTGCGACCGATGCGGCGGGTGTGTCGGAGGAATGGATCGGGCGCGACCACCCCGCGGGAAAGGCGGCCATCGCGCTTTGCCGGTGTGGGCATTCACGCAACAAGCCGTTCTGCGACGGTTCTCACGCCAGGGTCGGCTTCGATGGCACCGAGGTCGCGAGCAGGACACCCTATCTCGAACAGGCGCAAGCCTTCGACGGTCCGGCGCTCGCGCTCCTCGATGTCGAAAAGCTCTGTGCTTTCGCGCGCTTCTGCGATGCCAATGGGCAAGTCTGGAACGAAGTTGCCCAAACGGCCGACCCGGAGATGCGCGAGACCTTCACCCGTCAGGTTCAGGACTGTCCGTCGGGGCGACTCGTCGCCTGGGACAAGGCCCGTCAGGCGGCGATCGAGCCTGATGTCGAACCGTCGATCGGATTCATCGAGGATCCTGCCGAGGGCTGCAGCGGCCCGATCTGGCTGCGCGGCGGGATCGCCGTCATCTCGGCCGATGGCGCGGCCTATGAGCTTCGTCAGCGCGTGACCCTGTGTCGATGCGGCAGCTCCGAAAACAAGCCCTTCTGCGATGGTACGCATGCCGCTATCAAATTTCAGGCGAAGTGACAGAATTCGACATGTGCTTCGCCGCACAGGCCTTCGGAGTAGCCCGTGAAAAATCCCTATGAGGTTCTCGGCGTCGCTCAGACGGCTTCCGCTGCCGAGATCCAGAGCGCCTATCGCAAGCTGGCGAAAAAGCTGCATCCCGACCTCAATCCCGGCGACAAGGCTGCGGAGGAGAAGTTCAAGGAGGTGGCGGGCGCCTATGACCTGCTGAGCGATGCCGACAAGCGCAAGCGCTTCGACGCCGGCGAGATCGATGCCTCCGGTGCCGAGCGGCCGCAGCACCATTACTATCGGGACTTCGCCTCTTCGGACCAGGGCAACCCTTACGCCGATGCGTCGGGCTTCGCCGATTTCATGGACGAGGACGACGCTCTCGCCGAGTTCCTGCGACGCAGCCAGAGGACACGGGCGAACCGCCGTGGGCAGGATCTGCACTATCATCTCGCGGTCGATTTCGTGGACTCGATCACCGGTGCGACCCAACGCCTGAACCTGCCGGATGGCAGCACGATCGACGTGAAGATTCCGCCCGGCCTCGTCGACGGCCAGACCCTCAGGCTCAAGGGCAAGGGAGCTCCGGGAACCGGCAAGGGCGGGCCGGGCGACGCCCTGATCGAGATCGAGGTCCGGCCCGACCGGCGCTTCACCCGCGAGGGCGACGACATCACGCTCGAATTGCCGATCTCGCTGACCGAGGCGGTTCTCGGCGGGCCGGTGCGGGTGCCGACGCCGACGGGCGACGTCACCATGTCGGTACCGAAAGGGTCGAACACCGGAACGAAGCTACGCCTGCGCGGCAAGGGCGCCCCACGCCGCGGCGGCGGCCAGGGCGACCAGTTCGTCAGGCTCAAGGTGGTCCTGCCGAAAACGCCCGACCCTGAGCTCGAAGCCTTCGTCTCGACCTGGAAGGGCAAGGACTACGATCCGCGCGAGGGGATAGCGTCATGAGGATGACCAAACAGGAATTCCTGACCTCGTCGGGGCTTCAGGTGCAGGTGCTGGAATTCTGGCTGGAGCAGCGTTGGCTGATTCCGGAGGAGACGGCAGGCGAGTTGCATTTCCAGGACATTGACATCGCGCGCGCCCACCTCATTCGCGGGCTCAAGAATGATCTCGGCGCCAACGACGAAGGCATCGACGTGATCCTGCACCTCATGGACCAGGTCCACGGGCTGCGGCGCGCGCTCGTCGAGCTGCGTCAGCAGATCGGCGGAGGTCGCGGCTAGTTTCCGGCCGCTCTGAGCACGGCTTCGAGGCACGGTCGTACGGAGGATGCCATGACGGAACCTTTCCCGGGCCAGGGCCGGATCGAGATCGACATGCTCGTGCTCCGCGCCCTCGTCCGCAAGCTGGTGGAGAAGGGCGTGCTGTCTCCGGACGACGTGAAGGCGCTGCTGTTCGAAGCGGCGAAGCAGATGAACGAAGTCGGCAGCGAGCAGACCGACCAGGCGGCCCGCAGCATGGTCGCGCAGGATCTGGCGCCGGCCTTTCTGGGCCAGAAGTGACGCCTGACGCGCATTGCGGGTGACCGCTGAAGACGTGCGAAGGACCGCCGTCGCTCGCCGCGACGGCGAGTGGGGTCTCGCAAAGGCCCGAGCAGACGGGAAGGATCGGATGTCGCTGGAGCAAGACGTGGCCGGGAGAGAGTCGTCTGCCGATCCGGAGTTCGGCCCTTGGCTGGCCGGAGCCTCGATCCTGATCGTCGACGACGAGCCCGGGATGCGCAATTTCCTGGTCAAGCTGCTGAGACCGCGCTGCAAGCGGATCGAGGAAGCGGCCAATGCGAAGGAAGCCTCGCACAAAGTCGAGGAGCATCCTTTCGACGTCGTGATCCTCGACAACATCATGCCCGGGCAGAACGGCCTGGACTGGCTGGCCGAGCAGCGCGCAAGCGGCTTCTTCGCCGATGTCATCCTGATGACGGCCTATGCCGATCTGGAGACGGCCATCGGCGCCCTGCGCGCCGGCGCGGTGGATTTCATCATCAAACCGTTCCGTTCGAACCAATTGCTCAATGCTGTATCGCGCTGTCTCGACCGCAGCCGGCTGCAACGCGAGAACGACGTGCTGCGACACGAGTTGCACTCGCCGGGGCACCAATCCTTCCTGCGGGACAGGCTGGTCGGCAGCTCCAGGGCGATCCAGTCGGTGCGCGAAACGGTGGCCAAGGTCGCGCCGCTGCCGACATCCGTCCTGCTGACGGGCATGTCGGGCACCGGCAAGGAGGTCGTTGCGCGCTCGCTCCATTCGTTGTCGAGCCGGGCCGCCAAGCTGTTCGTGCCGATCAATTGCGGCGCCATTCCCGCGGACATGATCGAGAGCGAGCTGTTCGGCCATCTGAAAGGGGCGTTCACCAGCGCCGGGCGTGCACGCGAAGGCCTGTTCATGCACGCTCATGGCGGCACCGTGTTCCTCGACGAGATCGGCGACCTGCCTTTCCTGCTGCAGAGCAAGTTGCTGCGCGTACTGGAGGATCGCCGCGTCCGGCCGGTCGGCTCGGAACGCGAGGTGCCCTTCGACGCCCGCTTCATCTTCGCGACCAATGCCGATCTGGCGCGGCGCGTCGACGAAGGATCGTTCCGTGCCGACCTCTATTTCCGGATCAACGTCGTGCGGATCGCCTTGCCGCCGCTCAAGGAGCGCGGCGACGATGTTCTGGAACTGGCGTCGATGTTCATGCGCGAATTCTCCGGGCAGCTTGGCATGCCAGCCGTCGCGATCGACGAGCACGTGCGCGCTGCGCTGAGGCGCTATGACTGGCCCGGAAACATCCGCGAGCTTCGTAATCTGATCGAGCGCGCCGTCATCCTCGGCGCTTTTCCGGCGGTGCTCGGCAACAGCCTTGAGCGCCACGAAACGGGGGGCGAAGGCGGGCGGCAGACCCTCGCCGATGTCGAGCGACGCCACATCCTCGCCATGCTGCGCGAGACCGGCGGCGATCGCGAGGAGGCGGCACGTCGGCTGGGCATCTCGCGCAAGACCATCGACCGCAAATGCGCCAGCTGGAATGTCTAGCGAGGTAACAAGTGGCGGGTCTCGCGGGCGGTCCGTACGCTACCGCCTGCTGGCGATTGCGCTCGTGCCGATGCTGATCATCCTGCCGCTGCTGCTGGGCATCAGCATCTATCGCTGGAACGCCCGCTTCAATGCGATGATGCTGTCCAAGGTCAATGACGACCTGACCATCGCGCACCAGTATCTGGCGCGAATCCGGGATAGCACCGGGGATCATCTCACCGCCGTGACGGAGGCCGCCCGTTTCCAGGAGCTGCTTGGAAAAGGTGAAGGCGACAATGGCGATCTCGCGGCTTTCCTGTCGGATGTCGCAGCAGGACGCGGGTTCGATTTTCTCTATGTGGTCGCCGACGACGGACGGGTGATTGTCGCCTGGCGGCAGATGACGTCCGGCTTCATCCGTTCGGATGGGCCGATCGTCCGCTCCGCCCTGCAGGGGAGGGCTCGGGCCGGGATCGATATCTTCGAGGAAAGGGACCTGGCCGCGCTCTCGCCCGAGCTGGCGTTGCGCGCGCGCATCGAGATCGTTCCAACGGCCGGCAGCACCCCCAGTGATCGCCTGGTCGAGCCACGCGGGCTCGTCCTGCAAGCCGCCAGCCCCGTCAAACTGCCCGATGGCCGCCCCGCCGCCCTGGTCGGCGGCATATTGCTCAACCGCAACCTCGCCTTCGTCGATGGCATCAACGATCTGATCTATCACGGTTCCGGACTGCCGGAAGGCAGCCGCGGCACCGTCACCCTGTTCCTCGATGACGTCCGCATCAGCACCAATGTGCGCATGTTCGAGGAACAGCGAGCGATCGGGACCCGTGTCTCCGCCCAGGTTCGCAGCGCAGTGCTCGACCAGGGCCGGATCTGGCGCGACAGCGCCTTCGTCGTCGACGATTGGTATGTCTCGGCTTATGAGCCGATCGTCGACAGCCAGGGCAGGCGCATCGGCATGCTCTACGCCGGCTTCCTCGAAAAGCCCTTCTTTCAAGCCAAGCAGGAAACCCTGATCGCGATCGCTGCGGCTTTCCTGATTGCCGTTCTCGCAACCGTGCCGCTGTTCCTGCACTGGGCCCGCGAGATTTTCCGGCCACTGGAGCGCATGAGTGGAGTCATTACGCAGGTCGAAGGCGGAGATCTCGCGGCACGGACCGGTGTGGTCACCAAGCGGGACGAGATCGGACGGGTCGCGCTTCATCTCGACCATCTGCTCGATCAGGTCCAGGAGCGCGATGCCGAACTGCGACAGTGGAACCAGGAACTCAACCAGCGTGTCGAGGAGCGTGCGCGCGCCCTGCAGCTGACCACGACGCAGCTCGAGACGACAACCAGGCAGCTCATCATGTCGGAGAAGCTCGCGGCCATCGGCGAGATCACCGCCGGCGTCGCCCATGAGATCAACAACCCCATCGCCGTCATGCAGGGCAATCTCGAGGTGATCCGCCAGATTATGGGCGCGGATGCCGGGCAAGCGCAGACGGAGTTCCGGCTGATCGAACAGCAGATGGACCGGATCACCGAGATCGTGACCAAGCTGCTGCAATTCGCAAAGCCCCAGGAGTATTCCGGCTACACCGAGCACTATTCCGCGTCCGGCGTCATCTCCGACACGCTGCCGCTCGTGCAGCATCTCCTGAAGAGGACCACGATTGCCGTCGAACGCGAGGACCGGGCACTCCAGCCGATCATGATGAACCGCACCGAGCTCCAGCAGGTGCTGGTCAATCTCATCGTCAACGCCATCCATGCGATGCCCGATGGCGGACGGCTCACCTTGCGCAGCATCGACAGCGACATGGACGGGCAGGCTGGCGTCGCGATCCGGATCGCCGATACCGGCGCGGGGATGACCCCCGAGGTGATGCAGAGGGTCTTCGATCCCTTCTTCACGACCAAGCGGCGGGAGGGCACCGGGCTCGGCCTGTCGATCAGCCAGATGCTGGTGACGCGGCAGGGTGGCAGAATCTCGGTCGAGAGCGAGCCGAGCGCCGGGACGACTTTCACCGTGTGGCTACCCGCCGCTCGTTGAGACTGCCGACCCTATGGACAGATTGTCCGCCTGGCCATCGACAGATTGTCCCGCACTGCCGCCACCTCCCTTTCATCATGCTGATTTCATTGGCCATCTGCCTTGGCATGTCGGTTGCTCATATGAGTCGGCAGGGTTGCCGAAGCTCGCTATGGCTCGCCGCCCCGAGATTGACAGGGTGGCACCATGGGGCTGGTATTCGCCTTGATCAGATATTGTTCCGAAAGGCCGTTCGATGAACGCTGAACGATATACCGATCGCGCCAGAGGCTTCGTCCAGTCCGCGCAGTCGCTGGCGTCGCGGGAAGGCAACCAGCAGTTCACCTCGCTGCATCTGCTCAAGGTGCTTCTCGACGACAATGAAGGTTTGGTCGCAGGGCTGATCGACCGCGCCGGCGGCAACTCACGCGCCATCCTGTCCGAGACCGAAGCCGCGTTGACCAAGTTGCCGAAGGTGTCGGGCGGGGGGGCCGGGCAGGTCTATCTGGCGCCGGATCTCGCGCGTGTCTTCACTGCCGCCGAAAAACTCGCCGACAAGGCCGGTGACAGCTTCGTCACGGTCGAGCGGCTGCTGCAGGCACTGGCCACTGACAAGGACAGCGACGCCGGAAAGCTGCTCGCCCGCGGCGGCATCAGCCCGCAACATCTCGATGCCGCCATCGAGGCCTTGCGAAATGGGCGCACTGCCGACAGCGCCTCGGCCGAGAATGCTTATGATGCGCTGAAGAAATACGCCCGCGACCTGACCAAGGCGGCGCGGGACGGCAAGCTCGATCCCGTCATCGGCCGCGACGAGGAAATCCGCCGCACCATCCAGGTTCTCAGCCGCCGGACCAAGAACAATCCCGTGCTGATCGGCGAACCCGGCGTCGGCAAGACCGCGATCGTCGAGGGCCTGGCGCTGCGCATCATCAACGGCGACGTGCCCGAGAGCCTGAAGGACAAGAAGCTGCTGTCGCTCGACCTCGGCTCCCTGATCGCCGGCGCGAAATATCGCGGCGAGTTCGAGGAGCGGCTGAAGGCGGTGCTGCAGGAGGTGACCTCGGCGGCCGGCGGCATCATCCTGTTCATCGACGAGATGCACATGCTGATCGGCGCCGGCAAGACCGATGGCGCGATGGACGCGTCCAACCTGCTGAAGCCAGCTCTCGCGCGCGGCGAGCTGCACTGCGTCGGCGCGACCACGCTCGACGAATACCGCAAGCATGTCGAGAAGGATGCGGCGCTGGCAAGGCGCTTTCAGCCCGTCTTCGTCTCCGAGCCGACGGTCGAGGACACCATCTCGATCCTGCGCGGCCTCAAGGAGAAATACGAGCTCCACCATGGCGTGCGCATCGCCGATTCCGCGCTGGTGGCGGCGACGACGCTGTCGAACCGCTATATCACCGACCGCTTCCTGCCCGACAAGGCGATCGACCTCGTCGACGAGGCGGCGGCCCGGCTGAAGATGCAGGTCGACTCCAAGCCGGAGGAGCTGGACTCGCTCGACCGCGAGATCGTCCGGTTCAAGATCGAGCAGGAGGCGTTGAAGAAGGAGCACGATGCCGGCTCGAAGAGCCGGCTGCAGAAGCTCGACAAGGAACTGGTCGAGCTCGAGAAGAAATCGGCCGACCTGACCTCGAAATGGCAATCGGAGAAGGGCAAGCTCTCCGACGCCCAGAAAATGAAGACCGAGCTCGACCAGTTGCGCACGGAGCTCGCCAATGCGCAGCGCAAGGGCGAGTTCCAGAAGGCCGGGGAGCTCGCCTATGGCAAGATTCCCGAGCTTGAGAAGAAGCTCGCCGCCATCGAGACCGACGACAACACCTCCTCCGCCAGCGAAACCGTGACGGCCGACAGCATCGCACAGGTCGTCTCGCGCTGGACCGGCGTGCCGGTCGACAAGATGCTCGAAGGCGAGAAGGAGAAGCTGCTCAAGATGGAAGAGCAGCTGATCAAGCGCGTCGTCGGCCAGGGGCAGGCGGTCCGGGCCGTGTCGACGGCGGTGCGCCGTGCCCGCGCCGGCCTGCAGGATCCGAACCGGCCGATCGGCTCGTTCATGTTCCTCGGCCCCACCG